>NZ_JAJNIL010000008.1:0-151973 GCF_022386455.1 Mammaliicoccus sp. I-M35 | reverse complement strand
ATAAATACAGAGCTCCTATTTATCTTGTTTGGCCAGTCTTGATAAATACAGAGCTCCTATTTATCTTGTTTGGTCAATCTTGATAAATACAAGGCTCATATTTATCTTGTTTGGGTAGTCTTGATAAATACAGAGCTCCTATTTATCTTGTTTGGCCAGTCTTGATAAATACAGAGCTCCTATTTATCTTGTTTGGTCAATCTTGATAAATACAGAGCTCCTATTTATCTTGTTTGGTCAATCTTGATAAATACAATGCCATAAGTATTGCTAGTCACACCCCACTCACAAGTTCCCCTCATCTAAAATATTCATCCCACCCCCATATTTCTGAAAATACGAAAAAGCGTCTAGAACTTTTCTGTTCTAGACGCTTTATGTTAAAGGCTTAATATTCACCTTTATCTTCTTTATGATAACCTCTTAAGAAGTATACAATTGTCATTACGGATAAGAATACAATACCGATAATAACAGAAACGCGTGTTTCTGAATTGAACAACATACCGATTAATACTAAGATAAAGAATCCTAATGTTAAATAGTTAGAGTATGGTGCAAACGGCATCTTGAATGGATGACCTTTAATTTCATCTGAATGATTTCTTCTAAATTGAATATGACTAAATAAAATCATAAACCAAGGAACCATACCTGGTAGTATTGATGCACTGTATACATACACAAAGATATTTTCAGAACCATCAATCACTAATGGTAATACAATATTTAAAATAACACCTACAAAAATACCAATTGAAATTGCTAATACTGCAAAGAATGGTACCCCTGTTTTCATAACTTTTGTGAAAATACGAGGCATTTGTCCTTTTTGAGCTAATGTATAAACCATACGGCTTGAACTGAATATACCTGAGTTACAACCTGACATTGCTGCTGTTATAACAACAAAGTTAATTAATCCTGCCGCAATTGTGATACCTACTTTTGCGAATGTTGCAACAAATGGACTACCTACGTTACCTAATTGATCCCATGGATAAACTGTTACAATAACGAATATTGCACCTATGTAAAAGATTAAAATACGCCAAATTACACCATTAACGGCTTTTTTAATATTTTTCTGTGGATCTTTCGTTTCACCAGCTGTAATCCCTATTAATTCTACCCCTTGATAAGAACCTACAACCATTGATAATGCAAAGAAGAAACCTACGATACCTTTAGGGAAGAATCCACCATGTTCTGTTAAGTTTCCTAAACCTATAGCATTCCCGCCATTTCCAAGTCCAAAGAAGATTAGACCGAAACCAGCTATAATCATTAAAATAATTGTTACTACTTTAATCATTGCAAACCAGAATTCAAATTCACCGAAAGCTTTAACTGACGTTAAATTTGCTGCAGCTAAAGTTACTACTACTATTACCCCTGGTATCCATGTTGGTAAATCTGGCCACCAGTATTGCATATATTGACCAACAGCGATTACTTCACTCATACCTACTACTATCCACTGGAATATGTTACTCCAAGCTGTTACATAACCAGCTACTGGATGTAAATAATCACTCGCATAGTTGGCGAATGATCCTGTAGTTGGATACAAATAAACTAATTCTCCCATTGCTCTCATTACTAAATACAAGAAAAGGCCTGCTACTAAATAAGCGAATATTGCAGATGGTCCCGACCATTTAATAGTGCTTGAAGCACCCATAAACAAACCAACACCTATTGTTCCACCAAGTGCAATCATCTGTACTTGACGTGAACTCAGACCCCTTTTTAAATGATTGTCTTCCATTCTTTCATGTCACTCCTCATTACAAACTTTTCAGTTAAGATTTATCTATTTAATTTTATTCAAACTTCATGGGACAATTATACTATAAATAATCAGAAAATAAAGCACTACTAGAAAGCGTTTTCCTTTTTTTATAAAATTATATGTATTTTGTTCATAATATTGTAATTTATTTATAATTAATAAATAGAAATAAAGAAAACGAGACATTAATTTAATGTCTCGCTCCCAAAGTTTGTTCTATTGTAATATTTCTACCAGCACGTGATCCTATAATCATAATGATAATTGACGTAACAAGCAGTATGCCAAATGACGTATTCCAACTATTTGTAGCATCGTGCAGTATACCGAATAGTAATGGACCAATCGCAGCAAATAAATACCCTACTGACTGTGACATACCTGATAATTTAGCTGCCGTTAAACCATTTTCTGTTCTTAATCCAAAGAATGTATTAACAAGTCCAAATGCTAAACCACTGGCAATACCAATCAATATAATACCTAAAAATGCCCAGTTAGGTTGTAACATTAACGTTAGTATACCTAATACGAAAAGTAATCCTGTCACAAAAGTAATCAGAACTTGGTTCTTCATTTTTTCAGCAAATATAGGTGTGACAAAAGTTAGTGGAATAATGGCTAATTGAAGAATCGATAAATAAATACCCGCTTCATTAATCGGCGTACCATGACTTAATAAAAATTCAGGTAACCAATTTATCAATGAATAAAATATCATTGATTGACCACCCATTAATAGTGTAATTTGCCATGACAATGGTGATTTCCAAACATTTATATTTGTCGTTGTTTGAGAACTATTAACTGTTTCATGTTTGTTTAACTGGAATGACCATATAATAATACCTATAAACGTTACAATACCAATTAAACTGATTGCTATGTTGTAATTAAAATGTTTAACAAGTGGTGCTGTCACATATGATGAAGCACTTCCGAATATATTCATCACAACTGTGTAATAACCTGTCATGATACCTATACGTAACGGGAAGTTCATTTTAATGATACCTGGTGTTAACACATTTCCAAACGCAATCCCTACACCTATTAATATCGTACCGACATATAACCAAGAGACTCCAGTAATCGCCCTTAAAGCAATACCTATACAAATTAATATGAGTGCACCAAAAACTGTACGTTCTAATCCAAATTTATGACTAATTTTAGCAGCGAATAGTGAAATTACTGCAAATGAAAGCAATGGAATAATTGTGATTAAACTGACAGATGTATTGGATAAATTTAAAGTTTCTTTAATTGAAGGTAATGCAATCCCTACTGAAGTTATAGGTGCTCTTAAACTTGCTCCAATTAGTAAGATACCAATAAATAATATTAAAGTTTGTTTTTTACTTCTATTTATATGATCCATCTTTTTATTATCTCCCTAAATTGAATTTCTGTTATACTGTTCTTAACGTTCGTTATAAAGAACACACTATATTGTACAACGCGTTCGTTATAAAGTAAATAGGAGTGTTTATATTTATGAAAGATATCCATACAATTGTTGCGCATAATTTGTCACAGTACCGAACATCGCAACAATTAAGCCTAAGCACAGTATCTAAATTGACAGGTGTTAGCAAAACAATGCTCAATCAAATTGAGAATGGACAATCTAATCCTACCATTACAACTTTATGGAAAATAGCAAATGGCTTACATTTACCTATATCCGATTTAATTTCTAACAAAGAAGATAACATTAATTGTGTGTCTAAATCAGACATTACACCTATATATAACGATAATCAATCCGTCACGATATACCCATATTTCCCATTTAATATTGATAAAAATTTTGAAATGTTTAATATGATTTTACAAAGTGGAGCTGAAATGATATCAGAAGGCCATCACAATGGATCTGAAGAGTACATTATCGTTCATAGCGGTACACTTGAAGTCGATATCAATGGCGTTAAACACATAGTTCGTCAAGATGATGCTATACGTTTTGAATCTGACGTAACACATACTTATCGTAATATAGGTGAAGATAATGTTCATTTAACAGCAACTATACAATATCAACACAATAAATAAAGGATTGGGATAAATTTTTATCCCAATCCTTTTACTTATCATTTAATATGTCATCCATTGTTCTCTGAACACTACCTGCATACATTGAACCAAACTTCACTAAGTGCACCATCAATAAGTATAGTTCATAAAATTTAATTCTTTCATTTGCACCTTTACTTAAAGGTAATGCTTCATCATAAGCTTTATAAAATGCATCCGTGAAACCACCAAAGACTCTTGTTGCTCCTAAATCAAATTCACGATCTCCATATAATGGTGAAGGGTCAAATAATGCTGGTTCCCCGTTTGATAAGAACATATAATTACCTGCCCACAAGTCTCCATGTAGTAATGACGGTTTACTTTTATGTTCTGTTAAGGCTTCAATAATGACTGTACGTACTTGTTCAAATTGTTGAAGTTCGTCCTTAGACCAAAGTCCTCTTCTTACAATTTCGTCTCTTAATTGATCTAAACGTTGCTCGACAAATATATTAATCCATGTATCTTTCCAACCATTTTCGAACGTAATATCACTACCATGATAAGGTAAATGAAATCCAAATTTACCATCTTGTTGATAATGACTATGCAATTTCGCTACCAGTTTGCCGAGTTCACTTTGACTACCTCGACGACCTTCTTCAAGATAACTTAGTATTAAATACGCATCTCCATTAATTTGACCGTAACCTTTAACAACAGGCGCTGTAACACCCGCTTCTTCAAATGCTTCTAAACCAGCAATTTCGGCAGCGTAAAAATCTTCGCTTCTATTATGTTGAACAAGTAGAAAATCCGTTCCACTCTGTCTTTCAATTCTATATGCTTCATTCACATCTCCACCACTTACTGGTATGAGCTCTTTAATATCATCTATAGGTAATTGCGATTGCCAATCTTTATTCATGACGATCCCTCCTATGTGTTATTGTATTAAAAATTATTCAAAGTTCAAAACAACAGCTATTTATTATTGTGTAACCTACTCAAAGGTTAATGACTCAAACTTATAAATCATCTGCAAAATCAACTCGCCATCTTTCGTAAGATGATAATAGATGTTTGGGGGCATAATCTCTTCAGTTCTAACATTGATAAGATTATTTTGCTTCAACAATTCTAGAGATGCTTTAATAATATGACTATCCACTTTCTCAAACGCTGAAAGTATTGCTTTTTCTTCTCTTTCACAATCACTCATATAATTTAATAGTTGAATACCGTAATTTTGAATAAGGTGATTCATATTTTGTTCAATCTTCACTTCATTAATTGAAGTCACTTAAATAACCCCATTTCATATTAAGTAAATTGATACATCCAAATGTTAGCTTTTTAAATTATTTTTATACGATTTCACAATTTGCTCTTTCGCACCTTTATCTGCTTCGAAATACCAAATACCATCACTCTCTACTTGATTCACACCATCGATAGATATCTTCTCAAAATGTTCTGTTGCACTTTTATAGTCAGTAATTAGTTTTCTTGTGTCATTTAAATTAAAGCTTGTTGTAATGTTATCTTGAGCAACATTCATCAACTCATTGAAATTATTGACATTCAAATTATTTTTAAGCTTTTTACTTGTTGCTTCTATTACAATACGTTGTCTTTCTTGTCTTCCTTCATCATCTCCAGCGCCCGCTTCTTTACGACTGCGTACAAAGTCTAATGCTTCTTGACCATTTAATTTCACTTTCTCTCCAGCTTTAAATTTTGTACCGTTAAAAGTAAATGATTTATTACTTTTAACATTTACACCGTCTAAGGCATCGATTGTCTTTTTAAAGCCATCCATATCTACTGTTATATACCCATCTATCGGTATATTGAATTCATTTTTTAATGTTTGTACTGCTGTTTTTGATCCACCGTATGCATATGCATGTGCAACTTTATCATGACTACTATATCCAGGAATATTTACTGCCATATCACGTGGAACACTAACGAGTTTCGTTGTTTTAGTTTTAGGATTAATTGAAGCTAACATAATTGAATCCGTTCTTTCACCTATATTTTCTGATTCTCTTTCTTTGTTAGAATCTACACCAAAAATTGCGATAGAAATCGGCTTATTGTTATTAATTTTTTCTTTCACATGTTTTGTATCTTGTTTATTGATGGGTTGATAAACTTTGTTATTTATATTAATCGCCTTTACTGTTACAAATATACCAGCAATTAAGACAATAGCTGCAATAATAATAGTTACTTTACCTTTTCTTGTTAGCTTCATAGTCACACTCCTAGTTTTTATTTATAATTACTATGATAGCACTTTTAAGTATATTACTAAATGATATTTAGGTAGTCCTAAAGTCCTATTGTTTAAAATTATTTTTATATTTACAATAGAAAAAAAGTCTAAATATTTACGTTCAAAGGAGCTTTAAGCACAATGAAGAAAGATTCCAAGCTCATTATTTGTTATGCTATTTTATTAATTTTAATCGTGTCATTGATTTTTACAAATTATATCAATCCTATTGATCAGTATGTCTATCAATTTATACAAACCGAAACATTAGCATTTAGATTACATAATTATCTATCCATTATTTCATTTATATTTTCACCTCTACATAGTGGTATATTAATATGCGTATTATTAATTGGATTATACTTTTATAATAGAAGAAATTTGCTACAGTATTTAATATTCTCTTTCTTATCACTATTTATCGGAACAGCGTTAAAGTATATTATTCAACGACCAAGACCTTCTGATTTAATTGATGGATACAGCTTTCCAAGTATGCATACACTAACATTATTTGTAGCTATTTTTCTCATACTTGCGTTATACAATCATGTAACAGTTAAATGGATTACTGCGATATTAATTTTGTCTATGATGTGTTCAAGAATTTATTTAAGTGCACACTTCTTTTCTGATACTGTCGCAAGTTTAATCATTGTTCATTTAGTTTATTTAAGCGTTACTAAATTTATGCATAGGTACTCGCGCTCGTAAATTTCACCTCCTTTATTTTATGCTATGATAAAAATAAAGGAGGATTTTTTATGAGATATAATACTTTTAATCAACCAATTGGTGATGAAGTCGAATCATTTAAAGAACCGAATATGCCTAATGTTGAATTACTTGAAGGTAAGTACAGTAAACTTGAACATTTAAACGAAAGTCATATCGATCAGTTATTCCCTTTATTATGTTCATCAGAAAATGATGCAAACTGGACGTATTTACCTCATGAACCGATTCACGATAAAGCTTCATTTACGCAATTAATCGAAGAAAGAATCATTTCTAAAGATCCTTATTTCTTTGCGATTGTCGACAAAGAAACACATCAAGCATTAGGTATAATGTCACTTTTAAGAATTAATCCTAAAGCTTCAACGATAGAAGTTGGCCACATTCATTATTCTTCACTACTTAAAAGAACGCGCATTGCTACTGAAGTACAATATTTACTTGCTCGATACGTTTTGGAATCTTTAAAATATATACGTTATGAATGGAAATGCGATAGTTTAAACGCACCTTCAAAACACGCTGCCGAAAGACTTGGTTTCAAATATGAAGGTACTTTTCGACAAGCACTCGTATATAAAGGAAGAAGCCGTGATACAGATTGGTTCTCTATCATTGATAAAGAATGGCCATCTATCAAAAATCATTATGAAGAATGGCTAGATGAAAGTAATTTTAATCATGATGGTACACAAATCAATAAACTCTCAATGAACTAAATGTTTATATTTATAACGATGGGTATAATAAGTAAAAAGGATTGAGGAGATGAAGAAATGAATAATCAAAGAATTGTTCCGCATTTATGGTTCGATAACGAAGCGCAAGAAGCCGTCGATTATTATATGCAAACTTTTCCAGAATCAGAAATCATTTCAGATGTAACGTTTACAGATACACCATCCGGAGATGCAAAGCAGCTCACTTTTAACGTTTTTGGTTATAAATTTATGGCAATCAATGCTGGTCCCTATTTCACGAAAAATCCTTCCATATCATTTACAGTACTTTTCAATCAATCTGAAGCAGCGTTACTCGACAAAGTTTGGACTGCACTCGCACATAACGGGAAAATTATGATGGAACTTGGTGCTTATGACTTTAGTGAAAAATATGGCTGGTTAGAAGATCAGTTTGGTGTTTCATGGCAACTCCTCATCACAGACCAACCATTCGATGATCGTATTAGACCATCATTTATGTTCATTAATGATAATGTTGGTAGAGCTGAAGAAGCGATTAACTACTACACAAGCGTATTTAAAAACAGTGGTGATATTAGTAAATTTTATTACCCAGAAGGCATGGAGCCAGACAAGCCAGATACACTCGCTCATGCAGAATTTAAATTAGAAGACCAATATTTTGTCGCACTTGATAGTGCACATAAACATGAATTCAACTTAAATGAAGGTATTTCATTAATGCTATTTTTAGAAGACCAACAAGAAATTGATTATTATTGGGATAAATTATCTGCTGTACCAGAAGCAGAACAATGCGGATGGGTCAAAGATCAATTCGGTGTCTCTTGGCAAATTGTCCCTAAAATCATGGATCAAATGGCAGAAGAAGGCACACCAGAACAAATCAGTAACGTTACAAAAGCATTCCTTAAGATGAAAAAATTCGATGTAGAAACTTTAATAAAAGCCTACGAAGGCAAATTATAGTATTAAAAAAGACAGAAGCGTTGTGCATGCTTCTGTCTTTTTAATTTATTTAACCGGTACTGGCCATGTTTCTAAATGTTCAGCCATATCCCAGAACATATATTCATAGTAACTCGTTTTAACAATAATGTCTTCTAAGCGTTGTAATTCCGCTTCTGTCTTACCTTCTGCAACTTGATCCATCAACTGAATACAACCTTCTTTGTACTGACTAAATTCATCTGAAGCATACATATTAATCCATTCTCCGTATAAAGGATGGTCCGATGCTCCTTTAATTTCAGCTAATTTTAAACCTATATAATTATAACTCCAAGTACATGTCAAAATAGCCGCAATTACATTCTCTATACCACCTTGTTGTGCCATATTCAACATATAACTCGTATAGCCAACAGTCGTTTGAGCCGGTTCTGTTTCTTCTAATTCCGCTTCTGATATACCAAATTGCTTAGCATAACCTCTATGTAATGACATTTCAGTATTTAATGTACCATTCGCTAAATCAGCATAAGTCGCCATCATTTTTAAATCAGTTGATTTAGATGCACCAATTGAGAATAGTCTCGCATATTCTATTAAATATATATAATCTTGCTTCAACCAATGTTTAAATTTTTCTTGATCTAACGTGCCATCACCTAATCCTATAATAAAAGGATGTTCCATATAAGATTGCCAAATCGGTTCAACTCTATTGAATACTCTATCTGTAAATTTCATTTATAAATCCTCCTTATAATTAAAAAAACGCTATTTTCATTAAGAAAATAGCGTCATGAGTACCTTAAAATCAATACGCCACTTTCCTACGCCAGTATAAGCTGGATCAGGTTCAAGGAATTTTAAAGGTATCACTTTAATCTCAGCCTTTATAAAGGCACTTCCAGTGGTTTAAAATTATTTAATTTCTATACTCTTTCAACATATCTGTTTTATCCTAGGATTGCAAATAAAATTACATACAACTTTTATTACATGATTCTAAATAAGCTTTAGCCTGTTTATTCACTTCTTTAAAATCTATACCTTGCTTCATAGCTGCAAACACACAACCACAATAGCATTGTCTAAAAATTTCATACTCATTGCACATTTTAATCGATCTTTCATACCCTTTGTTCTTCTTAAAATCACTCGGTAAATAATAAACATGATATAAATCTTGAACATCCATACCAAGTTCGTTAATCAATTGTGCATTTTTCTTAGGTGATAACGTTAACGCACTCGCAAAATAATCATATCCAAGATCAGCTGCCGCTTCTGCAACGAGTTCTAAACGCATTTCGAAACAAGCCGTACATCTTAGCCCACCTTCATTTTCATCAGCTAAATCTTTACTTTTAACCATTTTCATAAATTTATGAGGTTCATAGGCTGCTTCAATATATTTAACATTAGAATTTGTACGCTCATTAAACTGTTCAACAAACGTTTCTTGAACTTTCGCCCTACGTTCATATTCACTTTTCGGATGAATATTTGGATTCGCAAAATAAATCGCAACATCTGCATATTGTGTTAATAACTCTAACGTATAAGTACTACAAGGCGCACAACAACTATGAATTAAAATAGAAGGTCTTGTTTCAGAACGTTCCCATTCAGAAATCATTTTACGCATAACCTTATCATAGTTAATCTTTTGATTTTTCATCTTAGCAATAATACCATCAGCTGAAATCACCATATCCCTAACCATTCCTTTATACAAAAATTGTCATTTTTACAATATTTTATAACATTCAAAAGGTGATAGCAATATGATGATTAGAGATAGTATAGGGATTTTAATAAATGACTTTTGCAATATTATCTTCACTTTGAGATTGTCCAGTTTTTAATAAAAATTGTGGCTAGGATAAACTATGTTACCCCGGCCACAATCAAATTTAAGCACTTATTATTCTTTTTTACGATTTTTTCTTCTATTAAATAGCATAATAGATCCTAATCCTGCGAATAATGTTGCGAATAAAGTACCATTATTATTGTTATTTTCTCCAGTATCAGGTAACTTACCATCGTTATTTTCATCATCCGATATTTCTGTTTCTGTATCAGCGTTCGCTACAAAATTTGTAGTAGTGTCATGATTACTTGAACTAATATTTATCAGGTCTTGATTATATTCATTGCTATCGTTACCTAAACCAAAGTCCTTATTTAAGTCATTCACTTCTGCTGTTTTGTTATCAGCATCTATTACAGAATCACTATCAACCGTTTCTGAATTTGTGCTTTCATCAGTAGCATTATTTCCTTCTAGATCTTCCTCTACATCCGAATAATTATTTCCGTTTGCATTTGTATCTTCACTTGGAACTGAATCTCCAACAGCATCTGGGTTATTATCACTTTCCGAATCAGTACCTTTTTCATCTTCAGTGTCTTCACCCTTATTGTTGTCTTCATCAGAACCAGTATTAGAACCATCTTCTGATTCTTCAACTGTATCATTATTTTCTTCAGCAGGATCTGTTTCTCCTTCGTCTACATCCGAATCTTCTTCTGTATCTTCTGAGTTGTCGTCTCCGTCAGCATCTTCGTCAGTATTTGGATTTTCTTCTGAGTCTTCTTCCTCGTCTACATCTGAATCAGTATCATCGTTCTCATCCGAATCTTCGTCTGGTTCTTCTGGGTTGTCGTCTCCGTCAGCATCTTCGTCAGTATTTGGATCTTCTTCTGAGTCTTCTTCCTCTCCTACATCTGAGTCAGTGTCTTCTGTATTATCTTCCTCTTCGGATCCAGTGTCAGAATTATCCTCAGAATCTTCATTTTCACCAGTACTGTCGTCTCCGTCAGTATCTTCTTCAGTATTCGGATCTTCTTCTGAGTCTTCTTCCTCACCTTCATCTGAATCAGTATCTTCGTTCTCATCCGAATCTTCTTCTGATTCTTCTGGGTTGTTGTCATCCTCAGGATCCGTTTCTTCTGAGTCTTCATTTGGTTCTTCTTCTGGGTCTTCATCCTCGCCTACATCTGAATCAGGGTCTTCTGTATTACCTTCGTCTTCGGATCCAGTGTCGGAATCTTCATCGTTATCCTCACCTGGTTCTTCTTCTGGGTCTTCATCCTCGCCTACACCTGAATCAGGGTCTTCTGTATTACCTTCGTCTTCGGATCCAGTGTCGGAATCTTCATCGTTTTCCTCACCTGGTTCTTCTTCTGTGCCGTCATCATTATTGTCTTCTTCGGATCCAGCATCTGAATTGTCATCCTCTGAATCCGTTTCTTCTTCGTCTACATCCGAATCTTCTTCTGTATCTTCTGAGTTGTCGTCTCCGTCAGTATCTTCTTCAGTATTCGGATCTTCTTCTGAGTCTTCATCCTCACCTACATCTGAGTCAGTGTCTTCTGAATTATCTTCCTCTTCGGATCCAGTGTCGGAATTGTCTTCTGCATCTTCACCTGGTTCTTCTGTGTTGTTGTCACCATTGTCTTCTTCACTATTTGGTTCCTCTTCTGAGTTTTCATCCTCGTCTACATCTGAATCAGTATCATCGTTATCATTCGAATCTTCGTCTGGTTCTTCAGTACCGTTTTCTGCGTCAGTATCTTCTTCAGTATTCGGTTCTTCTTCTGAGTCTTCATCCTCGCCTACATCTGAATCAGGGTCTTCTGTATTACCTTCGTCTTCGGATCCAGTGTCGGAATCTTCATCGTTATCCTCACCTGGTTCTTCTTCTGTGCTGTCATCATTAGTGTCTTCTTCGGATCCAGCATCTGAATTGTCATCCTCAGGATCCGTTTCTTCTGAGTCATCATTTGGTTCTTCTTCTGGGTCTGGTTCATCACCAGTGCTGTCATCGTCATTCTCGTCTTCTGCTTCTGGGTCAACTTCAATAATTATAGAATCTTCATTACCATTTTTTGTTAATAAATCAAGATTTATTATTCCTGTTCCAACATCAGATTTAAAGTTATACTCGTGACTACCTGGTTGGTCAGAACCTGGTAAAATACCATCATCTGTTAATTCATTTAAATCTAACGTTAAAATATACGCCATATTAGTACCAATACTAAGAGAAACTAAACTTGATATCTTGCCGTATATCACACCAGTATTAGGATCAATATTTAAATCATTCCCCATAATTGATTTATTATCCAACAACTTTAAATTCAAAACATCACGTGCTTCATAATCAATTCGTACTGCGTCTCTAAAATTAGGATTTGACATTAAATCTTTAAACTGAGAAGGCAACTGGAAAGTAGGGTAAGTACTTCCAATTCCCAGATTTACTAACGATCTACCTTTCATTTTTAATTGCAATTTACCATCGCTATGTGTAGCGTCAAGCTTCTTATTACTAAGAACTTCTACGTCTATTAAAGCATTGATGCTAATGTTCTCTTCTTTCGAATTTAAAGATTCCGGTTGTACGTTATCCGTTATATCTTCCGAATATGGTACATCTTCACTAATTTTTTCATCCACTTTAATATTTGTTTCTGAAGCGTTATTTGTTGTATCTACTTCATTATTTGATCCTTCTGTATTATCAAGTTCTGTTTTTTCTAGACTGTCTTCTACACTACCTTGTGTATCTTCAGATTCTTTAGCAACTTCTGATGAACTGTTTCCATCTGTATCTGTAGCATCTTCAACTTTCTCACTAGTATCTGAAGATTGATTAATGTCTACTACATTTGGTTCATCTGTTGAAGAAACTTCTTGTTCACTCTGTTGTTCTGTTTGTACTTCTGTTGCTTTTTCTGTATTTTGTTCTATTAAGTCACTATCTTTAACTGGATGCTCTTGAGACGATTGGTCATCATATGTAGCTTCCTCTTGTTCATTTGTTATTTTTTCATTATTTTCAACAATAGAAGCACCTTCTGAAACACTAGTATCTTCTTTATGCTCTTGTTCTAGAGTTGATTCTTCACCTAAAGATTCATTTGAGTTATTTCCCGTATTATCAGTTGTTTCATTAACTTTTGTATCTTGACCAGTTGATTTTATTGGTGTTTGTACTTGTTCAGTATTTAAGTCATTATCTTTTATGACTTCTTTTTTCTCTGAAGTTCCATCATCTTCTGATGAATTATTTGTAACCTTAATTGATGTTTCAAAATTATTTTCACTTGCTTCTACTGTATTTATTCCCGAATACAGCGTTAAACCTATTAAAACTGATCCTGCTCCAACTGTAAATTTGCGTATTGAGTATCTTCTCTTTTCTCTCATGTCTTACTCCTCCCAAATTAATTAAATACACTTTTATAATACTACATAATTTTAATTTTGCACTATTTTTCTTTTATTAAAATCTAATAATATACAATCGATTTATATTTATATAAGATTTTAGTAATGTTATAAAATTACATTTAAGGCAATGTTAGAATATATTTATCCATTTAATAGTATTTATTTGTTTCGTAATATACACCGTTTTATATAGCTATAAAGAATTGTTGTATTATACAAATTATTAGTGAGACATATTTTGTACGAGTGCATACTAGATTAATAAATGGAAAAGTAATAATCACACTATTTCGAAAACTTTATTTAAATAATAAAATTTACGCAAAAAAAAGAAACAGATTTACTGTTTCTTTACTCTCGTATTGTTCCTAAACCGATATTCATTTCAAATATAAATTCAATAAGACTATTCCTATACGGAATAAATAAACCTTCTTTAATCATGCCTAATAATTCATCTTTTGTAACCCATTTTACTTCTTGTACTTCTTCTGTTGGAAAGCTTAGTTTTTCTATATTTACTTCCTCGTGAATAACAAAGAAATCATCAAATGCATCATAGTAATTAATTGTGAAATGTGGTCTTTGATTAGACAAGTCTAATTGAATACCTAGTTCTTCATATGTTTCTCGTTCTGCTGCAACTCTATTTGTATCACCTTGAACAGCACTACCTCCTGCTGAGAAGTCCCACTTACCTGGCCATCCTTGTTTGTCATCTCTTCTTTTTTGTATTAGTAATTGTCCCTGCTTATTAATAATACAGACATGAATCACAAGATGATATCGATTAGCAGGTACTTCATTTCCTCTTGTCATCGTTTCATTTAATAACTGCCTATTTTCATCGTATAAATCCCAAGTCTCCATTCTCACCACTCCGTAATCATAGTAATTTTATTTTATCATATTGAAATTAACACCTTGTTATAGCTATTCATAAGTTATGTGTATTATTACAACTATCCATTTAGGTGTATGGTGTAAGGAAAGGGGATGATATTTTGAATAATATATTTCATGATGAGCATAATAAGTATATGTATAGTGGACGAAAGGTTGATTATAATTGGGTAACTTTGATAAGAAGCATCATCAAACAATCTAATATTGATAAGGATAATGCACTAGACATCGGTTGTGGTGGCGGCATTTATACAAATCAATTAAGTGAATTTGGATTCAAGCATGTCTTAGGTATAGACCAATCTGAAGTAATGATCGCATCAGCTAATGAACAAGCTTACAATAACCATATAGAATTTGAAGTTGGAGATATATTCAATAATCATTTAGCCAACCAGTCACAGAATTTTATCCTTTCAAGAGCGCTCATTCATCATATTAAAGATTTACAAAAAGCTTTTTTAGAAACAAAGCGTATTCTAAAAGATAACAGCATATTTGTCATTCAAGATCGAACTATTGAAGATTTAGCGATTCCCGCTTCTTCAACCAATCTACGCGGATATTTATATGAGCACTTTCCAAAACTGCGGGATTTTGATTCAAAGAGAAGACATTCAGAAGCAGATGTTACAAAGGCATTATATGATGTTGGATTTAATAATGTTGAAACTTTAAAAATTAATGAAATTAGACAAACATATGCAACGATAGAATCATTACAGCATGATTATTTATCAAGAAAAGGTCGTAGTATTCTATTTGAATTATCAGACCAAGAATTAAATTCATTTGTAGCACAATTCCCTAAATATGTAGGAGACGATTCTCCGATAATAGAAAAAGATCAGTGGACACTTTGGGTAGCATATCATTAAAAAAGCATGGGAGATTATCCCATGCTTTTACTTTATATTCACCTAAATATGTTTTCTTTTTTCTTACCTCTCGCTAACTCATCTATTAATTTGTCTAAGTATCTAATTTCTTGCATAAGTGGTTTTTCGATTTCTTCAACTCTTATGCCACATATGATGCCTTTGATCAGTTTACGATTTGGATTCATATTTGGTGCTTCTTCAAAAAATGTTCTAAAATTAGTTTTGTTCTCTAACTGCTGATCTAATGATTCTTGACTATAACCTGTTAACCAAATGATGATTTCATCTACGTCTGCTTTTGTTTTACCTTTTTTCTCAGCTTTTGTGACGTAATGTGGATAAACATTTGATACTGGCATGTCGTATATTTTTTCATTCTTCATTATGCATCCCTCATTTTTATCTTTACTTTATTATAAAGGGTAACAGCATTTATTGACTAATTTTAATCGTTATTCATCATCTTCGTCTAAGTCTTGTAGTAAATCATTTACTTTTACGATACTTTTTTGCGTTTCATTAATGATGTCCACCTCTTGATTCAACATTTCTCCATTTAGATATGCAATAACCATAGGCAAATTCATTCCGGCATATAAATCAAACTGCTTTCCATTCATTAAAGTTTTAGAAATGACATTGGCTGGTGTACCGCCTAGTAAATCTGTAAATACAGTTACTTCTTCATCATTGATTGCTGCTAGAAATTTCTTTTCAAAGTCTTCTTGTCCTTCATCTGGTAAAAGTGCAACAGTTTCAATATTATCTTGTGGTCCTAATATCATTTCGACACTTTCTTTTAAACCTTCACACATTGAACCATGACTTGCTAAAATTAATTTTCCCATTGTGAAAACTCCTATTGATTAAATTTTCGCTAATACGCCTAGTGCAGATAATATAACCGTTACAATGATAACGATAAAGATTGCACGTGTTGAATTCATATGTTTTTTACCTAATAACCAATAAATACCTAGTACAATTGCTAATGGTAATAATTTTGGCAAGATCATATCGACATTATTTTGAATATTAACCGTTAAATCACCAATTTTTGGTTCCCAAGCAAATTGAACTTTAACCATCGTGGCGACGAGTGCTCCGACCATAAATACCCCAAGCAATGTAGCGGCATTTGTTAATGATTCAAGCTTATGTTGCATCGTTGTTACTAAAGATATACCCTCTTTATATGCAAATTCTAATTGTTTCCATCTGAAGACCATAACGGCAATTTGTGCTGCTAACCATATAAAAGCACCAAACGGATTTCCGTTAATCGCCATATTGGCAGCTAACGCCCCAAAAATTGTTGGAATTAATGAACCGAATATAGAGTCACCTACTGCGGCGAATGGTCCCATTAAACCTACTTTCATACCACTTACAGATTCTTTAGATTTAATTTGTTCTTGTTCTTCCATCGCGATATCAATACCCGTTACAATTGTGTTGAAAAAGTTACTCGTATTGAAGAATTGAGCATGTGTATGCATCATTTCTTTTAATTCTGGTGTATCGTCACCATAAATTTTGCGTAATTGTGGAAGCATAATAAATAAATAGCCAGATCCTTGCATACGTTCATAGTTCCATCCGGCTTGGAACCCTAATAAACTTCTTCTATTAATTTGTCTAAAATCTTTTTTAGTTAATTTATACTGACCTTCTGTTGTGACATTTTGTTCTTTAGGATCAACATTTTGATTATAGTTCGTCATCTTCAATCTCCCCTTCATCATCATTTTGAGAATTAGAAGTATTCATTTCTCCAGGTTGTACTGGTTTTGCTAAAGAAGTACGTTTGTATTCCATTGCAGCAAATGAAAATCCGATTAACGCAATGGCTAACATAGGTAGAGGATTGAATACCGCATCAAATTTCTTATCAAGTCCTGATACAGCTGTACCTAAACCACTCATACCATCAAATACTGTAGCTAATAATGCTGTTAATACAAATCCTAAAATGAAATACATATAATGTTTCTTAATAGGTAAGTATCTCAATAAGATTGCAAAACCGACTGCTGGTAGTACAGCTCCTGCAGTTGTTAATCCATCTCCAAGCCACTTTAAGTCAGCATTCAAGTAATTCACAACTGTTTTAACGACAGAACCACCAAAAGCTAATGCTAAGAATACTGGAATCATTCTTGATAATGCCCATGGAATAATACCTGCAATATAATAACGTTCAATTCCTTTATAATCCATTTGTTCGATTTTAGCGTCTATACGATGTGCAAAGAATGTATTTGTAAATCGAGCTAGAATATCTGTTTGAATCATCAAACTCGCAACAGGTACGGCTAATGTAGCAATTGCTTGCGTCGGTTGCATACCTAATGCAACTGAGAAAGCTACCGCTAAAATTGTACCTGAGTTCGCATCAATTCTAGATGCACCTCCGAATGTACCAACCCCTAAAATTGTTAACTGCATACTACCACCGATAATTAAACCAGTTGTTACATCTCCCATTATTAACCCTGCAATTAAACCTGCGAATACGGGTTGGCTTATTGAAGAATAAAGATGAAGCTCATCCCATATTTGATAACCCGCATATAATGTTAAAAGCAGAACTTGCCACCATAATATTTCCATAATTAAAAACCCCTTTTTGTTTAAATATTATTTAATCAATGACATGAAATCTTCACTATTATCATTTGGAACCATTTGCGAAATAATTCGAATACCTTTGTTGTTAAGTTCTTTAAATGTTTCTATATCTTTATCCGTAACATTAATCGAACGTTTAATTGATCTTGTTTCATTTGTTTGAGACATATTACCAACATTTAACTCATCAATTTTTACACCATAGTTTACAAGTTCTAAAAATTGTTCAGGTCCTTTGGCAATCACCATTAATCTTTGAGAGTCATATTTACCATTTAGTATGTTATCAGCTGCCTTTTTAACAGGTAATACACTTAATTTAACACCAGCTGGCGTTGCTAATTTAAGCCCGCTTTTATCTACTGTACTTTCTGCGACTACATCATCAATAACCATAAGTCTTGTAATATCTAGCTTTGTCGTCCACAAATTTGCTACTTGCCCGTGAATCAGCCTACCATCAATTCTATTCGCTATAATTGTCATTTAAATCTCTCCCTTTTTTGAATAAATTTAGGTTCTTTCACCAAATTAATTTCTTGGTTATATGTCCCCTCAGTATCAAAAATAATAATTTCGTTTTCCCCTTCATGAAGCAGTGCTTTTGATATATATAAGGATGCTGTTGGTCCAACATTCCAATATCTACCTATGTTCACGCCATTCACTAATACTACACCTTTCGAGAAAGCGCTTACATCAATATGCGTATTGTTTGCTTCATTTAACGTAAACACATACCTGTAAAATGCAGGTGTCCCTTCAATCCATTCCTTTTCAAAATGCTCCTTGTTTAGTTGCTCTAATTGAATATGGAATTGTTCATAGTCTTGAACAAAGTGCAAATCTTGCATTAAACCTTGTCCTAAACCTTTTCTTTGTGTACTCGCGAGCAATTTATATCCATAATTGACACGCCCCATATTTTCAACGAGTATATCGATCTGAGGTTCTTCTGAGTGTAACTCAACTTCAAAAGCATCGCCGATTTCTTGTTGATAAGCCGTATAAACATGTTTACCATCGATATACATCTTTACTCTATCTCGTGCATCAACAATTCTAAATTTTTCAACTGGTGAATCTTTGTGTATTTTCGTACGATAAAGCATGTAACCAAGTCCATCGCCCGCTTCTTCCATCGTCTCTGGATATTTAGAAGTCGTCTTGTACGATATTTCATCTAGAACATTAAACAAACTGACTTTATCTTGTAGTTGAATGTGATCCAATTCAATAAAATCTTTTATTAAAGGTTCTGATTGCTCGATATGTGGTATTTCTTCTTTGAGCATTTTCTGCAAATCATAATACTTTTGAGTCGGATTGCCCATTTCATTAAGTGGTGCATCATAGTCATAAGAAGTAATTTGAGGTAAGTCTACCGTACCTCTAGCTGAGCAACCGTTCCAGAATCCATAATTCGTACCACCATGGAACATGTATAAATTGATATGTCCTTGTTGAACGCAAGTTCTTACTTCGGCAACTAAATCATCACTTTCTCGTTTAATAATGTCATCGCCCCATCGGTTAAACCAACCATCCCAAAATTCCATACACATGAGTGGCCATTTTTTCTGAAATTCATCATGGAATGATTTTAAATTTTGAAAGTTTAAATCAGTCTTAGATCCAAAGTTTGCGGTTGGTAAAATATTATCTTCAGCCATACTGCCCGCTCTCAACGTTTGTGCCCATCCACCATCAGAAGTAAATAGCGGCACTGTTGTACCATGTTTAATCACTAAATCTTTAATCATATTTAAATATGATTTATCTTCACCGAATGAGCCATATTCATTTTCAATCTGCATCATGATAATCGGTCCATTATGATCAATTTGTAACGGCTTTAAAATTTTAAATAATTGTGTATAATATCGGTCTACTTTATCGATAAATCGTTGGTCTGACGAACGAATTCTCATGTCTTTGTAATTGAGCAACCATGAAGGTAAACCACCAAATTCCCATTCTGCACATATAAATGGAGATGGTCTTATAATCACATACAGACCTAATTCTTCAGCTAATTGAATAAAGTGTTGAATATCTTTTTCGCCACTAAATTCAAAGTGTTCTTCCCGAGGTTCGTGATAATTCCACGGAATATAGGTTTCAACTGTATTAAAACCGAGTGCTTTCAAATTGTATAACGAATGATACCAGTCATCTTTAGGAACTCTAAAATAATGAATGGCACCAGACAATATTTGAATAGGTTTATCGTCTAATAAGAAATCAGTGTCAATTTCAAATTTATGCATCTTTACACCACCTGTTCTTTGTTTATCTTATTGGAGTTGCTGTCTTCTGTATGATGTCATTGAGCGTTTTTAAATTATGAATGCCTTCACTGTTCAACCATTCTTTAGCAGCTTCTTGACCTTGTTCTTTAAGTACAACAGTTCCACCTTGCCATGTTGCACGTCCGCACAATACACCATTGAAATGCGCACCACTTTCATGTGCAAAGACAAGTGTATCTTTAAATTGTTGTGAAGTTAAGCCCCCACTTAAATATATGTAAGGTATTGAAGTTGCATTGTCTTGTTCTTTAAAATATGATGCCGCTTCATCCTTACTAAAGACATAGTCTTCTGCAAAACCTTCGACATAGTTCATATTAACGGGTGTTTCAACTTTAAGTACATCGACGTTATACTTTTCATCGCTAAATGCTTTCATCGCCTCTATCACTTTATGTGGTCTAACTTTAGCATACGATTGACCTTTTTCATCACCTATTTGATCATCATAAGTTAAGATTTCTAATAGGAACGGAATATTCTCTTCGACCGTTTCTTGTCCAACTTGTTGCACTAAATCTTTCTTTACATCATTAATATCATCCGGTTCATCGACGTCATAATAGATGAGTAATTTAATACCGTCAGCACCCATCTCTTTTAATTGTTTAACAGATAAACCTTCAACTAATCTTGGTAATCTACCGACTACTGATTTATCGTATCCAGTTTGTTCATAAGCTAAAATTAATCCAGCATCTTTAGCCTTAGCTTGTATGCCATCTTTACCATATTCAGGGTCTAATAGAATACTAGAACCACTTGGTGAAAGTGTTTCAGATACAAGCTTTTTAAATAATGCCACATTATCATCCGTTCCTTGTTCACCTAGTAATCTTTTGAGTGCACCTCTTTGGTCAACAGCAATTGCAGCGAATATCCCTTTGTCATCGACGAGTTTATTAATATCTTTATTTGTCATCCTAATTTCTCCACTCCCACTTTTTTGATTAAATCATCCACATCTTGTTGAATGATTTTTCCCGTTGCAGCTTGCATCGCATTTGAAGTACCACATGCTAATGCTGTTTGAATTGTCGTTACAGGATCTAAATCATGCTCCACACTATAAGCGATACCTGCTACAGTAGCATCTCCTGAACCTACAGGATTAACCGCATTTATATTTGGTAAAGATGCTTTGTAAATTGTCTCTTTCAATTTAATAATCGCACCTTCAGAACCAAGCGTTACAAATACATCCACATCTTTAAACAACTGATTTGTTTTTAGAATCTTGAAAATGTCTTGGTGACTTAACCCCTTTTGATTAACTAAGTCTTCAAATTCTGATTGATTAGGTTTTATCGCATGAATATGAGCATTCTGTCCTAAAATAGCTTTTAACGATTGACCATCTATATCGACTATGTTGTAACTATTCGTTAATGTATTTAAAATTTTAATCATATATTCAGTCTTTGACTGATTCATTAACTTTGGTGTGCTTCCGCTGATGGTTACAACTTTGTATTGATGGGCAATATCCGTCAATTGTTTAAGATACAACGCTTGCGATGCTTTAGATACTTCAGGTCCACCTTCAAGAATTTCAGTTTGATGTTCACCATCGTTAATGGCGATACACTGTCTTGTATTACCTTCTATATCTATAAATTGAAGTTGAATATTTCTTTGTTCGAGTTGTGTTTGAATCCATTGTCCATTCGTTCCACCTAAATAACCTGTAGCTGTCACGTCTGCACCTAAATCATCTAGAACTTTCGTCACATTTATTCCTTTACCGCCAGCATTTTTAATCATTTGCGTTGGTCTATGCACCGCCCCAATTTCAAGACTTTCAACTTGATAGCTGATATCGATAGATGGATTTAATGTATTGGTCAAAATCATTCTTCTCACCCTTTAGCTATATGAATATATTGTTACCCCTTTAACAACACGATTGATAAAGCCATCTGGACTCGGATTATCAGGATTCAAGCCAAGTTCGACAGATTTTTTACTTGCTAATAATTGACCAAACATTAAATAAATCAGCCCTATTTCAAAGTCGTTATAATCCTCGATATTCGGTATTTGTGTACTTTCATCTGAAGATTGACCATCTAAGATAAGCAACTGATACTTATCTTTAACTTTGTTCACTTCATTTAATAAGTCACTTTCATAGTCACGTTTATACGTTTCATTACTTCTAAGCAATATAAAAATAGACCCTTTCTTTAGTCCTGCTTTTGGACCATGTCTAAATCCTAATGTCGTTTCTCTAGCAATCTCAACATGACCGCCTGTTAGTTCGTTTAATTTCAAGCTAACTTCTTTAGTAAGTTCACCTAACAAACCAGTTCCTACGTAGAATACTTTTTCAAATGATTTTTGTAATGTTTGATCTGCTAGTTCTTCCAAATATTCAAATAGCGAATCTGCAGTATCATAAAAGCCATTCGTAATCGATCCATTAAATAATAAATAACCTGCGACAAGCATTGAAGAAAAGCTTGATGTCATTGCTAATGATTTATCATTTGTTTGTTTAGGTAGAATCACTTTAAAAACATGTTTTAAACTTTCTTCAGTTGCTAAATAACCACTTTTATTATTTGTGATAAATAAATGATGTACGTTATCTGATAATTGTTCGACTAAATCAATCGTTGCTTTCGTTTCAGGACTATTACCAGATCTAGCAAATGATACAATTAAATACGTTGTTTCTGAATCTATATACGCTTCAGGACTCGTCACAAAGTGTGTCGTTGGCACAGATTCAAAATCCCACTTAGGCATATGTTTCGTATCAATTGCTGTTCTTAAAATATCTCCGACATATGCTGATGACCCTGCTCCCGTAAATAGTACCTTTAACTTCCCAGTTACGTTTTCCTCTATATCTTTAATGAATTTGTCAAAATCTGATTTAATATCTTTAATAATCTCTTCTGTTAATTGCCACATTTCAGGTTGTTGTTTTATCTCTGAATATGTGTCCGTTGAGTTTAACAATACTTTCCCCTCCAATATTGGTAATGTTGTCATAACCAGTTTGTATATATAAAGACTATATTAAGTCTACTGTGTACTTATAGTCTTTACCGCTTGTAACACTCTCTGTGTACTCAATAATCTCATCATTTACAAAACTATATCTTTCTATAAACATACATGGATCATTAACATGCTTTTCTAAATGTTGCGCTTGTTCTTTAGTTATATTTTTTGCTGTTAATGTTTCATAAGCATGATTGATTTGAATATGGTAATGCGTATTTAATGTTTCATATAATGAAACTTCATTAAAATCAAATCGATCTAACCCTTCGCAATTCTTTAAAGGTAAGTAACTAGTCTCAAACACTAACGGTTTATCATTGGCTAATCTTAACCTTTTAAGTTCATACACTTCTTGAAATGATTTGAGCTGCATTTTTTCTTGAATATAGATACTTGGCTGTATTCTTTGAATACTTAACACCTTTGTACTTGCTTTGTCGCCGCTTTTTTCAACTTCATCTTTGAAACTATAAAGATTATTCATCTTCTGATTATATTGATTACCTAATACAAAAGACCCTTTACCATGTTCTCTTTGAATTAAGCTTTCCGCTTCTAAGTTATCTAGCGCTTCTCTAATTGTAATTCTGCTAACATCATATTCATCGCAAAGCTTTCGTTCTGACGGTAACTTGTCGCCTTCTTTGTATTCACCTGAAATAATCTTATCTTTAATCTTTGTGTAAACTTGATAATATAAATGTGTATTTTTTAACATCTCAATCATTCCTATTCCAACTGGTTATAACCAGTTTTAATTATAAATCATTCTCTTTAAAATGTAAACGCTTTATAAAAATGTATATTTGCACTACTCTAACTTTTAGGTCGATACGGTCTTATGCTCATAAATATTGCGACAAGAGCGAGTATTAATAATGAAGAGGCAAATATCAACGCGCCATTATAGTTATTAGAACTTCCGATAAGAATACCTGCAAAGTAAGGTGCCACAACTTGTCCGAGACTATAGATAAATGTTAGTAAAGCGACTAAATTTCTTCCTGAGACAGCACTCATAAGCTGGCCACGCGACATAAATAAAGTCGTTAAGCCTAAGAATGTCCCACCAAACAGACATGAACTTATGACTAAACTTATAATATTATGCGAAAACACTGGTAAAATCACGCCAATAATTTGAAGAATGAATGCTAAATATATCGCTTTAATAAATCCAATTTTATTGCCTAAAATAGACCATAATACACATGACGGTATTGCTGCCATACCCACAAACATCCAACTAAGGGCCGCATATTCTTTTAAATCAGGAATTGATTCAACAATCGCAACTAAGAACGTACCTGTCACAATATATCCTGCACCTTCTAACAAATAAGCAATTGAGAAACATACCATAAACCATTTTGTATATAATGTGCTATTTTGATCATTTATATGTATTGTCTTTTGTTTTAAGATAACAGGTTCTTTAATTTCTTTCATAAAGAATATAACAATAAAACCTAGTACCAATGAAGCGATACCTAAGATAATCCATGTTGATGCCCAAGTATTATAATCCGTATAAATTTGAATAAATATACTACTTGTAAAGATACCAATCCCTACACCACTATATAAAAATCCAGATAAATGAGATTTCCCGCCTTTATTTAAAGACTCGAGCACAACATTTGAAGCTAACACAAATACAGTACCACTTGTAATGCCAGCAATGAATCTTAAAATATTCCATACAAGAAAACCTTGTGTAACACCCATCAATAGAACAGAGATAATATTGATTAATAAATAAATTTTCAAATCTACGACTTTACTTTTAATAATTAAAAAGGTCGGAATCATCGCACCAATTAAATATCCTAAGTAATTGACCGTAGCCAGTAAACCAGCATTTTCGTTTGTTAAATGAGTCGCCTTTTGCATAAAAGGTAAAATAGGCGTGTACGAAAATCGCCCAATTGCCATGACAATAAATAGTGATAACATTCCTAGTAGTAATTGTTTATATGCTTTATTTGCTGACAATTTATGCACCTCATTTTCTATATTTAAACATTATTATCCTCCTCATAGTATTAATATACAAGATGAATTTATAGTAAAAAGATATGGAGGATGAGTGTGATGAGGGTTGTTGCGGGTTCTTATAAACATTTCTGGCTAAACTTGTTCGTAACGGGGCTCTTGCGAACACTTTCGCCTAAACTTGTTCATAACGGAGGTGTTAATTACAAAACTCGGCTGAAGTGTTACTATGGACCCTCTTAGTTACAAAACTCGGCCGAAGTGTTACTATGGACCTCCTTAGTTACAAAAGTCGCCTGAAGTGTTACTATGGGCAGCCTTAATTACAAAACTACTAAGAATTGTAATTACTGGTACCCTTATTTGCACTTCTCACCAAAACTGCTAATAACGCACTCAGTATTTGCACTTCTTACCAAACTTGCTAATAACAGCACTAGTATTTGCACTTCTCACCAAACTTGCTTATAAAAAAACGGGACATGCTCAATGTCCCGTTTCAAATCATTACTTTTACGCGTGTGTTCGCTTAAATCTTAAAGTATATTCTTTAAAAGTAATGAAGCATTTATTTTTCTCATCATATAATTTATATTTCAGTGAGTCTAGACATTTTTAAATTCTTTGAAAAATTTAATAGTTTGTTCTAAATCATCATTATCATCATAAATATCTAATTTACTCCCCATTTGTATTGCAAAATCAACATACTTATATGGTGGTGCTGCTAAAATATTTTTATATTCAACCAATTCATTCGTATTTATCAAATCTAAATTTATATTTAAAAGACTTGAAATTATATAATTACCTCCACAAATAGAACCAATTTGATACTCTTCATTATCATAAAGTACATTTAATATCTCAGCTAATTCATTATTACCTTTAAAATTTGAAGGATTACCACCAGTAATTACTAGAGATTTTAATGCTTTGATATCAATCTCATTGATCAGATAATCTGCATTCACTGTAAAACCTTCATGTGTTTTGACAACTTTTTGATCTGAAACTATTGAAACATCTAAATTTTTACTTCGCAAGAACTTTGCTAATAAGACTACTTCGAACAGAGAACACTCTTCAAATATTACAATGTAGTTTTTCATAAATACCTCCATTTACAATGTTCTGATACTAAATACTAGGAGACCAGTATATTCTTTGTTTTAAAACTTATAACTTATTAGAAAATTACTTTCTACATTATTGCAGAAAATTTCAAAAAATTCTGTTAATTACAATATTATTTACCTTCTTATCTTTTTCAATACAAAAAACTCTTGATAATTTTTGGCAATAAAAATATCAAGAGCTTTATTTATATTAACTTTTACGCATGTGTTCGCTTAAATCTTAAAGTATATTCTTTAAAAGTAATGAAGCATTTATTTTTCTCGTCATATAATTTATATTTCAGTGATTCTAAACTCTCTTTAATTGTTATGGTTGTTGCGTGATGTAATGGTGGTGTCTTTTCGTGTGCTTGTTCTAATTGATAGTTTGGAATTCTTGGACTTAAATGATGAACGTGATGGTAGCCGATATTCCCTGTCATCCATTGAAATACTTTTGGTAATTTATAATATGAACTGCCTTCTATAGCAGCTTTTACATAATCCCACTCTGATGATTCTTCGAAATATGAATCTTCAAATGTATGTTGAATATAAAATAACCAAATACCTAACATACCTGCAATGAACAACATTGGTAGAAATACAAGTACAAACGGAACTGCACCAACAATAAAGAAAATACCGACATAAAGAACTAGCAAGATTATATTATGCAACCAAGTGTTACGTTTTTCTTTAGCTTTCGCACCTTTAGCATTCATTCTGTTTGAAATAAACATAAGAAATATTGGTCCTAAAATAAACATTACAAACGGATGTCTATACATTCTATATTTAAATTGAGTGAATTTTGAAGCTTCATGATATTCTTCAATGGTCATGACCCAAATATCACCAATACCACGTTTTTCTAAATTTCCGCTACTCGTATGATGTATAATATGCTCTCTTCTCCACTTTTCATATGGGAAGAATGTTAATAACCCAGTTATATTTCCTAACAAATCATTGTTCTTTTTCTTACTCAAAAATGATCCGTGGCAACAATCGTGAAAAATGATAAATGTTCTAATAATAAAACCAGATGCCAATACACCACATAGGACTGATAATGACCAATGTAATTGATAACTCACCAAGCCACCAACAATAAGCGCAATTAATGGGATGATTGTGTTTATAATTTGAATTGTACTTTTCTTTAAATTGTTATTTTCAAATGGTTTAACCATTTTTCGAAGTAACTTTTCCTTTTCTTTTTCGATGATTTACACTTCCTTTTTATTCAATAAATATAAAAAAAGAAGCACTTGAATGAATCAAGTACTTCCATCTCTATTAATCATGATATAGCATATCTACAAGCTTTACAAACAAAAAATAAACCCAATAAAACGATTACTATACTACTAAAATTTATTTTATTATAATAATAAATTGCAACTTGGTCATAATAGTTGATAATAATGAATTTTACTAAAAATTCATTTCTACCTTTTTGAAAGAAATATTATTTTGATGTTCATAATCCAATTGATAAATATCAGGCATTTTCATACCTCATTCTCTCCGTAAACAAAAGACAAACCAAATTGTTATTCAACTTGATTTGTCTCTTGTTTAGGTTATACCTCTTTAATTATATTTCGATTCCTTACCACATAATATTTTTAACTGTTTCATCGTTTAATGCTTTTACGATTTCAGCTACTAATTTTACTGCGTTTAAGTAGTCTTCTTTATGAAGGATTGATACGTTTGAGTGCATATAACGTAATGGAACGCCGATTGAGATTGTTGGTGTACCTTCGTTTGCTACGTGAATACTACCTGCATCTGTTCCGCCACCTGTTATATTATCCCATTGAACATCAATGCCTTTTTCGTTTGCTACGTTTTTGATAAATTTTCTAAATCCAACGTGACCGATATTCGTACCGTCCATTAACAATACAAGTGGTCCGTTACCTAATTTCGTATCGTGATCTTGCCCTTTCATACCTGGTGTATCATAAGCAATACCTACATCCACTGCGATAGATAAATCTGGCTTAATTTTGTTAGCAGCAACTTTCGCACCACGTAAACCAACTTCTTCTTGTACAGTTGCACCTGAAACTAAGTTAATACCAAGGTCATCATCTTTAAGTTCGTTTAATACATCAACACTTAACGCACAACCGAATCTGTTGTCGAATGCTTTTGCTGTTAAGTAGTTTCCATCACCTAAAGTTTCAAACTCAGAATAAGGCGTCACCATATTGCCGATTTCAATGCCTAGACCTTCAACCGCTTCTTTATTATCAACACCTATATCAATAAACATGTCTTTAACATCGACAGGTTTTTTACGTTCTTCTGGACTTAAAACGTGTGGAGGTTTAGAACCAATAATACCTCTAATTTCTTTACCTTCATCTGTAGTAATCGTAACTTTTTGTGAAAGCATCACTTGGTTCCACCATCCACCAATAGTTGTGAATTTAATGTACCCATCTTCATCGATACGTGTAACCATAAATCCAATTTCATCTAAGTGACCCGCTATTAAAATTGTTTTAGAACCATTTTTAGCGTTCTTTTTCCCGAAAATACCACCTAGGTTATCTTCAATAATTTCATCACTTACAGGTTCTAAGTATTCTTTCATTTTAGATTTAACATTATACTCAAATCCCGAAATACCATTAATATCTGTAAGTGTTTTTAATAATTTTACTGAATCTGCCACAAAAAATCCCCCTTAAAATTAATTAACACTTTTACTATATCATTCTATTTAAAAAATGTATCAAACAAAGGTTTAATTTAATTGATTTTTCAGTATTTTAAACAAATTATTTGAATGATCAATGACAATATCAAAATTTTCAAGAAGAGGATGCATGAATAATTCATATTGAATACGTCTTTCATCTTGAGATGCCTTTAAAAATTCTATATCTATTCCTCTTACATGTACATCACGATCAAATCTTCTTTTCAGCTCAGTTTCATTATCCGTATAAATGTAGATGGATAAATCAACCCATTTGGAATCTATAAATGTGGTAGTCATACCTTCTAAGATTGTTACTTTCTTTGTCGCATCTAAACGTTCAGATTGTTGCCATGGTGTTTCAATCGTCATGATATCTATACCATTACGTAAAGCACGTATATCGCGTTCCAGAATATCAACATTATGCGCTTCAGGCATACAAGCCGTTACTTTCGCTTCATGCTCTATACCGTTATACATATATTTCGCTTTTGTATGTTTTCTTAAATTCGAATTTACTATATAAGTATCTGTGCTGATCAAGTTGTAGTCTTTAGGGTCTAGACATTTTATTAATTCCTGACAAAATGTACTTTTTCCTGAACCACCATGTCCACCAATTCTAATCATAATTTGATGGTTAGAACGCTTTATAAATTCTACGACTTGTTCAATCACAGCATTCATATTCTCATTACCTTCACTCATCATTTAGCCCTTTGCCATCCAATATATGATCGATATATTTTTCTACTCGACTAACGCGTGTTGCTGGGCGCTTTGCTTGGCTAATATAGTAAATATATTGGCGTTGTCTTCCTGGCGTCAAATTATAGAAAGCTTCTTTCAAGTTACTATTTTGATCAAGTTGTTCTTGTAGTTCAACTGGCATTTCATATTCTTCTGTTTTCTTTAATTCTACTTTAGCACCTGACTTTTCAAGCTCGATTGCTTCTTCAACATATGCTTTAATAATATCTCGTTGTTCTTTAATTTGATCTACATTGGTAAATCTCAATTGTCTAGCGGCTTGAACATTTTTCGTTTGTTGAATCAATATTTTTTCAGGATCTTTAAGTAATGAACCTTTATGAAATAAAAGTGCACAATATTCTTTAAATCCGTGTATCAATACAACATTCTTACCTTTCAATGTATAACATGGATGCATCCACTTATAATCTTCTTCTAAATCACATTCACGTATAATTTCTCTTAATAGTTCAAATTCATCTTTCCACTTTTTTTCACGTTGCATAAAAGCTTCAACTTTAGGATTTTTCTCCATTTTTTCACTCCTCAATATTATTTCCTGAATGATTTTAATTTATTATATACTAAATGATTAAAAAAGAGCAGATATCCTTAAATCTAAGAAATTTCTGCTCTTCTTTGTGCCAAATGTATTAATTTTTGTCTATTTTTATCATACTTTTATTCGTATCATGATAGATTTCATCATTCATTTCTTGCATTTTGCGTTCTACATTTGTTATTTCTATTGAACATTCTTTTAACTTTTCTTCATATTGTTCAGTAGATACATGAGAATTCTTATATCTTAATTTATGTTCCAAACTTGCCCACATATCCATTCCAATTGTTCTAATTTGAATTTCAACAGGTATCATTTGAACACTTTCCGCCAAAAATACAGGAATAGATACAACTAAATGTAAACTTTTATATCCATTCATTTTAGGATTTTCTATATAGTCTTTTCTTTTTAACAATTTTACGTCTGTTTGTCTAAGTAATAATTTTTCAATTGTATAGACATCTTCTAGATAATTACAAATCACTCTTATTCCCGCGATATCTTGAATATTCTCTTTTGCTGAATTCGCATTTAAAGGAAATCCTTTGCGTCTTAATTTCTTAATAAGACTTGGAAATTCTTTAACACGCTTTTCCATATGGTGAATTGGATTATGTTTATAAGCAACTTGGAATTCATCGTCCAATATTTTCAACTTTGTCCCGATTTCTTCTAAAGCTGCAGCATATTGATGTTGTAGTTCTACAAAATTAAACAACTCTTCTAGCGCTTGTTCAGAAGACTGCGCATATTCAATTTCACCTAAATTATTCGTAAATTCCTTCTTTAATTCTGCTAAATTGATTGTTGGTTTTCTTTCTATATACATAGATATGCTCCCTTATATTTTTAAATAAAAAATATATATCACTTCATCTAATTATATCATTTAAAAGTTTGCGATTAAAGAAAGTCGATATACGATATAGTGTTCTTAAACGTTTGTAAGACAAAGAAAAACGCGCAAGACTCGTAAGCCTTGCACGTTATATATACAAATACATTTCTCAATGCTACTTTAATTCTGGCCAGTATTCTTTATTTGCTTCAATTAGGTCATCTAGTATATCTTTAGCTACTGATGCACTCGGAACTGTGCGAGATAACGTTAGTGCTTGCCATAGTTTTTGATAAGATTGTTCTTCATAAGCTTCAACTGTTAATTTCTCAACACCTACTTGTTGTTCCATTAAACTTTTTTGGAATCTTGGGATTTCACCAACTGATAATGGTTCTGGACCTTCGCTACCAACTAAACATGGAATTTCAACCATCGCTGTTGGTTCAAAGTTTGAAATGGCACCTTTATTCTCAACAATCATCAACATTCTTTCTTTCGTATTAAACGCAATCGCTCTTGCTAAGTCTACGATATAAGATGCATGTTCATCTATTGTTAATTCCGTTCCTTTAGCTGTGCCTTGATCAATAATTTTTTGACATTCACCGAACACAAATTTTTCTCGTCCTGCCATTACTTCATTTGCTCTTGTATAGTCTTTATTTGAATGTTCCACAACATAATCAGGGAAGAAGTAATATTTTAAATATGTGTTAGGTAACGTATCTTTATCAAGCGCTTGTACATCACGTGCTTTCTTGAACGTGTCATTCCAACTTGCTTCTTGTTCAATATCGCTGCCCGTATCAGTCGAATACCCAAATTGTTCAACGTGTTTAATGATACTTGGCATTAAATCATTACCTGACTTATCTCTTATATCTGTCCACCAACCGAAGTGATTTAAACCATAATATTTAACGACCATTTCTTTTCTAGATTTCAGCCCAATATTTGTTGCCATCAGTTCTTCAATACCGATTGGCATATCACAAATATTTAAAATTTTAGAGTGAGGTCTTAATTTTCGAGTTGCTTCAGCTACAATTGCTGCTGGATTTGAATAATTTAACATCCAAGCATTTGGTGAATATTGTTCCATGTAATCTACAATTTCTAATACGCCTGTAATAGAACGCATACCATAAGATATCCCACCAGGTCCGCACGTTTCTTGTCCAACTACACCGTGTTTCAATGGAATCTTCTCATCTTGTTCTCTCATCGCATATTTACCAACACGTATGTGTGCCATAACGAAATCTACATTTTCAAAAGCTGTTTTAGGATCCGTACTCGCCAGTAACTTAACACCAGGCGCTCTTTCACTAAGAAGTATTTCACAAGCATCCGCAATGGTTTGTTGTCTATCACTATCATTGTCGTATAGTTTAATCGTATCAATCGGAAAATCTTCTAAATGGTCCAGTAACATTAATATAATACCTGGCGTAAATGTACTTCCGCCACCTGCTATTGTGATGTTAAATTTCTTCATTATTTATGACCTCCATATATTTATATCATCGTTTCAAATGAATCTCTTACTTGAGGTACACTTAGTCCCACAATTACTTGAACATTTGTACCACTTTTCGCTACACCATGTGCCATTTGATTATGCGTGAAATAGTCATTATCTTTTACTAAACTTGGATCTTTAACCGTTACTCTTAATCGTGTCGCACAATTTGTAACGTCTTTAATATTGTCTTTGCCACCTAATCCTTCTAAGAAATAAATAGCTTTCGTATCGTATTCTGATGCATTGTCATCCATCTGTGTATCAGCACTTGCTTTCTTAGACTTATAATCTTCTTTCGTATAAAGCTTAGCTTCTCCATCATCAGGTACACGTCCAGGTAATGGAACATTAAACTTCTCAATAATAAACTTAAATACAAAGAAGTAAATGACAACAAAGATGATACCAATGATAAATTGTGCAACGTAAGTCATACCGTGATTAGAGAATAATGGAATCCAGTTTATAGCCGCGATTTCTATCGCGCCACCACCTTGAATACCGACTACACCAAATAGGTACATAATTGTAACCATTGTCGCACCTAATAATGCATGAATTAAGAATAAGTATGGTGCTATAAATAAGAACGTAAACTCTAATGGTTCTGTAATTCCTGCGAAAATTGCTGTTAATCCAGCTGGTAATACTAATGCTAATACTTTTTTCTTGTTCTCTTTCGGTGTTGAAGCATACATCGCTAACGCAATACCTAAACAACCAAATATTTTAATGTTACCTTGTAACAAGAATCCATATGGATAAAGTTCTTTAAGAGATTTAGCAGAATTTGAGAATTCTGTTAAGTGTTGAATCCAATAAGGTTTCAATCCACCGTTGACCGCTGCAGGTCCATATTCAAATGGTGTGTATATGAAATGATGTAACCCTGTAGGAATCAATATTCTTTCTAAGAAGTGGAATAGCCAAACCCCTACAAATCCTGATTTCAACATGACACCTTGTAATGAACCGATACCTGCTTGTACTGTTGGCCATACCGCACATACGATAAAAGCGATTGGGATCATAACAAAGAATCCAATGATAACAACGTATGGTAGACCTTGGAAAATACCAACCATTTCAGGTAATTTCTTATCATAGAAACGATTATGTATCCAAATAACAATTGCTGATATGAAAATTGCACCAATAATACTTGTGTCTAATGTTGGAATACCAGCTATTTCTTTTACACCCGTTAAATTTTCAACACCCTTTGATAAATCTACACCGAACGTCTTTGGCCAAAGGGTTAAAATTGCATTAATAAAATTGTTAAATACTAAATAAATCATTAAAGCTGCTAGTGTTGCTCTACCTTGAGCTTTTTTAGCAAGTGAGATTGGAAGTCCAATCACAAACGCTAGCTCCATATGGTTGAATATTGTCCAACCACCCGCTTCAATTAAACTCCAAATTTTAAACCACATTGTGCCATCTTCAGCTATTGAACCCATAATATTTGGATTTTTAAATAATGTTGCAAATCCTACAACAATACCAAAAAATGCAAATAGTAATACCGGAACAATCATGGCACTACCAAATCGTTTAATTGCATTCATATTTTAACCCCTTTTCCTCATCAATTTATCTCAACAATATAGGAAGCGCTTACATTTGCCAATAGGTTTGACGTAAATAGAAATCACATAGTAAACTTAGATTATATTTTCATAACATGAAAATTTTTTCACTTCGAATGGAGAATTATAATGATTTTGGATAAACTGATTAATGAACATTATCAACAACTTAATGACAACGATATACATATCATACAAATGATTAATCAAAATATTCACTTGATTCATCGATTAAAAATACAAGAAATCGCCGATATATCACACACTTCAATTTCTTCTATTCACCGACTCGCTCGCAAACTTGGCTTTGATGGTTATAGTGATTTTAAAGCTTACATTAAATTAAATAGACAAACATCTAAACCATCGACAGATATCATTGAAAGTTTAGAGCAAGATTTACAACAAACTATGAAACATTTAAAAATGATCGACTTTGATTATATAAGCGAACAAATCAATCAAGCGCCTTATATCTACATATATGGTACAGGTGTCGCACAATTAAACGTTGCACGTGATGCTCAACGACACTTTCTTTCTATCAATAAAAGAGTAATGGTTATTAACGACGAGAATGAACTTAAAATCGCTATGAATCAAATGAATAAAGATGATTTAATTTTCATCATTTCATTATCAGGCGAAACATCACACTTAAGAGAGAACGTCGAAATTATGCATACACGAAATATTAGTTATATTTCTATTACAACATTAAAGGATAACTATTTAGCTCAGAATGCGAGCTACAATATATATGTTAATAGTTCACCGATAGAATTATTTAATCAAACTTCTTATTCCAGCTTCTTACCGTATCACATTGCTTTTGAAGTCATCGTACGTAAATTCAGTGAATGGAAACTTGCTCATTAGGGTATAATTATCATATAAACGATGAAAAGTTCTATAGGAGGTTACATCATGAATAAAGTATTCATAACTGGAGAAATTCCAACAGAAGGATTAGAAATGCTACAAGAACATTTTGAAGTAGAAGTCTTTGAAGGGGATCAATTAATTACGAAAGATACTTTACTTCAAAAAGTAACAGACGTAGATGCAATTATTAGTCCACTATCTACAAATATCGATAAAGAAATTATTGATCAAGCACCAAACTTAAAAATCATCGCAAATTATGGTGCTGGTTTCAATAACATTGACGTTAAATATGCGAGAGAAAAAGGAATAGATGTTACAAATACACCGAAAGCCTCAACAAATGCTACAGCAGATTTAACGATTGGCATTTTACTTGCCGTATCTAGAAGAATTGCTGAAGGCGATCAACTTTGTAGAACAACTGGATTCAACGGTTGGGCACCTCTATTCTTTAGAGGTAGGGAAGTCTCCGGTAAGACTATCGGCATAGTTGGACTTGGTGAAATAGGTTCTGCTGTTGCTAGACGTGCCAAAGGTTTTGACATGAACATCCTTTATACTGGACCACATAGAAAGCCAGAACAAGAAGCTTCATTAGGGGCTACTTACGTCAGTCTTGATGAGATGTTAGAACAAGCAGATTTCATTACAATTAATGCTGCCTACTCTGATGATTTACATCATTTATTCAATAAAGATACTTTTGAAAAAATGAAAGATACAGCATATATTATTAACGCATCTCGCGGACCTATCGTTGATGAACAAGCTTTAGTTGAAGCTCTACAATCTAAAACAATCGAAGGTGCTGCATTAGATGTATTTGAATTTGAACCAAAAATTACAGATGCACTTAAAACAATGGACAATGTCGTGATAACACCGCACATCGGAAATGCTACATTTGAAGCACGTGATGAAATGGCAAGAATCGTTGCAAATAATACGATTAAGAAACTACAAGGTGGTACACCAGACTACATTGTGAACAAATAATAAAAAGATCCTCGCACTCATATTAAGAGTCCGAGGATTTTCTTTTATTTAACAAGTTTTCTTTATCGATGATCGTTCTTAATTTATAAATACTTTCTTTTATATCATGTTCATCAATATATGAAAAAGAAAATCTTAAACTATGCTTTTCTTTTTCTGAATATATCTCCCCTGGATGAATGAGTAACCCTTCCTCTATGGCCAGTTGGAATAACCTTTTTAAATCAATACTTTCATTAAATTTGAACCATATATAGAAAGACCCTTCTACTTTAGACCATCTACCAATATCTAAGAAAGATTCTGTTAAAGCATCTTCCATCATATCTTTGCGCCTTTTTAAATTGCGTTTAATGTCTTCAATATGTGTCTCATGGTAATGTGCTAACCATTTAGTAGCTATAAATTGAGAAATCGAACTTGCACCATAGTCATTTTGCATTTTTAAATCTGCTAAATGATTAATGACTCGTTCGTTACCAATTAACCACCCTATTCTAAGACCTGGACTAACTGTTTTAGATAGACTTCCTAAATACAGCACATTATGACTTGTATCAAGCTCTTTCATAGATTTAGGTATCGGACCTTCAAACCACAGCTCACTATATATATCATCTTCCACAACAGGAATACCCTTCGCTTTACACTGTTCAAGAATTTGTTCCTTTTCTTTCAATGTATATGTGTGTGATGTAGGATTGTGCAATGTAGGATTACAATAAAATATGCTATTACTGTAATCTTCATCTTCTTTAAAAATCGTATGAATATTATTTCTTATATAATCAATTGATAAAGGTATCATTTTGGAATGAATTTTGTGCCAAGTTCTAATTGAATTGATATAAGATGGTGTTTCAACGATAATTTTTGATTTGGGGATTAATAATCCATCAGCTATCAACTTCAAACCTTGTAATGCACCAGAAGTGATACAAATTTCTTCTACACTACACTCAATACCTCTTTTTTTAACAAGTTCTTTAATTTGTTGTCTCAACTGAATATTCCCTTTAGGTGCTTCATAATTTGATGTCAATTGACGACTTAAATCTTTAGAAATGATTTCATGAAATGTATCATTAGGTATTAATTCTGGCGAAAGTTCGCCTGTCCCTAATCTCACCATGTTAGGTATAAATTCGCATCGATTAATTTCTCTAATATAATATTGGTTGTTCTGGTTAATACTATTACCTATATAATCTTGCCAATTCAAATTATTACTTACATACTCATTCCATTTATTTTTCGAAACATATATCCCTTTTCTTTCCTTACTTTCAAGCACGCCATAACTTTTTAAAATATCAATCACATGTACAATTGTTGATCTATTTACACCATACTTTTGTGTTAAAGCTCTTTGCGAAGGTATTTTCATACCAACTTCTAATTGACCATTATTAATATCTCTTAACATATCATCTATAATTTTTTGGTAGATAGGTTTTTCCATAAATGTAACTCCAATCTGGTTGGGCATAAATTTAATTCTGGATGATTTCATTGTAGCTTATTTCTTTTATACTATACAAAAAGGAGGTTCAATCAAATGTTTCAAGCAGTCATCCACGGTCTTTTATTAGCACTCGGTTTAATTTTACCATTAGGTGCTCAAAATATATTTGTTTTTAATCAAGGTGCAAATCATAAAAGCTTAAATAAAGCTTTACCCGTTGTTATTACAGCTGGTCTATGTGACACATTACTCATATTACTTGCAGTGTTTGGCGTATCACTCATCTTAAATCATTATCCATCACTGCAATTAATCATATATATCGTTGGATTAATTTTTCTATTGTATATGGCTTGGACGTTATGGAACGAAAAATCATCAAGCAATGGTTCAGACTTAGCAATATCAGCTAAAAAACAAATCAGCTTTGCACTATCTGTATCATTGCTCAATCCACATGCCATTATGGATACAGTCGGTGTTATCGGTACAAGTGCATCACTATATTCAGGGTATGAAAAAGTCGGATTTACAGTAGCAACAATCTTTATCTCTTGGTTCTGGTTCTTCGGACTCGCTATAGCAGGTAAACAAGTCGGCATGTTTGATAAATCAGGTAAATTTATCATCATATTAAATAAAGTATCAAGTATCATCATCTTATTCGTCGCAGCACTCATTATTAAAAATATAATCAATATGTAGAATGAGGTAAAAATGTTTTGGTTGGGATTTTAGTTGGGGGTTGAGGGGCTCATTTTCGCGTATTTTTTAAAATTTATTACCCGCTAACGATCTTGTTTCACTTTCTTGAACGTTAGAATTTCTAACGATCTTGTTTTCGAGTCTTGAGCGTTAGCGCCCTGTTTTCACGCATTTTTTAAAATTTATTGACCGCTAACGATCTTGTTTCACTTTCTTGAGCGTTAGAATTTCTAACGATCTTGTTTTCGAGTCTTGAGCGTTAGAACTACTTTTTTTCAGTTTTTGAGCTCATTTTCGTGCGCTAACGATCTTGTTTTACTTTCTTGAACGTTAGAATTTCTAACGATATTGTTTTCGACTCTTGAGCGTTAGAACTACTTTTTTTCAGTTTTTGAGCTCATTTTCGTGCGCTAACGATCTTGTTTACGATTCTTGAGCGTTAGATTAGTTTAAACAAAATAAATGCTGGCACTAATTTATTAATCAGTGTCAGCATTTATTAAAAAGTAGAATTTCATCATTATGTTTAACTTTTTATAAAGTTCCATTCAAAAATTGTGCTTCTCCTTTGAAGAAACTCCAATCTTCATCTGTATTCTCGACTATACTAAACATAACGTCTTCTTTTCTTATATTTAATTTGTCATGCAACTCATTTACAACTTCTCTATAGAACTGTACTTTTTGTTGTTGGGTTCTTGGTCTTGTAATAATCGTGAAAATTATAACACCCTCTGTTCGCTCTACACCTAATCCAGTATCTAATATTTCCATTTCATAATCTTCATGTTGCGTAACTATTTGATATCTATCACCTATTGGCGCATCAAATGCAGTTAGCATTGTTTCATATGCTATATCCAATATTTGTTTGATTTCACTCTTTTTTCTTCCTTTTATTATATCTATTTTCATTAAAGGCATATTATCCACCACTTATCGTCTTATTATACTTTGCCATTAGATTGGCATTTATAAATAATTGATTCAACTGTTCGTTCGATTGCTTTTTTACTTGGGTTCAATATTTGTTGTGGATTAAACAAACTTGTATCGTTAGTTAATACTTCTCTAAGTTCATTACTCCACGCAATATTTATTTCTGTATTAAAGTTAATTTTTGCGTGACCTAATTTTATCGCTTTCACTAAATCTTCGTCTGATATACCTGATGCACCATGTAATACTAAAGGTATATCAATTGTTTCTTGAATTTCTTTCATTTCTTTAAATCCTAAATTAGGTTCACCTTTATATTTACCGTGTACTGACCCGAGTGCTGGTGCCAATGTATCTATATGTGCTTTTTGTGCTAAGTTTATACAATCTTCTAACTTCGCATATTGTACATTTCCTATGACACCGTCTTCGTTTCCACCAATTGCTCCAACTTCACCTTCTACAATCACGTTATTTTTATGTGCATATTCTACTACTTGTTTGGTAAGTTCTATATTTTCTTCAATTGGTAATTTAGACCCATCAAACATAACTGAATCATAACCAGCATCTACTGCTTTCTTACACCCTTCAACAGTTAAACCATGATCTAGATGTATAATTACTGGTACTGTTATATTCATTGACTCTATTTTATTTCTGATTGTTTTACAGATAAAATCATACCCACCTAAAAAATCTATAATTTTATCTGTCGTTCCTAAAATAATGGGGGAACGTGTTTTCTCAGCAACTTTTAAAATACATTCAATCCATATTAATCCGTTAACATTAATTTGTGGAATAGCATAATGTTCTGTCTTTGCTTTGTGTATAAATGTATTCATTCTATAACGTTCCACCTTCCTTTTTTAAAGTGTCTTTGATTGTTTATTTAATAGCGACTTAGGTTCATTTGATAGTAACGACTCTTTACATTTCACAGCAATTTCTTGAGCTTTATAGCCATCTTCTATTGAACAAATTACTTCAGTGTCATTTAAGATAGCTTCAATAAATCCATCCATTTCTACTTTATAAGCGTCACTATAACGTGCTAAGAAGAAGTATGGCGGATTGTCTTTAGATATTCCTTCAGCTCTATGATAATTTAATGTCGTTGTTTGTTCATTACCTACATCAATTGCACCTTTATCACCCAATACTTCAACTCGTTGATCATATCCATATACACTTCTTCTACAGTTTTCAATTATGGCCATTGAGCCATTTTCGAATTTAAGTGTTACAAGTGCTGTATCGATATCATCATATTGAGCAATTTCAGGATTTACAAGTGCACCACCAGTTGCATACACTTCTGTTATTTCAGATTGCATTAAATATCTTGCCATATCAAAGTCATGAATCATCATATCCATGAAAAGCCCACCTGAGCGTTTAATATATTCTACTGGTGGTGGCTCTGGGTCTCTTGAAGTAATCCTTAATGTTTGAATATTACCAAGTTCACCTTTATTTAAAATATCTCTTAACTCTTTGAAGTTTTTATCAAAACGTCTATTAAAGCCCATTTGCAGTTTCACATTTGATTGTTTTACCGCTTCTAATGCAATTTTTGCTTCATCAATAGACAAACTAATCGGTTTCTCGCAGAAGATGTGCTTTCCTTTTGCACTAGCTTCTTTAATGATATCTACATGCGTATCGGTAGGTGAACATATTACTACTGCATCTACCTCAGGATCATTAATAATATCCATATGATCCTTAGTTTTATTTTCTATTCCTGCTTTTTTGATCCAATCTTCCATCTTGTCGCAATATAAGTCTGAAATCCACTTAATATTTACATCTTTATGTGTTCTTAAATAATTTATATGTAATTGGCCAATTCTACCTGCTCCAATTACTCCGAATGTTAGTGTCATATTTTTCTTCCTCCTATGCTAATCCGAGTGGTGAGAATAATACGTATGTGCCAATAACTACAAATATGATAATACCACCTACTAAATATCTATGTTTCCATGGTGTGATATCTACTTTTGCGTAATTTACACTGAAATCAAACTCATCAGATGGTTTCCATTTATTGAATAACATCACTATAAGTAAATCTACAAAGAATAGTACACTTAATACATATAAGAAATGTATTTCTGTAATCAAAACTTTTGAAAGCGCATACAATACAATGTGTAAAATAAACATCACTTTAGCGCCAAGCTGTGATGTACGTTTTACAAAAAATCCTACCAATACAAGTACTAAAAGTGGCATGTTATAAATACCATTAAACTCTTGTACAACTGCATATAAACCTTGTGGGAACAGAGAAATCATTGGTGCAATTATTACAACAATTACACCTACTAATACTGTAACCAATCTACCAATTCTTGATACTTGTTTATTACTAGCTTCTTTGTTGATAATTGATTTATAAAAGTCTAAAGAGAACAAAGTTGCTGTACTATTTAAAGATCCAACAAACGAACTTAGAATAGCACCAAAAATAACTGCTCCAAATAGACCATATGCCCATTCTGGTAATACTTCATTAACTAGCATTGGATAAGCATTATCAGGATTTGTAACTTTGTCTCCTAACATATTGAATGCTAATACACCTGGAAATACTAAGAATAAAGCACCAAAAATTTTAAATGTACCTACATACATAGCACCCTTTTGTGCTTCTTTTAAACTTTTACCAGCAAGTGCTTTTTGAACAATCATTTGGTTAGTACACCAGAAGAATAAATTGTTGAAGAACATACCAAAGAACAACGTTGGCCATGGTACTATCTTAGAATCAATCGCACCCAGTGAATTGAGTTTTTCCGGCGTGTTCTGAACCACTTTATCAAACCCGTGTAAGAAGTTTCCATCTCCAAAAATAATGAGACCTAAAGTTGGTATAGCAAGTCCACCTATAATTAAACCGACACCGTAGATAGAATCACTATGTGCACTTAAAGATAATCCACCTATGAATAAATATATAATTCCTACTATACCTATTACTGTTGATATTAAAATAACTGCAGTCATATCGCTTATATTTAGCATTTCACTTACATTGAAAATTTTATTAAACACTAGTGCACCAGAATATAAGACAACTGGTAAGAATGAAACAACATAAGTAAATATGAATAATAAAGATACGAGTCGTTTCGTGAAAGTATCAAATCTCATTTCAATAAAATCTGATATTGTATCTACACCATACCTAAAATATCTAGGTAAAAAGACAAGTGCTAATATTACAATGGCTACTGATGATGTTACTTCCCATGCCATAACTTCCATACCTGCAACGAAACTTTGACCATTTTGACCAACTATTTGTTCTGTAGATAAATTAGTCATAATAATTGTAGAAGCAATTGTAAAACCTGTTAAACTTCTACCACCCATAAAGAATCCATCTGAATCTTGAGTATTAATCTTTCTACTTCGTAAGTAAGCATATACACCGACACATATAACAACTAAAACAAATGAAATTGCTGCAAACATACTCATGATAATTCTCTCCCTTTAGGAGCCCTTAACTCCTATACCATTTTGTTTAAAATTTTATTGATATTGTGCTATATATTCTTTTGCTTTTTTTGCATATATAAATGGATTTGCAATCGCTGGATCTTGTTCAGCTTCAACTACAATCCACCCACTGTAATCAGATTTATAAATTAAATCTAAGATAGGTTTAAAATCTATTACACCATCTCCAGGTACTGTGAACATACCTTTTTTTACACCATCCAAGAAGCAACTACTTTCTTTATCTACAGCTTCTTTAACATCTTGTCGAACATCTTTAAAATGAATATGTTTTATCCTATCTTCATATCTTTCAAATATGTCTATCGGATCTTCGCCAGAAAGGACAAGGTGTCCTGTATCAAATAAGAGAGAAACATTATCTTTGTTTGTTCTTTCCATTAATTCATCTATTTCTTTTGTCGTTTGTACACCTGTACCCATGTGATGGTGGTATACGATTTCCATATCTTTTTCATGTGCTAATTGTCCTAGCTTCTCTAATCCGTCTATTAATAATTGCCATTCTTGTTCGGTGAATATAGGTTTTTCTTTAAATAATGCTTTCGTTAAATCTCCTTGAATACTATTGCCTTGTTCTGACACAACAATAACGTTAGCGCCTAATGCATGTAAAAAATCTCTATGTTTTATAAATGCTTCTTCTGTTACTTCATATGGTTCGGAAGTTAAATATAAGCTTAACCATGCACTTGCGACTGATAGTCCTCTTGGTTCCAAATATGATTTCAAAACTTCAGGATCTTTCGGGTACTTGTTACCAATTTCTGTACCTTCATACCCAGAGAGTGCCATTTCACTTATACATTGCTCAAATGAATTTTCACGCCCTAGTTCTGGCATATCATCATTTGTCCAAGCTATCGGTGCACATGCGTATCGAATATTTTTAGTCATTTACTTCACCTCACAACTTAATGATTGTTTTCTTTTCATAAGATTCTTGCATTGCAATTGCAACCTCTGTACTTTTCAATCCATCAATACCTGTTATTGATGAAGGAACATTATTATTGATAGATTCTATAAATGCATTAATTTCATTAATAAATGCTAGTTTGAATCGTTCAGGAAAATGACCTGAAGTCGGTCTAACGACGCCGTTTTTGTCATAAAGTGTAACTAAGTTTTTCTCAGGTGCATTTCCGATTCTTATCATGCCTTCAGTTCCTATGATTTCTGTTTCAACATGGTATCCATGTTGTGCATTTCTTCCTGCTAATAAGTATGCGATTGTACCGTCATCTAATTCTGCCAGACATGCACCTGTTTCCAATTCTTCACATTCTGTTAATTCAGGTGCTGCTATGTTATTACCTAGTGAATAAACAGTTTTAAATTCTGAACCTGTGAACCAGCGTACTAGATCAATATCATGAATCGACATATCTAAAAATATGCCACCACTCGCACTGTTCTTCGCAAATTGGATAAAGCTATCTAACCCTGCACTAGGATCTATTCCATAACATCTCATTGCTGTAATTTTACCTAGTTCACCATTCTGAACAACGTCTTTAGCAAATTGGTAAGAATCATCAAATCTACGCATAAAACCTAACTGAAACACTTTGTCTGAGTGACTATTTATTTTTTCAACAACTTGTTTGATATTATCTAATTCAAGTCCAATAGGTTTTTCTGAAAAGACATGCAAACCTTTATCTAATGCTTGTGAAATTTGAACTGCATGAAATCCACTTGGTGAAACAATTACAACTGCATCTAGCTCATCGTTTTCTATCATTTCTGAATAGGATGTATAGCAATTTTTTACACCTAATTCATCTTTGGCGTATGCTAATTCTTGCTCAACAACACTTGCAACAGCGAATAATTCTGCGCCTTTCACATGATTAACAATGTTTTCTGCATGCACTTTTCCTAATCTACCTAAACCAACTTGACCAATTTTTATTTTTGTCATGTTATGAATCTCCTTATTAATATTGTTTTGCTTTTTTCATAGCTTGAACCTTTTCTTGATATGATGTATTTATATTTGATTTTTCACTATGTTCGGATACACCAACATTCCAGAATGATTCATATCCGTCAGTCATTGTTTTAGGTAAAGTCTTAATTTCTATTAATGTAGATTTTGTTTCTTTTTTAGCATCTTTAATTGCATCTTCTAAAGCTTGAAGACTGTTAACCTTGTATGAAACAGCACCATATCCTTCTGCAATTTTCTTATAATCTACATTCATGACTTTGCCGTTATAATCATTAAATTCAGTACAAAAACTTTCACTACCATTACCCATTTGTAAATTGTTGATACAACCAAATCCACTGTTATCAAATAATACAATGTTAATTTTATAGTTATATTGCAATGCAGTTAGTAATTCAGTGTGCAGCATCAAGAAACTTCCATCACCAACTAATGCATATACTTCTTTTTGGGGATTTGCTATTTTTGCACCAAGTGCAGCTGCAATTTCGTACCCCATCGTAGAATAACCATATTCCATATTGTAAGTATTAAATATATCGGTCTCCCACAATCTTTCTAAGTCTCCTGGTAAAGATCCAGCAGCGGCAACGATTATTGCATCATTATCGATTGTTTCATTAACTTTAATAACCGCATTTGTTTGTGGTAATTCCGTTTCTAAGGCTTCAATGTATTGATTAAGTTTTTCTTTACTAAAATGACCTGATATTTCAGCTTCAAAATCATTTTTATTAATATCTACATGAGATAATCTTTCTCTTTCTTCTGACCATTTATTTTTTAAATCATTTACTTCATCTAATGTATTAAATTGACATTTACTTAATGCTTTATCCAATAAACTAATTGATATTTTTGCGTCTCCAACTACTTGTATCGCATCTAATTTATAAGCATCAACTCTATTAACATTAATGTTTATAAATTTTGCATTATCAAAGTTAGCTACTGTCTTTGAGCTAGTTGTAAAGTCTGAATACCTTGTTCCAATACCAATAATGACATCAGCTTCTTTTGCATATAGATTGGCTGCTAAATTTCCTGTAACGCCAAGACCACCAAGATTCAATGGATGAGAGGCTTCTATTGTTGATTTACCTGCTTGAGTTTCTGCAATAGGAATATTCGTTTTTTCTATAAATGCTTTTATAGCATCTTGAGCTTCTGAATATTTAGCACCACCACCAACAATTAATAGTGGTTTTTTAGCTGTCTTCAATAGTTCAACTGCTGCATCTATTGATCTATTAGAAGGTTGAAGTCTATCAACATAATGTACGCGCTTTTCAAAAAATGTTTTTGGGAAATCGTATGACTCTCCTTGAACATCTTGGCTCAATGCTAATGTCACAGGACCCGCTGTTTGAGGGTTTGTCATGACCTCAAATGCACGAATTAAGGCAGACATGATTTGCTCAGGTCTCGTTATGCGATCAAAATATCTCGAAATTGGTTTTAACGCATCATTTGTAGTAATACCAATACTTTGAGGGTTTTCAATCTGTTGTAATACTGGATCTGGTTGACGAGTTGCAAATGTATCTCCTGGTAAAAATAATACTGGTATATGATTTGCTGCGGCTGTACCTGCTGCCGTTACAAGGTTAGCAGCACCTGGACCGACAGATGTTGTCACTGCAAATACTTTTTTTCGTAAACTTTGTTTACTAAAACCAATTGCTGTATGTGCCATACCTTGTTCATTTTTGCCTTGGATTATTTTTAATTCTTTTTGATAATTTGATAGTCCTTCTCCTAAACCAAGGACATTACCGTGGCCAAAAATATTCATGACACCTTCAACAAATCTTGTCTCTTTTCCATCAATCGAAATATATTGTTTCGTCAAAAATCTAACAATTGCTTCTCCAGTTGTTAACTTCACTGTATTAACCATGTTTAATACCACCTTAAGATTGTTCTTTAATTAAATTTTCTATTTTATCAACTGTAGGCATCGCTTCAGATGAACTATGACTACTTACAACAATCGCTGCTGAAGCTGCACCATATTTCAATGCTTCTTCAACTGACTTACCTTTAACTAATGCATAAATAAATGCGGCTGCGTATGAATCGCCAGCTCCAAATGTTTTAACGACATTGGCTTTAAATGCTTTACCTTCATAAGTATTGCCTTCTTTATCAAATGCATTTGAACCCTGCACACCGTGTTTAATGACAACTAAATGTGGATTAGCTTTAAATAATAGTTCACTAATTTCTTTGTCTGATAATGCTTTATATCTTTCGACCATATCAAATTCATCACGTGTTCCAATTACGACATCAGCTTGTTCAGCGACTAACTCATAGTAAATAGAAGTTTCTTCTTCGTCTTTCCAACTATAAGGTCTATAATCCAATTCAAAGATTACTTGTACATTATGTTTTTTCGCTAGTAACAGTGCTTTTAATACTGCTTCTCTTGATGGAGATTTAGCTAATGCCGTTCCTGAAATAAGCAAATATTCTGAATTTTTAACGTATGATTCATCTACATGTTCAGGCGCTAAATATAAATCTGCTACTTCTTCTCTATACATTAATATGCTAGACTCACTCGGACTTTTAATTTCTGTAAACGTTAAGCCGATTTTATGTCCATCTTCATCTACATGTATTTGAGAAGTATCAACACCTACTTCTTCAAAGTAATTCGTAATAAATCTTCCATGTTGATCATCTGATACATTGGCAATCATACCCACATCTAAACCTAACTTTGCTGTACCAATCATGATATTAGCTGGTGAGCCACCAACATATTTGCGAAATGATTCTGTTTCTTCCATTGGTCTATTAATTTCTATTGAGTTTAAATCTATTGCTGCACGACCTATTGCTATAATTTGTTTTTTATTAGACATTCACGTACACCCCTTATTCTCTATCAATAATCCATTCATGATCTGGTTGATTATAAAATTTCCAAACTTTTTTAGGTCCTGCCATAACATTTAAGTAATAACCATCGTAACCATCCGGTACAGCTACTGGATGATAACCTTTAGGCACAACAACAACATCACTATTCTCTACTGTCATCGTTTCATCTAATGAAAGGTCGTCTGTAAACACACGTTGAAAGACGAAACCTTTACTTGGATTCATTTCATGATAGTAAGTTTCTTCAAGTAATGATTCATTTGGTAAGTTATCAACGTCATGTTTATGTGGTGGATAGCTCGACCAATTACCTTGATCTGTATACACTTCAACGACAAGTAATTTTTCACTCGCTGTATGTGTATCAGGTAAAATATTATGAACATGTCGTTTATTTGAATATTTACCTCTATCTTCTACTGAGTTCTCAGATGCTGGGATTAATTGTGTTGCTCTTTCTTCATCTGCTGGTGAATAACAAAATACAACTCTTGAATCTTTATTCGCTTTAATCGTTACTTCATGATTTTTTGAAATATAGATACTGTCTGTTGGTATTTTTTCAAATACTGAATCTCTTGTTCCTAAATCTTCATAAGAACTTTCTCCATCTGACACATCAATATTGCCAGTTAAAGCGACAATACATAGTTCAAAATCACCTGTTGATTCTGTGTAAGTACCTTGTGATTTTATGTCTAACACTTTAAAACCAATATAAGCTAAATCAATATCTTCAGGTTTCAAATCATGTATTACTTGTACATCATCACTTAATGGATGATGTACAGGTTTATTTAATAATCGAGCCATCTCTATTTTTCACTCCTTAAAATTGTGGATTACCATGTCTAGCAGTTACGACTTTACGGTGTGTGTAGAAATCAATACTATCTTTACCGTTCGCATGTAATGAACCGTAGAATGATGATTTCCATCCAGAGAATGGGAAGATTGCCATTGGTGCTGGTACACCTAAATTAATACCTAACATACCTGCATCAATGTACTCTCTGAAGTATCTAATGGATGATGCACTGTCTGTAAATAAACATGCACCGTTCGCAAATTCAGATTGATTCGCTAATTGAATGCCTTCTTTTAGATCTTTTACTTTAACAAGTGATAGCACCGGTGCGAATATTTCATCTTGCCATAATTTCATATCAGTTGTAACATCTTCAAAAATAGTCGGTTTTACGAAGAAACCATCTTTGTTGTTGTCTTCTCTACCATCTAATACGAGTTTGGCACCTTCTTCGACACCTTGATCAACGTAATTTAATGTACGTTCAACATTTTCTTCTCTAATAACTGGACCTAAGAAAACATTATCTTCTAAGCCATTTCCGATAACGATATCTTTAGAAGCTTGTACAAGTTTTTCTTTAAATTCGTCATAAACACCTTCTTGAACAGCTACTACAGCTGCTGCCATACAACGTTCACCTGCTGATCCAAATGCTGCACCAATTACATCTTTAACTGCGCCATCAATGTTCGCATCATTTAAAATGATTGTATGGTTTTTAGCACCTGTTAAACATTGCGCACGTTTTAAGTTTTCAGTTGCTTTTTTATAAACATATTCACCTACTGGTTTAGAACCAACGAATGATACAGCTTTAATATGTTCATTTTCACAAATGCCATTCACAACATCATGTGCACCATGTACAACATTGAATACACCTTTTGGAAAACCTGCTTCTTCAATTAACTCTGCAAGTTTATTAACAAGTAATGGTGTCTTTTCAGAAGGTTTAATCACAAACGTATTACCTAACGAAATAGCCATCGGGAACATCCAACATGGCACCATCATTGGGAAGTTGAATGGTGTGATACCACCTACAACACCTACTGGATATCTATAGCTTGTTCCTTCTATATTTGTAGCGATACTTGAAAGTGAGTCACCCATCATTAAAGAAGGAGCACCTGCAGCGAATTCAACATTCTCAATACCTCTTTGTACTTCACCTAAAGCTTCTGTCGTATTCTTACCATTTTCTTTTGTAATAATTTCAGCTAATACTTCTCTATTGTCTGTTAGTAATTGTTGAAGTTTGAATAAAAGTCGAGCACGTTTAGGTACAGCAACTTCTTTCCATTCTTGAAACGCTTCATGTGCAATTTTTGCCGCTTCATCTAATTCTTCTCTAGTTGAAACAGGTACTTTAGCAATCACTTCTTTAGTAGCTGGATTGTATACATCTATTGTTTCCTTACTTTTTGACGCTTGCCATTGTCCATTAACGTAATTCTTTAAGATTTCTACCATTTACATATCCTCCAGTTATAAATATTAAAGTAACCGCTTTCATCACCTTTTAAAAAATGAGTATATATTGATTAACTATTGGTTACTTGTTGAGATAATATTATAATAACGAGTAGAATATGTCAAATTTTGAGTAACTTATATTTTTTATAGTTGTTATATAAGCAAATTTTGGGTATATTGTAAGAAATGGGGGAATCGTATATGAAATCTAAACGAATTTATGAAATAGAATCTTTCATAAAAAAAAACAAAACAGCTTCAATTGATGAATTGAAGGACACATTTAATGTATCTGTTAATACAATAAGGCGTGACATCAACCTTTTAGTAGATATGAATGTAGTTAAAAAAGTTTATGGTGGTATTGAAGTTATCGAGGATGAATATAAAGCGGTTGATTATCAAAAAAGAAATGTTGAGAATTATCAATCAAAAAAACATATCGGTCAATTAGCTGCTGCACATATCGAAACTAACGACATTATTTATATTGATACAGGAACAACAACAATACATGTATTAGATTATGTCGACAAAAAATTATCATTTACAATTATTACGAACAGTCTTGATATCATGAATAAAGCTTCACAATTTGAAAATGTAACTTTATTTATCATTGGCGAAAAATACAAACCACGTACACGATCATTCATAGGAATAGATACTAATATTTTATTGAATAAATTTAATATTAATAAATGCTTTATGGCAGCTACTGGTGTTAATATTCCAAATGGTCTATCTAATTCAGAGATGGAAGAAAATTTAATCAAACAACTTATTACAAAAAAAGCACGGGAAACTTATGTTTTAGCGGATAATAGTAAGATAGGACATTCAACATTACTAACATACTGCAATTTAAGTGACGTAGACAAAATAATTACTAATAAAGTACTCCCTCAAGAAATACAACAGTTCTGCGATGAAAATGATATTAAGGTACTATATTAGTTAATAAATATAACACGCGTGGATTTTGTGGGGCACTAACGATCTTGTTTTCCACTCTTGAGCGTTAGCGCCTCGTTTTTACACATTTTTTAAAATTTATTGACCGCTAACGATCTTGTTTTACTTTCTTGAACGTTAGAATTTCTAACGATCTTGTTTTCCACTCTTGAGCGTTAGCGCCTCGTTTTCGCGCATTTTTTTAAATTTATTACCCGCTAACGATCTTGTTTTACTTTCTTGAACGTTAGAATTTCTAACGATCTTGTTTTCGACTCTTGAGCGTTAGCGCCTCGTTTTTGCGCATTTTTTAAAATTTATTGACCGCTAACGATCTTGTTTCGGTTTCTTGAACGTTAGAATTTCTAACGATCTTGTTTTCGACTCTTGAGCGTTAGCGCCTCGTTTTTGCACATTTTTTAAAATTTATTGACCGCTAACGATCTTGTTTTACTTTCTTGAACGTTAGAATTTCTAACGATCTTGTTTTCGACTCTTGAGCGTTAGCGCCTCGTTTTCGCGCATAACAAAAAGACGTGATACTGCTATTTTCTATCGGTATCACGTCTTTATTTATCTTATATTATGATGTCAGGGCTATTTCATTATAGAATTCGTCTATATTTATGGATTGCCCGTGGTTCAGTCTTGATTCTTCTGCTGCGAATGCCATTAAGTGACTGATTAAGGATTTACTTGCTATTGATTTAGATACATTTTGATCTGAGCTATTAATTGCATCTATAAAATCTCTTATAATACCTTCGTCTCCTCCACCATGTCCACTGCTCACTTCTGGGAATTTAATGACTTTTTCTTCTCTTGTTAAAAAGTCAAAAATACTTATTTCATTTGTTTCCATATTTCCTCTTATTTCACCTTTTGTTCCCATTATTTGAACTATTCTTGTTTGTTCTCTTGTAAATGCGCTCATACTAAATGTTGCTGTTGCGCCATTTTCAAATTCCATATTCACAACTTGGTGATCGACAACGTCATTATCTGATTGGAAGACGCATATTCCATAATCCGTATGATTTAATCTTTCAATGATCGCTTCGTTAGAATTTTCTTCTGTAAATTTCATCGCCCATCCTCTACCGATACCTAAATAATACCTTCCAGCGTGAAATGGACATTCATTTTCTACTGGGCATCCGTCTAGACATCTTAATGGTGCGCCTTCTGGTTTGTTAGCTTCATTAAAGTACATCAATGAACCAAAGGAATTGATCCTTTTACAATCTTGATCCATGATATAACTGATAATATCCATATCATGGCAAGATTTAGCTAATATCATTGGACTTGACTGTTCTTTACTTTTCCAATTTCCCCTTACAAAACTATGAGACATATGCATATATTCTACATTTTCATTAAGTTGGATAGATGCAATCTGACCAATATCTCCATTTTGAACGATAGATTTTATTCTGCTCCAGAATGGTGTATATCTTAATACGTGACAAATCGTTAATGTTCTATCCATTTCTTTCGCTTTTTCTACCATTTTAATGCACTCTTCAGGACTAGGAGACATCGGTTTTTCAAGTAATACGTGATATCCTAAATCTAATGCTTTCATCGTTGGTTCAAAATGAGCTTTATCTTGAGTACATATAATTGCTATATCAGCTTCTGGCTTTAAGTCCAATAATGCTTTCCATGATTCTTGTACGTATCGTTCATCAAGATTATGGTGACTGCTTACACGTTCTCTTCTTTCTTTAACAGGTTCTGCTACCCCAATTAATTTAATTTTATGGGGTAAAGATTTTATCAAATTCGCGTAAACTCTTCCCCCACGGTCACCTGCACCTAATAAAATCGCTTTTTTTATACCCATTGAATCGTCCCCCTTTATCATTCAATAGTTTCATATTACTACTATAAAAGTAAAAAATCACACATTTATCATTATTTTTTGTTCATATTTGTTCAAAATTGTTATTATTATAAATAAAAAAACAGTAGGCATTCAAATTATAAAAATGAATGTCTACTGTTTAAATATTGATATATTCAATTAATGACCTTGATTTTGTTGCATTTGCATCAGTTCATCTGCTGTAAATTGTACATCAGTTCCAATAATAATTTGGATATTTTTATCACTAATTACTTTGTTTCCTAATGCGCCAGATTGTTTGATTTTTTCTTGATCAACAACGCTTGTATCTTCTAAAGTTAGACGAAGTCTTGTTGCACAGTGATCGATAACTTCTATATTATCATTACCACCAATTGCTTCATATATAAGCTTTGTCTTATTAGAAACTTTCACACCACTATTGTTTGTTGAAGTACCCGCTTCATCTTCTTCAAGACTAGGATCTTGCTTTGCCGCTTCTTCCATTAAGCCATCTCTACCTGGTGTCTTAAGATTAAATGTACGAATCGCAAAATCAAATACAACGAAGTATACGACACCCATAATCAAACCAAGGACAAGTAACATTAATGGCTTATTCGCAATTGGAATACTTAAACTTAATAAATAATCTATTAATCCTGCACTAAATGTAAATCCTGCAGTCCAATGGAATGTTGCTGCTATAAATAATGAAATACCTGTTAATAACGCATGAATTCCAAATAACATCGGTGCTGCTACTAAGAATGAGAATTCTAATGGTTCTGTGATACCAGTTACGAATGAAGCAATCGCTGCTGTAACCATTAAAGAACCTACTACTTTTCTGTTACGCTTTTCAGCATTTTTCCAAATCGCTAATGCTGCAGCTGGTAATCCAAACATCATAATTGGGAATAAGCCTGCTTGGTATCGACCAGTTATACCCGCTTCACCTTTACTAGACCAGAAGTTTGCAATATCATTAATACCTGCAATATCAAACCAGAATACTTGGTTTAACGCATGATGCAATCCAAATGGTAATAATAAACGGTTAAAGAATCCGTATAACCCTGCCCCAAGAGGACCAAGTTTAGAAATCATTTCCCCAAATGACACTAATCCATTATATACTGGTGGCCAAATAAACATAAGCGCGATAGAAATCACTAACATTGCCGCCGCTGATAATATCGGCACAAGACGTTTACCACTAAAGAAAGCAAACGCTGTTGGTAATTTCGTATCTTTAAATCTATTGTAAATTGCAGCTGTAACTAGACCACAAATAATCCCGATAAATACATTACTAATACCCGTAAATGCGATATCAACTTTATCCTCAGCAATATGCAATACTTTCGCCATTGCTTCTGGCTTTAGTACTTGTGTAACCACTAAAAATGATACAAGTCCACTAAGTGCAGCTGCTCCATTTTTATCTTTAGACATACCGAATGCTAACCCTACTGCAAATAGTATTGGTAAATTATTAATAACGGCTAAACCACCATTTGCTAAAAAGTTCGCAACGCTATTTCCTTCCCCGTTAATTGCACCTGAATCAATAAAAGATGCGATACCTAAAAGTAACCCAGCTACCGGTAAAATGGAAATAGGTAGCATTAGAGACTGTGCAAATTTTTGCATATAAGCCTTCATATTTTTCTCCCCTTATATATTTGTTGGAAACGTAATCTCTATTACATATTTACCACAAAAAACATTTGATGTATATAACGAATTAATATTTCAAAAACTTAAAATAATCAATTAATAATTTTTAACAAAAAATAATAAGCATTTCGTTAATATTTATATCAACATACTTTCTAAAAAATTAAGAGCCTGCAACAATTTCAATGTTTCAGACTCTTATACGCTTATTTATTCACTTTTTTAACAACTGATGACTTCAATCCGATTTGTCCAAAGCCAGGTATTTTACAATCAATGTCATGACCATCTTCTGGGTCTACTAATTTGATACCTTTAACTTTTGTACCTTGTTTAATAGAATTAGATGATCCTTTTACTTTTAAATCTTTAATGACCGTTACAGTATCTCCATCATTTAATTCAACACCATTTACATCTTTAATAACTGTGTTTTCTTCATTTGATGCATCTTCGTCGTTTATAGACCATTCATGATTACACATAGGACAAATATAAAATTGTCCATCCTCGTAAGTATATTCTGAATCACATTTAGGGCAATTTGGTAATGTTGCTTCCATCTTTCAACCTCCGAAAGTTTATAATAACCTCTATAATTTATCACATTTTCATAAATACTGGTATTGGATTTTTCATAAATTTAAGGTTTCATGATGATATATGACGTAATCGCTTTTACTTTAGCATCTTTTTTATGATTTTCAAATTCATACATTTCAGCAAAATAAATTTCCTCACCAGAATTCAATATAATTGTGCCATGTGAAGAAGCTTCTTTACCGTGCGTAAGCATTGATTTAATTTCAAGGCTAGATACTTTTTGCAAGTGTTCATTTATTTCTTCTAAAAATGCTTTTCTACCCTTTAATTCAAAAGAACCCGGTACTTTCCATACTAAATCATCTGTTAGCCATTCAGTGAGATACTTTTCATCACCAACTAGTGAAGCAATCACAATGTCTCTAATAATTCTTCTTTTTGGTGCATTATCACATTTTAAATCTCCCAGTACAGTGAATTTTACATTTTTTAAATCATCATCTAATTGACTAAATGATAACCCTTGTTCTACTAATGCTTCTTTCAAAATGCCTATTGCTTTTGGTCCCATACCATGTAGTTTCGCCAAATTATGTTCATCTAATTGAGCAACCTGTTCTAACGTCGTAATGTTGATCGTATTCAAAGCATTTGTTGCTGGTTTCCCTATTTTCGGCAAATTTGTCATCCGAACACAGCTCCCTTTATGAAATGTCTTTTCGTTTAAACCCTATAAATCCAATCATGATGAGCACTATAGATATTATGATTAATATACTTATACCCGAATAATTCATATCTTCAACAGGTATTTCAGGAATATGATGAAATGGCGTTATATCTTTTAACCAGTCTTTAATATTTAACAATTGTCCTAAGTAAACGACAAAAAATGTATAAGTTAAATATAAATAAACAATAAAGTGTCCTTTATTAAACCATCCTAAAAGTACAACACCGAGTGCTACGAAAGATATAATGGCTGGTATATGCACAATCCCTGCCTTTATTATTGTCCAAAAACTAAATGGATCATCTAACACAGATGCTTGGGCAATATACAAACCGAATGCAGCTATAAAAATCATAAAAATAGCATTAAATAATGAAACAACTAAATAACTACTCAACAATTTAATTCTTGAAATAGGTCGAGACATTATAAGTTCTATTCGATGAGTATCTAATTCGTTTTTTATTTTGTATAAACTTAATAGTGCAGGTATTGTTGATACGATAGCCATTATAATCATTAAAATAGGTAAGAATGCTTCTATATAATGATCACCTTTACCAGCTACCATTTGCTGCAACATTTCATTATCTTTGATAAAATCGTCTAACTCACCAAATACTGATCCATATGAAGCCCCAAATACAAGCATTCCTATTGCCCAGGAAATAAGCCCTACTTTATACAATTTAAGTTGTAAACCGAGTGGAGATAACCATAGTTTATGTGCAGTTCTTTTACCTGGTTTAGAAGGCAGTATGCCAGACTCTATATCCCTTCTAAAATAAAGTATCATCGCTATCATCAATAATATAATAGCCGTTATCAAAGTTATGACGATTGGCCACCAATTATTTTCAGAATAAGCAAACGTTCTTGTAATCCATCCTAGAGGTGAAACCATAGAAATATCTTCATTTATGACATCACCAACCGCTCTCACTAAATAGCTTAAGAGCAGTACTGTAATACTATAGCCTGTAACACTACTACTTGTTTCAGTTAACTGTGCGAATATAGCTGTCATCATACCAAATAGAATACCAATTGCCCCTAATGAAACTGCATAAACAATTGAACCTTGCCAATCCACACTATCAATATTCATTAAAGGTAATATCACCATAATCAAAATGGTTATCATGATATTCACAATAATCATCTCAATAAGTGCACTTACGAGAGGTGATACTTTTCCAACTGGCAATGCTCTAATCATTTCAATACGACCTGCAGATTCATCTCCTCTTGTACTTTTTGAAACAAGTAAAATACTCATTATTGCAACGAGAATACCTGTAAATAGTAACATCTCGTGTGTAAATAACACACCAACTGATACGTGTTCAAATTGACCTGGTCCTAACATTGCTTCCATTGCAGGATTTTTAGAAGTTTCAACAATTGGTTGCATATCTGATTGGTGTGGATACATACTTTTAAATGTTGATGGAATGATAACTGTTAAAACGACAATACCTAATATCCAAAACAGCATTTTCCATTTATGAGTCTTGAGGTAAAATAACGTTAATTGTCCAACACCGCTAAAGAGATTATTCATATTACTCACCTCTTTCAATATTCACACCATAATGTCTCATAAATAAATCTTCTAATGTAGGTGGCATACTTTCTAATTTCAGCAACTCAAATCGACTTAAATATTTAATAATATTAGAAACTTGCTCTGAATCCACTTGAAAATGATACGTCTCTCCTTCTTTAGAAATATCATGTACACCATCTTGCTCTTCTAAATCTGTTAAAGCTTCTTTAGACTGAACGACGAAATGCATTCTCGTTAAATGTCTCAAATCATCCAACGTTCCCATTTCTACGATTTCACCTTTTCTAATAATGCCGACTCGGTCACATAGTTTTTCTACTTCACTTAATATATGACTTGATAATAGAACACTTTTGCCCTCTTTTTTCTTTTCTAATACACATGATTGGAATACTTGTTCCATTAAAGGATCCAATCCAGATGTAGGTTCATCTAATATAAGCAGTTGTGCATCAGTAGTAAATGCAGCGATAAGTGCAACTTTCTGTCTATTACCTTTAGAATACGACCCACATTTTTTAGTAGGGTCTAAATCAAATTTTTTAATTAGTTCATCTCTTTTCTCATTATTTTTAGTGCCACTTAATTTCAGAAATAAATCTATCACTTCTCCACCTGTTAAGTTTGGCCACAAATTCACATCACCTGGAACATAGGCAACTTGTTTATGAATTTGAACTGCATCTTTCCAAGCATCTTTATCAAATGCCTCAATAGTACCAGAATCAGGTTTAAGCATCCCTAAAATTGCTTTAATGGTCGTAGATTTCCCTGAACCATTCGGACCAATAAAACCAAATATTTCTCCTTCTTCAACAGTGAAATTTACACCGTTTAAAGCTTTAAATTTACCAAACGTCTTCGTAACATCATTTACTTTTAACAATGTCATATTAATCACGATCCTTATAGAAGATTTTACGCATTTCCTTTATATATAAATCGAATTCATCATAAAAGCTTTGATAATCATTCTGCTCGATCATTTGATGCGTTATTCGTGTCTTCATAGATTCTGCTAAACCATCAATCGAGTACTTTATAATATTGATAGACATTTCAACATTTAAATTATCTTTAAAAAGATCCTTATCTAAATCTTCAAATAGAGCATTTTGAACTTTACTTTGTAATTGTTTAATATGTTGGTCTTGTTCTTCAGATATATAATGATGTTCAGATTCCTCCAGAACAATTTTCGTTAAAAACTTCGACATATGAGGATGAATCGTCATTAAATTAGATTTTATTTTTGCTTGTTTAACTAACCTATTAAAAATATCTTTCTCAGAAGTATCAATCTGTTTAAAATAATATTCCTCAATGAAATCTAATGAATAATCCACAAGAAATTTAAATAGTCCTTTTTTATTTTTAAAGTAATAAAAAAGCATCCCTTTACCAATACCAGCATTTTCAACAATACGATTCGTAGAACTTTGTTGATAGCCATAATTAGAGAACTCCATCAGCCCTGAATTGATTATTTTTTGACGCTTTTCTTCATCTAAGTTATAGAATGCATCATTCATCATATACACCTTCCGAAATATATTAGACCAGTTCGGTCGACTACATCATAACGCTATCGACCACATTGGTCAATTATTATTACTAAATAAAAAAGCCGCCAATTCGCAAAATACGAATTGGTGGCTTTTTTAGTACTTACAGCACTATGTACTGACCCCTTTGTTTGCATACACAGATAAAAAATAAATCCAATTTAAATTAAAGACCTAAAGCTGTAATCAAATCTACGATTGGTTGTAAGATACTTGTTAACATAAGAAACCTCCTCCTTTGTTTAAGTTATTCTTATTCTATATCAAATAATTATAAGTACATAAAATGAGTAAACTTACATTACTCATCGTGTTATATATCCTCACCTTTGTCTTACATTTAAAAACATTTATTTATATTAATATGCAAAATACAAATAATCGTAGTATAATGCTTTTTATATTGTTTTTTAAATCTTATTGTTTACATATGTTTTATTGCATCTAAGGAGAGCGAATAGAAAATGGAAAATCATGAGTTAAAAAGAAGTATGTCTAACCGGCATATTCAGTTAATTGCTATTGGTGGCGCGATTGGTACCGGTCTTTTTCTTGGGGCTGGTAAGAGTATTTCATTAGCGGGTCCATCTATTTTATTAGTTTATATTATTATTGGTTTTTTCTTATTTATTATGATGAGAGCTTTAGGGGAATTATTACTTTCAAATAGTAACTATAATTCTTTCATTGATATTGCTGAACATTATTTAGGTCCTTTATTCGGGTTTTTAACTGGATGGACGTATTGGTTTTGTTGGGTTGCAACGGGTATAGCGGATATTACGGCGGTGGCTAAGTATATTCAGTTTTGGTATCCTGATGTTCCTGCATATGTTTCTGCAATTGCGACTGTTGTTATACTCTTAGGTTTAAATCTTATGACTGTTAAATTATTTGGTGAGGTCGAATTCTGGTTCGCGCTTATTAAAATTATCGCCATTATATTATTAATTGTTATAGGTTTATGGATGATATTTAATGGATTTAAATCTAGTACAGGTATTCAATCCGGATTTCATAATTTATATAGTCATAATGGTTTCTTCCCAAATGGTGCTATGGGCTTCTTACTGGCATTCCAAATGGCGGTATTTAGCTTTGTAGGAATTGAACTTGTAGGTGTTACAGCACGTGAAACGAAAGATCCTGAAAAGAATTTACCTAAAGCGGTTAATTCTATCGGTATTCGTATTTTAATTTTCTATGTATTAAGTTTATTAATCATTATGAGTATTACACCTTGGAATAAAATTGATCCTGCTGAAAGTCCATTTGTTAATTTATTTGTATTAGCTGGTATTCCAGCTGCTGCGGGTATTGTTAACTTTGTTGTGTTAACTTCAGCTGCTAGTGCTGCAAACAGTGGATTATTCAGTAATAGTCGTATGGTTTATGGTTTAGGTCAAACAGGTCATGCTCCTGAAGGATTAAGCAAGACAAATAAACGTGGTGTCCCTTATCCAGCATTAATCTTCTCAGGTGTTGTATTATTCTTCGCTGCGATATTAAATTATTTTATACCGGATGATGTATTTACACTCGTTACGACATTGGCTACGATATTCTTTATTTTTATTTGGTCTATCATTTTAATTTGCTATATCAAATTTAGAAAAGAAGATAAATCTTTACATGAAAAATCTAAATTCAAAAACCCATTTGGTGTGATTGGATCATATCTTGCATTAATATTCTTTGTATTTGTATTAGTTATTTTGTTCTTTGCAAATGATACACGTACAGCATTAATGTACTCACCATTATGGATTATACTATTGCTTGTTGTTTATTATTTGAATCAGCGCAAGCAATCTACTTCAAATGAATAAATCTTATAAACAGTAAACATCGTCATATGACATGTTTGCTGTTTTTTTATTGAACAAATGTTATATACCATCGAATAATATTTAAATTCTTGTTATATATTGAATGCAATTAATAGTGTAATATTTATCTATATATTCTAAATTTTTAGAAAATACTATTAACTTCTTGATTTAGATATGCTAAAGTTTGACTATTAACTTTAAAAAGGAGGGAATGCTAATGGTTAGTGAACCGCTTATTTCAGCAACAATACTATTCGCATTAATCGTTCTCGGGGAAATTATATCTTATCTTACAAAGGCTCGTGTACCAATGCTCTTAACAGCAATGGTCAGTTACTTGCTTTTATCTTGGGCAGGCGTCTTACCTGAAAAGATATTAGATAATGCCATTTTACCCTCACTTGGTGCGCTTATTATTGCACCAGTTATCATGCATATGGGTACAATGATGCCGCTTCATATACTTAAATCACAATGGAAAGCAGTTGTTATATCAATATTAGGTATATTGGGTTCTACAACCTTAATATTAGTCTTCGTTACGCTCCTATTTGATTTCCGTACTGCCGCTTCAGGTGTTGGACCTATTGCTGGAGGTATCGTCGCGCTGCTCATCACAGTCGAAAAGCTTCAAGATTTAGGATTGGCAAATCTTATTGTTTTACCAGCTATCGTTCAGGCACTTCAAGGTGTTATTGGTATGCCATTAAGTTCTATTCTTATGAAGCGCTATTCAAAATATTACTTAGCAAATAGACATTCAGATAAAAATGTCGCTAATATTTCTAATAAAAATGAATCCAAGAAAGAAACGATATTTAATAAGAATCCGTTACTTCAAAACAATGTCATCAGACTCTTTATTATGTTCTTCTTAGCAAGTATTGCCTTCATGATTGGTGAAGTAACAGGCATTCATTTCACGCTCATCAGTTTATTATTTGGTGTCATCGGTTTGAAAATTGGATTATTTGAACAAAAAGAACTGGAACGTAATCAATCATTTACAATTATGATGGTTATTATCATTTTAATCGTTATCGGTTCTATGGGCGGCATTAAACCACATGATTTATGGGAATACCTACCTGCTATTTTATCTATTCTTGTTATAGGTACAATTGGTATTTTAATTGGTGGATTTATCGGTGCTAAATTAATTGGATGGAAACCAACTAAAGCATTACCTGTTGCTTTAACCGCATTATATGGTTTCCCAGGTGATTTTATTTTATGTGAAGAAGTCAGTCGATCTGTTACTGATAATGAGGAAGACAGAGAAGATGTATTTAATGAGTTATTGAGCCCAATGATTATTGGTGGGTTTACAACAGTTACAGTAGCATCTGTTATTTTAACATCTATATTAATGAACTTTATTAAGTAATTGAGGAGGACTTAGATATGATTATAAAAAACATCAATTTAATAGACGGTACTGGAAAAGACATTCAACGAGGTGTTGATATAAAGGTTGAAAATAATGTCATTTCTGAAATTGGTACTCATTTAAATGGCGATAATATAATAGAAGGAAATGGTCAATATCTATTACCTGGTATGATTGATAGTCACGTACATGTTATGTTGGAAATGGAACCTTTAGAGAGAAGATTAGCTACACCTTTTTCATATAACTTCTACAAAGCAATTGATCATTTAAAACGAACAGTTGATGCAGGTGTTACAACCGTTCGAGATGCTTTAGGCGCAGATTTAGGTTTAAAAGAAGCTGTGAATGATGGTTTAATACTCGGACCACGTTTACAAATAAGTGTTAACGCATTAACCATTACAGGTGGCCATGGAGACAGTTATACTAAATCTGGTATACAACTCCCTATTTTGCAAGATGGCTATCCTGGATTACCGAGTGGTATATGTGATGGTGTGAATGAAGTCCGTAAAAAAGCACGCGAAATGTTAAGAGCTGGTGCTGATGTATTAAAAGTACATGCAACGGGTGGTGTAACAAGTGCAACTGACCATCCAGATTATACGCAATTCTCATTAGAAGAATTAAAAGTCATTGTAGAAGAAGCTCAATTTAGAAATAATCGAAAAGTTATGGCGCATGCTCAAGGGTTGCAAGGTGTTAAACAATGTATAGAAGCAGGCATTCACTCAATTGAGCATGGTATCTATTTAGATGATGAAGCTGTTCAATTAATGAAAGAAAAAGAAATGTATCTCGTACCTACATTACTCGCACCTCTTTCCGTTATAGAATTCGCTGAAGAACTAGGTATGAGTGAAAATTCTATTAAGAAATCTAAACAAGTCATGCAAGACCATATTGATAGCTTTAAAAAAGCCCATCAAGCTGGTGTGAAAATAGCAATGGGTACTGATGCAGGTGTCTTCAAACATGGAACTAATTTAAGAGAATTAGAGCTTATGGTTGAACACGGCATGACAGAAATGGAAGCCATTGTTTCGTCTACTAAGACAGCTGCTGAATGTTTAGGTTATGACGAAGACTTAGGTACAATTGAAGTAGGCAAGAAAGCAGACTTTATTTTACTAGATCAAAATCCTTTAGAAGATATCAAAGTATTAAGAGATCCAAATAACATTAAAGTTGTTTCAATAGACGGTCAAATCGTCAAAGACATTAGATAATATCATAGTATTTAAAAATGTATTCTAGAAATAGATACATATGAAAACCCTCTAAAAGTTGTCACTTTTAGGGGGTTCATTTATTACATATTACCGATTGATAAATATTTAGTTTCTAAATAAGGTTCAATACCTTCGATACCGCCTTCACGACCATATCCACTTTCTTTAAATCCTCCAAATGGTGCATGCGCTGCTGATGGCGCACCATCATTCCAACCTATCACACCGAAATCAAGCTTCTTATAAATATCAAATCCTGTACGATAGTCATTCGTGAAGAAATAAGCGGCTAAACCATATTCTGTATCATTGGCAACTTTAATAACTTCATCTAAGTCTTCATATGCCATGACTGCTGCGATTGGACCGAATGTTTCTTCGTGCATCACTTTCATATCAAGATTCGCTTGTCTAATAACGACTGGCTTTAAGAAATTTCCACCTAATTTTAATTGTTCTAATGGTAATGACAATTCTCCACCATGATGAACAGCATCTTCAATTTGGTCAATGACTTTATCTACAGCTTGTTGATTAATGAGAGGTCCCATTTCAACGCCTTCTTCTAAGCCATTTCCTACATTTAATGCATTTACTTTTTCAGTTAAACGTTCTGTATAAGCTTGTTCTATATCTTGATGTACATAAATTCTATTTGCGCTTATACAAGTTTGACCTGAATTTCTAAATTTAGTCGCGATTGTTTGATCAACTGCAAGTTCAATATCTGCATCTTTATGAACAATAACTGGTGCTAATCCACCTAATTCCATCGTGACATTTTTAACTGTATTTGCAGAATCTTTTATTAAATGTTTACCAACTGGTGTAGATCCAGTGAATGTTATCTTCTGTATAATTGGACTTTCAGTAAATATTCTACCTGCGTCTTTACCACTTAATACAACATATTGAATGGCATCTTTAGGAATACCCGCTTCATGTGCCAATTCAACCATTCTTATCGTCGTTAACGGTGTTTCTAAAGCCGGTTTACAAACAATTGTACAACCTGCTGCTAATGCTGGCGCCATTTTTCTCGCAATCATTGCTGCTGGGAAATTCCAAGGTGTAATTGCACCAACAACACCTACAGGGAACGGATCAGTGATAATTTTTTTACCTTTTTGATTAGCAGGTATTGTCTTACCATAAATACGTTTTGCTTCTTCTTGATACCATTGAATGTAACTATTCGCATAGGCAACTTCGCCTAATGCTTCTTTATAAGGTTTACCGTTCTCTAATGTAATTAATTCTGCTAATTCTTCTTTATGTTCATCAATTAATTGATACCATTTTAATAAAAGAGATGAACGTTCATGTGCGTCTTTTTCACGCCATGATTCAAATGCAACTTGTGCTTTATCAATTTGTTGAATAGCTTCTTCTTCAGAAGTATAAGGAATCGACTTAACGACTTCATTCGTTGCTGGATTGTATACTTTTAGCTGTTTCAAATACTTCATCCCCTTTTGATTTTGTTAAATATAAGACTGCTGCTATGCCATACCATACGAATACGATAATCCATTCATGTGGCCAAATAAGTGATGAAGGCATTCCTGGTAAATAAATTGCGATAAATGCAATACTTAAAATAACAGCAATCCAACCGACTACTTTACCACTTTTAATACGATATGGTCTTTCTAAGTTAGGCTCACTTTTTCTTAATTTCAAAAATGCACAAGCAACTAAGAAATAACCTAATACAACACCGATGCCACCAGCATCAACAATCCATACTAATGCAGGTCGACCTAATAAAGGTGCAACAAATGCTAATACACCAAGGAAAATAATACCGTGTGTTGGTGTTTTGTATTTAGGGTGAATGTATGCAAACCAGTTAGGAATCATATTATTTTTCGCCATCGCATATAAAATACGACTACCACCGATAATAAATGCATTCCAACTTGTGATAATACCTGCAATTCCACCTAATACGAGTAATATACCAAATCCACTTGATCCAAATAAATTCACCATTGCATCTGCTGTAGCTAATTCACTTGTACTTAATTGACTTGGTGTTAAACCTGTTGCAACACCAAACACAATTAATAAATAGAAGATAACCGATGCTATGATAGAGACAACTAAAATACCACCAATTTTTTTAGAAGGTGCTTTTACTTCTTCAGCTATTTGTGGAATAACATCGAACCCTACAAATAGGAATGGAATCATGATCAGAACAGACATTGTTCCACCTACACCACCATTAAATAATGGTTTCAGATGTGTAAAGTCACCATTGAATCCTGCACCAAAGAATAATAATAAACCTACGCCAACAATAAATATTGTAAATACAGTCTGCATAACTGCAGCTGGTTTAACGCCAAAGTAGTTTAATGACGTTAATATAACACTACCTATAGAACCGATAAGTACCCAAGTTAAGTAAACATCCCATCCAGCTAAATTCCATAATAAACCAGAATGTTCAAATGGTATGACATAATCTATAACAGTTGGCAATGCGACTGCTTCAAATGTAATAACAGATACATAGCCAAATAACACTGACCAACCAGATATAAATGCTACACCTGGACTAAATGCTTTCTTAACGAAGACAAATCCGCCACCTGTTTCAGGAATTGCAGAGGCAAGCTCTGCATATGTTAATCCAATAAAAATTACTAATAATCCACCAATTACAAATGCGATAATACTACCTAGAAATCCTGCTTGTGAAATCCATTCTCCCGAAAGAACAACCCAGCCCCATCCAAGCATGGCGCCAATCGCGAGAAATAATACGTCTGCTATGTTCATTGATTTATTAAATTGAGAATTCATAATTATACCCCATTTTTATTAGTCAAATTTCTTAAAGACTAGATTCTAAGATTGATAATCCTTTGTTTAATTCTTGATCTGTAATGACTAATGGTGCTAAAAATCTAATCACATTTCCGTTAATACCAGCTGATAATAATAATAAACCATTTTCATTTGCTGCTTTAACAATTTGTGACGTTTTAACTTTATCAGGTGATTGCGTTTCTGGATCAACAATTTCCATTGCGACCATTGCGCCTAATCTACGAATATCTCCTATAAATGAATGTTCTAATTTAAATGCTTCTAATCTTGATTGAATCGTTGCACCAAGTTGTTCAGCTTTAGCATTTAAGTTTTCTTCTTCAATAATTTCAATTACTTTTAATGCCGCTTCACATGCAAGTGGATTTCCTGCATATGTACCACCAATTTCGCCTGGATTTGGGCTATCGATAATTTCACTACGTCCAACAACACCACTTAATGGGAATCCTGCTGCTAGAGATTTTGATACAGTCATTAAATCTGGAATAACATCAAAATGCTCAATTGCAAATGTCTTACCAGTACGTGCAAAGCCTGTTTGAATTTCATCTGCAATAAATACAATACCATGTTCTTCACAAATATCTTTTAATGCATGGATAAATTTCTTATCTGGAATGATAAATCCACCTTCACCTTGTACTGGCTCAATCACTACACATGCCACTTCTGAAGGATCCACTGTTGCGATAAAGAAATTCTTCAAATCTTTAATGACTGAATCTATGTATGCCTCATCACTTAATCCTTCAGGTTTATCTGCTAAATAAGGATATGGTGCTTGATATACTTCTGGTGCAAATGGGCCAAACCCAAATTTGTATGGTCTTACTTTACTTGTCATAGACATTGTTAAATTTGTTCTACCATGAAAACCTCTAATAAATGATACAACTTGTTGTCTACCTGTATATTTTCTAGCGATTTTCACAGCGTTTTCTACTGCTTCTGCACCAGAATTTAGTAATACTGTTTTCTTTTTATGGTCACCTGGTGTAATTTCTGCTAATTTCTCTGCTAATTTAATATAGCTTTCATACATAATCACATTGAAACCAGGTAAAATAAATCTTTCAAGCTCGTTTTTTAAATGTTCAGTTATTTTAGGATGTGAATGACCAACGTTTAATGTTCCGATTGCTCCTGCAAAGTCAATCCACTCTGTACCGTCTTTATCTGTAACTGTTGCCCCTTTTGCAAAATCAGCAATATGTGTATTACCATTACTGACACCTCTTGCTACATATTCGTTACGTAAAGATTCTAATTGTTCTTGAGTCTTACCCATCAAAATCCCTCCTATTGTTTATTTAGTACATATTAAAAAAAGATTGGTATAATGAAAAGTACCAGTTTTTAATTTTTAATAGTACCAGAGGGGCGAACGATATGACTCAAACTTACAAATATAGAGAAATTTATCTCAAATTAAAACAAGATATACTCTCTCAGAAATATAACAGTCACGAAAAATTACCATCTAAAAGACAACTTTCAATCGATCAAAATGTCAGTATTAACACTGTTAAGAATGCTTATGAACAACTTTTTGCTGAGGGTTATATTTACACAAAGGAAAGACAAGGTTACTTTGTTGAAGCATTAAATAAGTTAATCATTCAAGATCAACATATTACGCAACCTTTAAACAATAGCCCAACTCAAATTAAATCTTCATATCGTTATTCTTTATCGCATATGACAACCGATATCTCACAATTTCCAATAGACTTATGGTCAAAATATGTGAAAGAAGCTTTTCACCTTTTCAAACATGAAATGTCAGAAATTCCTGTTTATAAAGGACCGCTTGAACTAAGAAAATCAATCGCTCAATTGATTTCATACAAAAGAGGTGTCGTCTGTTACCCTGAACAAATCATTGTCGGATCAGGTACAGCGAACTTACTCAGTAGCTTATTCAAAGCAATTTCAAACAATCAAAAAATTGCTATCGAAAATCCCGGCTATTCAAGGATGAGAAAGCTATTTATCGGCATGGGACAGGATGTCGTTAATATTCCACTAGACAACAAAGGATTATCTGTTGAACATGTGAAACAGGCTAAGCCTGACTTTGTCGTGACAACACCTTCACATCAATTTCCAACAGGTACGATTATGCCAATTTCAAGAAGAATTGAATTACTCAACTGGGTAACTGAACATAATAAATATATTATAGAAGACGATTATGATAGTGAATATAAATATGGTACAGACAATATTCCTTCATTATATAGTTTAGATAAGAATGAACGTGTCATATATTTGGGTACATTCGCGAAAACATTAATGCCAAGTTTGAGAATAAGCTATATGGTCTTACCCTATCCACTTTTATATAAATTCGATGCGATAACAGATACATCCATTACAGATTTAAGCTTAATCAATGCTTACGCGCTTCATTTATTTATTAAATCTGGAAACTATGAGAAATATATTCGTAAGATGCATCATACTTATACTGAAAAGAGAGAGCTTTTTCTAAAAGTATTAAAAAAAGCATTTAAAGAAGACGTCTCGATATACGACATGGAAGCAGGACTACATTTTCTAATTAATATTAAGACGGACTTAAGTTATCAAGAAATTGAACAGAAGGCGCATGACCACGATATAGAATTATATACGATTAGACGTTTCATGGCTGATGAACCTGAAAACACACCATTTAAGACACTCATTATCGGGTTTGCGAAAATAAATCGAAAAGATATCGAACCTGCTATTTTAAAATTAAAAGACATTATTTATGAAAGTCATTGATAAATAAAAAAAATACTTTCATAACCAACGCTTCTAAACAAGTTTGGTCATGAAAGTATGATTGTCTTCTATTATATATACTATTTCTTATAATTGATTTGATAACTTGTGACACTATTAAATGTGTCGCCTTTTCTTAAAATTGATGGTGCTGCTTCATTTAATAAATTAATATCATTAGGTAGTGATTGCGTTTCTAATGTAAAGCCACTATGTACATTAATAGAGTCTTCATGATCATTCCAATCTACATCATTCAATGTAAATATGACAACTTCATTCTGATCAGTCGTCATTTCAAGTTCCAATTCATCATTCGACACTTTGAAAGTACCATCTTCTAATGTCACTGGATGATCAATACCATTAAATTGATTGATTTGTTGAAATCCACTGTCGAATATATCTTTAAAAGTTATACTATCTTTCCCAATTTCTACATTAATATTCTCTGTATCAAGAGATTCCACAATTTGATTATCTTTAAGCGGATAGAATTGAACGTTATGATGAAGTTGATGATTTTCAATAGAAGCATTTGTTTCATTCAAATTAAAATACACATGATTCATCGGATTCAATAAAGTATCTTCAGTACTCGTTGCTTCATATATAATTGTCCATTTCAAATTTGTTAAATCATATTGATGTGTTACGGTCATGTTAATATCACCTGGGAAATGATCAACTGAATGTTTCAATTCTACATGATATACAATGCGAACAATATCATCTTCATTAACAATGTCATAATCACACACTTGAGTATATAAACCGTTAGAGCCACCATGTAAATTATGAACACCATCATTTTGTTCAAGCTGATAGGATTCACCATTTAATACAAACTGACCATTTTCAATTCTTCCACCATATCTTGCAACAGTCGCACCAAAGAAATAAGGATTTTGCTCATAATATTCTATTAAATCATCACTTTCAGTCGGACCAAGGATAACGGATCTACCATCAATTTTCCAATCGACAATCCGCATACCAAAATTCGTAAATTGAATCTTTGAACGCTCATCATAGATTGTAATCAAATCTATATTCTTCTCTTTATCTAAAGTCTCAATCTCAAATGACATTAGCCTCATCCTATTCTATAAAGTGTACATGCAGTTAGTTAAAGTTTAGCATATTGTTCCAATCAATTCTCATTTACATGATCAAACGAATCAGCGTAAAAGTCATATTTCATATTATTCGTTGGTAAAATTCTTAATTTAGCTTTCCCTACAATTTGTTCGTCGGTAATGAGTCCAACATCTTGGCGACTATCGTTACTATTCAAACGATTATCACCGAGGACTAAATATTTACCTTCTGGAATTACTTTTTCACCATCAGAATTTTTTGTATCTGAAACATCAAAGTTTTCCGTTAAATACTCCGTAAATTTATGCTTTTTATTAAAATCTAAATAAGGTTCTGCAACTTTTTCATGATTAATATATAATTGATCATTCTTATAACTGACAGTGTCACCAGGTACACCTATTAATCTCTTAATATAATCCTTTTCTTCATTCGCATGAAAAATAATCACATCACCTCTATCAATCGTACCAAGCGTTTTCGAAATTTTACTAACAATCAAATTGTCTTTATCATTAAACGTAGGATACATAGACTGTCCATGCACCTCATATCTACTAAATAAAAAAGTCGTAATAAGCCACGCCACAACAATAGCAACAACGATAGACGCAACCCATTCCATTAAATTCTTAACCACTATAACCCTCCTCAAACTCATACTATTATTTACATGTTTTTCAAACGATAGCATATATTCAAGCATTCTTCCCTTTATTGCTCATTTAATATTTAAATGATAATATTACATTATTATATTATACTGAAAAGAGGTATTCTCATGAAAGTATCTTGGATATTGTGGTGGATTTTAACTATCATTGAAGTTGGTGCATTTTTAACGTTCTCAATCTTTTTATGGTTTAGAGAAGTTGATGCCACTGGAGCTGTGCAAACAACAGAAATAAAATGGTTCTCTATCGGTATCATGGCAACACTTTTTATCATTCCATTCTTAACACAACTCGTTTGGTTAATCGTCAATCTCATCACTTCTAAAAAGTTAAAAGCTCAAAATCAAAATATGTAAATATAAATTAACGATACACTCCGTCACTTTCACTTAGATAAGAGATAAAGTCATAGAGTGTATCGTTTGTTTTTAATTAAAAGAGCTATATCAATTCTTGACCCTTTTTGCTACTTTATATGCAGCTATTATAAAGAGAAATATTGAAACTCCCCATAATACTGCAGATAAATTGGTTAAACTTCCTTCTAAATTAGTTGCGATAACTGGAAGTATACCTGCTATTAATATTAATAAAATAATTTGTTTCATAAAGATTCACCCTTTAGTACATTATTCTTTATTTTGGCCATCCTAAATAAATAGCAAAGATAATAAGAACCGCACCAACAACTATAGATCCTTTATAAATATTATGTTCTTTTCTACGTTTTATGCCAACTACTACAATCACTAAACCTAATATAATTGAAAGTAACATTATATAAAAACCCATATGACACACCTCCTCATTTAGTATATTATTTTACCATAAAATGTCATAAATGGTATAATGTTATATAATCAGAAAAATAACGCTATGAAAAAAGTTTAAGGAGTGTTACGTATGAAAGTTAAAGAATTAATTAAACAAAGCTACGATGACTTATTAGAGTTAGAATTAACAAGCTATAATATAGCAGTTGTACTAGTTGCGGTTGTTGTCTTAAGTGTCTTAATCACACCTTTATTTGGAATTCCTGTCGGACTTTTAGGTGGCGCGTATTACTTAAAAAATTATAAATAATATTTAAAGCCCGTTTTCTTGAAAACGGGCTTTATTGATCAATTCATTATATACTTGCTTGAATTAAACCTATTCCAATTACGACAACAAGATAAATCACAGTCCATATTACTGCTGTCTTTCCTTTAAATCTACTTGTTGCATATAATACAACTCCAAATAAATAAGCTGCTAATAATGTTGATAAATCAAATACATCGAGATAATCATTACTTTGGCTAAATACTGCCAAACTTGTAATAGAGTGTTTAACTGGATCTAAACCAACAATTGCTATAATAGCTAAAACAATGAAATTAAAGATTGTTGTAATTAATTTTACAAACGTTGCAGCTGCAAATAAACTTGAAGCTTTCACATCAGATTTCATAATTTTTGAGATAATAAGAAAAATTAGAAATGAAAAGGCAATCCCTATAATTGGTGCTAAAATACCACCTATGTACGCAAATACTGTAGTAAATGTAGACATTTGATCAATTTCAGTTTCACTTAATCCAGCTTCTTTTAAATCAGCAGTAAGATCAGTTGTTATTGATGTAATCCATATTGAAGCAACTGATAAAATAATGACCAAAATCATATTTAACAACCACTTAGGTCGTTCTCTATAGTTGTTTAAAGTTGGTGCAAATAATAAATTTGAACGTTTCATCACTATACTCCTTTGCTTTTTGTATAATTTAAGGTTAACATTCATAAAGCATTAATAAAATAGTTAATTATATAATTAATATTCTTAAATTTTATAATCGTTATTTAATTTTTGCATAGAATATGATATTCATGTACTTCTTAAAGAACTATGCAAATTAAATATTCATATGATCACTCAACAGAAATAGACAAAATATACCAAATTATGCTATTATGTAAATGAAAAAGGCAACGTGCGGTCACACGTTGCCTGTGAGCCCGTTAAAAAGACGGTGACTGTTTCAAAAGTTAAAGTTTAATAAATTTAACCATCGAACCGATCAAAGTTAGCGATGGTTATTTTTTATGGTTATTGTTACTAATTAGTACTAAACTAATGATTGAAATAACAATCATTAGTATTTCATAATCAGTCATATTACTCCTTTCTAGGAGTTGAAACCATTATCATAGGCATCACCCCTTCATTTAAGAGATTAGCCACCATCTATCTAACTTGCTCTGTTATATTATACCAAATTCCCATTATTTGTAACATTATTTTTAGGTTGTTATAGACAAAATATTTGTATTTATTGTATAATATATGCATAAAAAGGCAACGTGCTGTCACACGTTGCCTGTGAGCCCGTCAAAAAGACGGTGGATTTTTGATTATGTTAAAAATAACCATTTAAACCTCCAAAGTTAAAAACAATTATTTTTTATGGCTATTATTACTTATTAATACTAAACCAATTTCACAGGTGTCACCCACCTTCTTTAAAAGGGGGATTCACCATATAACCATCGATTTTTCCAAAGTTAGCGATGGTTATTTTTTTGTGCTTTTTTATGGATATTTTTAATTTTACGCTCTATCAATCATGTATGATTCCACTATTGTTTGTGAATTACATAAAAAAACATGAATAATTAATTACAAATTTAATATTCTTAAATCTCATAAGTATTATTTTTTATTGTTCCTAACTGTGATAACATTTCCCATGTGAGAATAAAAATATATAGGAGTGGAATAAGTTGAAGCGTAAATTATTTTGGATAATCGGGATTATCGTTATCATTTTGTTAGTTATTGTTGCGCTTATTGTAAAACAAACGACAAATGATACAGACGATAAAAAAGACGGTTATGATACATATAAAGTTAAAAAGGAATCTCCTTTAAGTATTTCTGGTAAGGCTGCACCTACTAAAATTAAAACTTATAACAATAATGATCAGTTAGGTGAATTTGTGAGTACTGTTGTTGATGATGGTCAATCTGTTAAACAAGGTGATCAATTGATTAACTATAATGTGAATGATCAAAAGCGCCAAGGTTTACAAGATAAAGTAAATGCTGCACAAAACAAAGTGGATCAAGACTATCAAAATATAAATCAGCAACCGAACAATAATGATTTACAAAACACTTTATCTAAAGATTTAAATACATTAAGTGAAGCTAACAAGCAATTATCGCAGTACGATCGTCAAGTAAATGAAAGTATGTATGCTTCATTTGATGGTAAAGTCGAAATGGAAAATGATAATGACGCTAACAGTGGTGAAGCTATTTTAAAATTAGTCGCGAGCGAACCTCAAATCAAAACTTCTGTATCAGAATTTGATATTACTAAAATTAAAGTTGGCGATGCAGTTAATGTAACTGTGAACAGTACTGGTGAAGAAGGTAAAGGGAAAGTGACAAAGATTTCTGAATTACCTACAAGTTATAATGATAGTAACCAAAGTGAATCGATGAATACTGCTGATCCAGAAAGTGAAACAACGCAGACTTCTAATCCTGTTTCAAATAATCCAAGCATTGGAAAAGGTAATTCTAAATACCAAGTAACGATTGGTAAATTAGACATTTCTGTTCGTAGTGGTTTCTCAACTGAAGGCGAGATTCCTTTAGATACGATTAAATTACCTAAATCTGTATTAACAAAAGGTAACCATGTATTTGTTGTCGATAAAAATCATAAAGTTCATAAACGACATATTAATATTAAACGACAAAATGGTGAAATATATGTTGAGAAAGGACTTAAATCTGGAGATAAACTGATCATTTCACCTAAGAAAACATTAAATAATGGTGAAAAGGTTGAGATAGCATCATGATTAATTTAGTTAATGTGAATCGACACTTTAAAAACGGAGAAGAAACAAATCATATATTGAAAGATATTAATATATCTATTGATACAGGTGAATTTATCGCGATTATGGGCCCTTCTGGTTCAGGGAAAAGTACATTGATTAATATTTTAGGGTTTATAGATAGAGGATACACAGGTGAATATCTGTTTGATAATGAGAATTATCAACAAGTTTCAGATAATAAACTTGCCTTTATTAGAAATAAAACAGTCGGATTTGTCTTTCAAAATTTTAAATTGATACAAAATAATACGATTATGGAGAATGTTAGTATCCCCCTATTATATTCAGGAATGTCTTCAAAAGAACGTAAACTACGTGTTGAATCTGTCTTAAAAGACGTTGGAATTGCAGATAAAAAACATCTTGTACCGAATAAGTTATCGGGTGGTCAACAACAACGTGTCGCCATCGCGCGCTCGATTGTCAATAAACCTAAATTCATTATTGCTGATGAACCAACAGGTGCGCTTGATTCTCAAACTTCTAAAGATATTATGGATTTATTTGTGCGACTTAATCGTGAACAAAATACAACCATGATTATTGTTACGCATGATCGTAAAGTAGCTGAACAAGCTGATCGCGTGATACATATATTAGATGGCCGTGTTCAGCGAGAAGAGGTGATAGAATGAAGAACTTACCGAATATCATATCAGTCTCTCTCAAATCTATCATGAAGAATAAACGCCGTAACATCTTTACGATGATTGGTATTATTATCGGTATAGCTGCAGTCATTACCATTATGTCTTTAGGTAATGGTTTTAAAAAGACAGCATCTGATGAATTTGCAGATACGGGTGCGAGTAAAGGACAAGCTATGATTAGCTTCATGCCTGAAAATATGGAAGGCTCTAAAGAAAATCCATTCGACAAACAAGATATTGATCTCGTCAAACAAATAGACGGTGTCACAGATGCTAAAATTAAAGAAGATGACAGTCAAAGTTATGGGGCAAAAATGACCAATTCACAAAAGCAATCTGACATCAATATCTTTAAGAAAGACCATGTCGATAATGCATCTGAAGGTAAAGGATTCACGCAATCAGATAATGAATTGAAAGAAAAAGTCGTCACAATCGATCAAACGATCGCTAAAAAAGCGTTCAAAGGTGACGCGATTGGTAAGACGTTATTTATAGATGACCAAGGATTTAAAATTGTAGGTATTGTCAATAATCCTATGTATGAAAATACAGTAAATATGCCAAGCGAAACATTCAATCGATATATGGGCGACTTAAGTCAGGAACTTCCACAGCTTGAATTAAAAGTAGATAACGATGACAACAAAAAAGAAATTGCTAATAAGGCAGCTAAGCTCTTAAATAAAAGAGGTTCAGGTATGAGCGAAGGTAGTTATCAATATTCAGATATGGAAGAAATCATGAAAAATATCACACAAGTATTCGATGCCATTACGTACTTTGTTGCAGCAGTAGCAGGTATTTCATTATTCATTGCGGGTATAGGTGTGATGAACGTTATGTATATTTCAGTCGCTGAACGTACAGAAGAAATTGCGATAAGACGTGCGTTTGGAGCTAAAGGTCGAGACATTGAAATACAATTCTTAATAGAAAGTATCGTGCTATGTCTGATTGGAGGCATTATCGGATTAATCATAGGTATTTTGATTTCTAAACTTGTAGAAGCCGTTACGCCTGATATGGTTCAAAGTGTTGTGAGTCTAGGATCTATTTTACTTGCTGTCGGCGTTTCAACATTAATTGGTATTGTCTTTGGTTGGATACCAGCAAGATCAGCATCTAAGAAAGAATTAATAGATATTATTAAATAGTTTAAATAAAATTTAACCGCCACATGAGTTATCATTCAACTCATGTGGCGGTTTTATTCATTATACTTCAGTTAATGCATCATTAAAATCTGCTTTCATTTTATGCCATGCTTCATCGATACGTTCATCTAAACCGAATAACCCGCTTCTTCCCAATATATAAATATCTGGATTGGCTTTTTGAATTTTACTAAATGTCTTCTTATTTGAAGAACCATCCATTTCAATTAAATATTTGTATTGATGCTCGTCTCTTAACTTTCTCAATTCTACTATTTTATCTAATGTTTCATCGATAAATTTTTCTCCAGCAAATCCTGGGTCAACGGTCATAATTGTGATCTTATCTAAATATTGAATATATGGTTTAATCACTTCAATGGGTGTTTCTGGATTTAATACAATCCCTACTTTTTTACCATGATCATGAATTTTATGAATCAATCGGTAAGCAACACCATTGACGACTTCTGCATGTATACATATATAATCTGTATCTACTTTTAATAATTCATCCACCCAAAACGAAGGTTCCGTGACCATTAAATGCGCAGAAATAGGTACGTCAGAAATTTTCTTCACTTGTTCAATAAACCAAGGTGACAGTGTAATATTCGGGACATAATGACCATCCATAATATCTATATGATAAGATTCTACGTGCTGATTCAAAAATGTAATCTGCTCGCTAAATTTATCTAAGTCCATCGTCATTAATGATGGTGAAAACTTTACATTCTCCATGTGTTAAACCTCCATTAGTATACTTTAATATCGCCTAATTCTATGTCATCTTCTTCGATTTCATCGATCATTTCTTCTGATTCATTTACAGGTTTCTTAAGTAGCACAAGTACTAGAGCTGTAACAATAACATTTGCTACGATAGCGATGACGAAACCTAATGGCTGAGACATTGTTGGAATTGCTAACATGCCACCAAACGGTACTTTCGAGTCAGCGTTCATCACCATTGAAATCGCACCACCTACTGCTCCACCGATTCCTGTAGCAATAACACATCTAATAATGTCGTTTAAGACAATCGGTAAGACACCTTCAACAATTTCAATAATACCCATTGGGAATGCTGTTTTTAATGTTTCTACCTCTACTTTTTTATAAATATTTTTACGCATTAATCTTCCAATCCAATATGCAAATGCGAATCCAATTGGCGTAGCTGTGTTAACGACAATCAATGCTGTTATAGGTTCATGAATACCTTGTGCTTGTAGTGTTAATACAAAAGCAAATACTGTCTTATTAATTGGACCACCATAATCGACACTTGCTAATACACCGATGATAATGCCATAAATTAATTTAGAAGTACCACTTAGAGATTGTAAATACTCCGTCAAAATATGCGTAAATTGTGTAATTGGCGCTCCGATTACATAGACCATAATGAGTCCACCTACAAGCGAAGCAATAAATGGAATTACAAGCATCGGCATTAAACCTTTTGCCCAATTTGGCATTTTGATATATTTAATAATTAATACAACAAGATAACCTGCCAAGAAGCCACCTATTAATCCTCCGATAAAACCTGATCCAACTGCATTAGCTGTTAAACCAATAACGAGGCCAGGTGCTATACCCGGTTTATCAGCAATTGAATAAGCGATACCTGTTGCAATAACAACTGGTAACATGCCCAGTCCAACACCACCTAATGTTGCAAGTACATCCCAGAATGAATAGCCAGTCTTCGTCAAATCTGTTGATGAATCTCCACCTAACGCCATCCCAATTGCAATCATGAATCCCGCTCCACATACAACTGGAATTAAATAAGATATTGCCGTAAGTAAATGACCTTTTAAATTCAACTGATTAAAAAATGTTTTCACGTTATCTCCCCCTTTGTTAGTTAGATAAAATTGCTACAACTTCTGTTTTATTTTTAGAATTTAATAATTGTTCAATCACTTCATCATTACTCAACTTTCTTGCGATTAATGATAAGAGTTTCAAATGTTCTTTAGAATTGTCGCTATCTTCACCAACTGCAAGTAAAATAACGACTTTCGCACCTGTATCATCTAAAGATGGCCACTCTACTTCATCTTTTAAGACGCCAATTGCAATACCAACTTTGTTAACGCTACTACTTTTCCCGTGTGGAATCGCCACAAAGTTACCTATACCTGTTACGCCTTCAGACTCTCTTTTATAAACTGCTTCTAAAAATGAATCTGGATTGTCTATATATTGTTCTTTATCAAATAAATGAACGAGTGTTTCTAAAGTTTCTTCTCTATTATTTGTCTCAAGTTCTGTTAAGATTGTGTTCTCATCTAATACATCTATTAAATTCATATGGCATCTCCTTTATTGTTGTGAAATTTGTTCGATTTTTTCTATTAATTTATTTGGAGATTTTATTGCGACATCTGTCGGTATTTCGATGACTTTTTTACCTTCAAATCTTTCTTTAGCGCTTACCTTTACATCTACAGCAAGCAACACGATATCAGCTTGTTTAATATCTTCAGGTGACAATTCATTTTCTACACCTATTGTCCCTTGTGTTTCAATTTTGATATTATGACCTTTCTTTTCAGCTGCTTTTTCTAACTTTTCAGCTGCGATATATGTGTGTGCAATACCTACTGTACAAGCACAAATACTCACGATATTCATATTTCATTCCTCCAATTATAATAATGACTCTACAAAGTCTTCGTCTGCTAAATTCCTCATAAATGCTTGAATGTCTTGCAATACTGCTTGATCTTCTTGTGGTTTAAGATTTAACAAAATAATCAATTTCAATGACTGGTCATGCCAGTTCATAAGATTTGTCTCATTTTTTATTAAAAATATTTTAGTCTTTAATATGTTCTCACTTTGAATGTGCGGTAAAATCACTTCTGGAAAAATTTCAATATTCCCATGTTGTTCTCGCTCGTGTACTTCTTCAATAAAAACACTTTCAGACTGAATGTACTGATCTATCTTTAACTGACTACCTATTTCTTCAATGACATCTTGATACATTGTGTTAGTTGTTTTAATTTCATAAAATAACGATTCATTCATTGTTATCACCTAACATTTCTATCATCTTTCGCAATTTAATTTGATCATTCTTATTAAACATTGCGCTGATGACCACGATTGGAATTTGCTTTACTTCAGGTATATGAACAGTTGAAATAATCAAATCGATTTTATGCAATTCATCTTCTTGTAAATCAAAAGAAGATTTAACATCTACAATCTCAATTTCAGGTACATTTCTGTCTATTTTGGTTTTCAATAATTCAGAAGTACCTATGCCTGTAGTACAAGTAATCAGTGTTTGTATTTTCTTCGGATTTCTCTCAAGTTCTTTCGCAAAATACAATGTTAAAAAGCCTATTTCATCGTCATTCATTTTTTTAATATGATATGTTTCAGAAATTTGATCTGAAATCTGTCGAATAACTGTAAATACATGTGGATATTCAATTTTAATTTGTTCTATTAAAGCATTCCTGACATTTAACCCATGTTCAATTCGATTAAGCATCGGTTTAATATGTTTAAGAAGTTGCTGCTCTAAATCAATATTTTTAAATGAATGATTTAATTCCTGACTCGCACCGTCTATCAATGCATTTGTTATATCGATGACTTCTTGTGAATATTGCATGTCTTCTTGATTATGCTGAACATTTTGCGTTTCAAATCTGGAAGAAATAAGATATTCAAACAAATAAATCCGTTCATTTTCAGGTAATTGAGTATGAAGATATTGTTCAACATTGCCAATTACCATGTCACTCATTCTATAAAATGATTGATACTCATTTTTTAACTTTATCAATTCAGGTGTCTTTCTATCTTTGTCTGGTTTAATCACACCTCTTTTTCTAAAGCGCATGATCAAGATATATAAATGAGAGAAAATGTTCACATTATAAGGATAAGGAATAATCATATCTTTATAACTCTCAATCTTATTAATTTGTTCTTGCACAAAATGTGCATCTTTATCCTCATTTTGATCGATAACATTATATGCAGAGAAATTAGACAGTTGCCCATCTCCAATGAGTTCTAACAATGCATTTCGAATATCACTTTCATCACCATTTATAGATAAATGACGATTCTTTCTTTCTAAATTTAAATTAAAACGTTTTAACATCTCTTCAATTTTTTTCTCATCTGTGTTTAGAACACTTTCAGAAATATAATAACGTTCGATAATATTAAAGATAGATATCGACTTAGGGGAGATTAACAATAAATCTTTTGTCATCATATTTCGTCTTTCAATAGGAGAAAACAAATCATTTTGATGAAGTTGCCCCGTTTCATGCTGTTCAATATATTCTTTATCATCAATACGATAGCCCTTACCTTTTTCAGATATAATAAGAGGCTCTTTATAATAATCATTTATACGTTTAACAAGTCGATAAATCGTTTTAGTAGAAACATCTAGATGTTTCGCCAATCGATTCGAATCGACAAACGAATGCGCATTTAATAAGTAATGAATTAACTTCTCTTGATTATCACCTTCCATGACTTTTACAACCTCCCTGTAGCTTCATCATAAAACAAATATATGTAAGCGTTTTACTTTTGTTTGTCCATTACAATAGACATTAAAATATCATTCATTATAAACTATCATGTTACTAAAGTAATGAATTAACCTCTTTTACACTTCTACATTTGTAAAAAGTCTGCATGCCAATTAAAATTGCGCACAAAAAAAACTCACTTTAGCAAAATTGCTAAAATGAGTTTGAATTTAAAGTTCTATTAAACGCCTGAATACGCCATAAACCCGCCATCGACTGGTACAGTAATGCCATTTACAAATGATGAATAATCTTTATCTAATAACCATAAAATCGTACCGATAAGTGCTTCTGGTTTCCCAAATTCTCCAAGAGGTGTTTGACTTAATATTTTTTCTGAACGTGCCGTCAGACTTCCGTCTTCATTTAATAATAAGTCTCTATTTTGTTCTGTTAAGAAAAATCCTGGTGCAATCGCATTAACTCTAATATCTTCCTCTGCAAAATAAACAGCCAACCACTGCGTAAAGTTATTAATAGCAGCTTTTGCAGCACTATATGCTGGCACTTTAGTCAATGGTGCATAACCACTCATGGAAGAGAAATTAATAATGCTTGCATGTTCTGACTTCAGTAATTCTTTGCCGAATACTTTAGCAGCGACAAATGAGCCAATAAAATTATTATTAAATACGTGTTCAAATCCACTTTTTTCTAAATCAAAAAAGTTCTTTTTATCTTCAGCATTATATGACTCTGAATCTGTAATAGCGTCAGGATTATTACCACCTGCACCATTAATTAAATAGTCAATTTTTCCAAATGCTTCTAAAATTTCATCTTTAGCTTTCGTTAGTGATTCTTCATTCGTAACATCAACTGAATAGTTACGAGCAATACCACCTTCAGCTTCTATTTCTTTAACAACTTCTACACCTTTATCATAAGTACGATTTAAAATGGCGATTTGCATGCCTTGTTTGCCTAATTCTTTCGCAATTGTTCTACAAAGCACTCCGCTTCCACCTGTAATTACAACGACTTTATCTTTTAAACTTTCATGTTTACTAAACATTTTTACCAGACTCCTTTTCAAGTTTATATGCATCCCATAATCCATTTAAGTACATAATACCTAATGCTCTATCATATAATCCGTATCCTGGACGACATTCTTCATTCCATAAATGTCTACCGTGGTCTGGTCGAATGTATCCTTTATAATCTGCATCTGATAAATGTTTCATAATTTGTGCAATATCAATATTACCGTCTTCTGTAAAATGAGAAGTCTCTACAAAACTGCCATTTTCGGAAATGCGAACATTTCTAATATGCATAAATGGTGCATGCTCATGATATTTTAAAGCAATTTCTGCCATATCATTATCTTTAGAAGCACCCATAGAGCCCGTACATAACGTAATCGCATTATTTGGACTATTATTGATTTCAAACATTCTCTCGTAGCTATCTGCACCAGTAATAATTCTTGGTAAGTTGAAAATAGAATATGGTGGATCATCTGGGTGAATTGCCATTTTAATCCCACAACGTTCTGCAGTTGGAATGATTGCGTTTATAAAGTATGCAAAGTTTTCCCATAATTTTTCTTCATCTATATCTTTATATGCTTCAAATAGTTCTGAAATTTGATCTAATTTTTCTGGTTCCCAACCTGGCATTGTTAGATTTTTACTCGCACTTGAAACAGTTTCTATTAATTCTTTCGGATCTAAATTTTTAACTTTTTCATAATCAAAGTATAGTGCTGTAGAACCATCTTCTAATGGATGGAACATATCTGTTCTAGTCCAATCAAATATTGGCATGAAGTTATAACAAATAACTTCCACACCATATTCAGCTAAATTCTCAATAGTTTGTTTGTAGTTTTCAATTAATTCATCACGTTCACTATTACCTAATTTAATAGATTCATGAACATTCACACTTTCAACAACTTTTGCATTAAATCCGTATGATTCAATATATTCAACTTCTTCTTTAATTTCTTCTTTTTCCCAAACAGCACCAACTGGCTTTTCATGAAGTGCCCATACAATCCCAGTTGTATTAGGTATTTGTTTAATATCTTCTAATGTAATTGTGTCATTGTTTCTTCCGTACCAACGAAATGTCATTTCCATTTTATCCATCTCCTAATTGCCGATTATCTTTCTATTATACCTTTACCACTCAAGAAACTTTCTACTTGTTCTAAATATGGCAATCCTTCGTTATCGCCTATTACTTCTGTAACCATTCCGCCAACTGCATTTGCGAATCTTACGCGCTCTTTTGCTGTATATCCTTTACTTAAAGCGAACAAGTATCCGCTTGAAAAGCCATCTCCAGCGCCTACTGTATCGATTGGACTTACTGGAAAGACTTCTGTTTCAAATTGTTCTTCATTACTTACAAATTGTGTAGGTAAATGTCCACCTTTGACAATGATTTCTTGTAAGTCTTGTTCTTTTAATAAATCTTCAATATTTTCAAATGGTGTCGCTATTTTAAGAATTTCTAGTTCTTCATCGCTTGTTAACAGAATATCTGTATAAGGTAATAACGCACCTAGACTTTCACTTGCTGTTTCTTTAGACCAAGTTTTTAGTCTTATATTTGGATCTAAAGTTACAGTTGTATTTGCTTTTTGTGCTTTTTTCATCATTGATTGAATCAGTTCGATTTTATGATGTAATAATGCGACAAACACACCACTGACGTGGAAATAGTCAATATCATCAAAGTTAATATGTGCTACATCTTCTTCTGTTAAGTCTTTAATGGGTGCATTGTCTCGATAATAAAATGAAGCACCGCTTCCATCTGCATTTATTTGTTTAAAATAAACGGACGTGTTTTTTCCTGGTACTTGTTCGATATACTCAGTATCAATACCTTCTCCACGTAAATTATTGATAATGTGTTGACCAAATTCATCTTTACCAACTTTTGAATAAAAAGTTGTTTCTAACCCTAATCTACTCGCACCGATTGCTACGTTTAATTCCGCGCCTCCAATTGTTCTATGGAATGTATGATTAAATTTCAAAGGTCCTTTATTACTAGGATTCATGGCTATCATGGAATCACCTATTGTGAAAAGCCTCATTTCTACCACTCACTTTCATCGATTTCTAACAGCTTCTACATACTTTTGAGCTTTTTCTGAAATAACTTCAAAATTATTTCCTGTAAATTCTTTCGTTAAGTCGCCACCAATACCTACAGCGAATGAACCTTTTTCAATCCAATCTGATACGTTATCTAAATTCACGCCTCCAGAAGGCATCAGTTCTACATTAGGTACTGGACCTTTAATATCTTTAATAAAACCGGCACCTAATTGTCCTCCTGGGAACAGTTTAATTAAATCAGATCCATAGCGTAACGCTTCTATAATTTCTGTTGCACTACTACAACCTGGTAAATATGGAATAGAATATACATTACATAATTTAGATATATTGGTGTCTAAATGTGGACTTACAATATATTGCGCCCCTTTATTAATCGCAATTTGTGCTGTAGCAGCATCTAACACTGTTCCTGCACCTAGAACGATATCATCACCATATTGTTTATGTACTTGATTAATCACTTCTTCAGCATTCGGTACAGTAAACGTAATTTCTATATTTTTAAATCCACCTTTAATGATTTCATCAACAATTTTCTTTGTTTCATCCTCATCATTCCCTCTAACAACTGCAACGAGGTAATTTTCATGTAACTGGTTTAAAATTTTATACTTTTTCAAAATAGCCCTCCGTTCCACATTATGATACAATGTATTGTATAGTAATATTTAGTATTATTATAACGTTTGTGAAAACGTTGTCAATTATTTATTTTCATCTATGTTACTTAATTCATAGAATAATTTATGCTATATTTTTATCAAAGAGGTGATGATTATGGCTTCTAACGTTCAATCCATTGACCGTGCATTAAGCATTTTAGAAATCATATCTGAAAAAGAACAAATATCATTAAAAGACTTAGTAGATGAAACTCAATTATCTAAAGCAACTGTACATAGACTTGTTAATTCATTGATTAGCAATGGCTACGTTCAACAAAACGCATTGACCAATCAATATGAAATAACTTTTAAAATGTTCCAACTTGGGAATAAACGTGTACAAAACATTGATTTTTTAAATGTAGCTAAAAGTATGATAAGTCAGCTGATGACAACAGTTGGGGAAACATGTCATTTAGTAGTGGAAGACAATAACGAAGTGGTATATATAGATAAATTTATACCAAGCAATAACAATCGATCGATGGCATCAAAAATTGGGAAACGAGCACCAATGTATTGCACAGCAGTAGGTAAATCTATCCTTTCGACGTATGACAATGAAAGAATCCAAGAAATATGGAATCAATCGAACATTGTTAAACTAACCGAAAATACAATCACAGACTATGATCAATTCATCGATGAAATAGCAGTCATCCGAGAACAAGGTTATTCGGTTGATAATGAAGAAAACGAAAAAGGCATATATTGCGTAAGTACATACTTCGTAAACTATCGAAACGAAGTCCAAGGCGCTATCAGCCTTTCATTCCCTACAACAGAATTAGATAAGAAAGAGTTCTTTGTAGATGAATTAAAAACATGTGCCAACAAAATTTCGAGATTACTTGGGTATCATTAAGAGATTTAGTAATTTTAGAGCGGGGGTGGCGCACGATATCTCTCGGTCTTCGTGCATTACACCCTGTTTTTATACCCTAGCGCACGATATCTCTTAGTCTTCGTGCGTTACACCCTGTTTTTATACCTTAGCGCACGATATCTCTCAGTCTTCGTGCGTTACACCCTGTTTTTATACCCTAGCGCACGATATCTCTCAGTCTTCGTGCGTTACACCCTGTTTTTATACCTTAGCGCACGATATCTCTCAGTCTTCGTGCGTTATGATGAATAATTTATAAGGGGGCGTTTACATGTATGTACCAAAATATTATCAGATGCGTGATTATGAAAAAATCAAAGATTTTATGATGCATAATAATTTTGCAACCATCATTACTTATGACGAATTAAAACCTCTTGCTACACATTTACCTGTTAATATTGAAGAAAAAGATAATACCTTATATGTATCAGGTCATTTTGCAAAGGCTAATAAACAATGGCAAACAATCGAATCAAACGAACATATCCTTATCATATTCCATGGTCCTCATGCTTACATTTCTTCTACATGGTATGAAAAAGAAGATGTTCCAACTTGGGATTACCAAAGTATACATGCGTATGGTAAAGGGCATTTGTTAAGTGAGTCAGAGTTAGTAGATGATTTGACGATCCTTTTAAATAAATATGAAAGTCATCGACAAAATGGTGCTACTTGGAACAATTTATCAGATCAAACGAAAAAACAAGTTAAAGGTATTGTAGGTTTTAAAATGGAAATTGAAGAAATTGATGCTGCTTATAAACTAAGCCAGAATCGTAGTGACATTGATAAAAAGAATATTGTTGAGGAACTTAATAAAAGTGTAAATCCTGTAGACACAGTATTGGCTAAAGAAATTGAAGATAATAAATAAATGTTGTTACATATAAACCCCCTCACTTTTAATATTAGTGAGGGGATTCGTTTATTTATCTAAACTCATAGTTCTTAATTTCATTTACGATCGTATTATATTTATTTGTCTTGTATCTTGATTTGTTAGACACTATAAAGAAATTCCGATTTAAATCTAGGTCGTTTGTGACGATATAATCTTCATCAAATGATTTTATAGAGAAATTAGATAATATCGTAAAGCCCATGTTTTGTTTAACGAGTTCTAAAATTAATTGGTTATCGTTAATGACGACTTTACGAGATGTTAAATTCAATTGTTGTAATAGCATATCTTGATAATATCTTATTCCTGATCCTGTTTCTCTAACGTAACATCTTAATTGATTTAAATTTTGGTTTGTTTGTTTATTTTTCACGAGTAATAGTTTATCTCTCGTTAGGACTTCACTATTGATTTTGTCGTCCAGTACTGGCTTTTCGATAATGCCTAGGTCTAGTGAGTAATCTTTCAACTTACTTAATATATCAGCTGAGTTATAGACATAAATATGAATATTGAGTTTCGGATATTTTGTTTGTAGATAGATTGTTAAATCTAATAACATCGATTGGCCAAATGTGTGACTCGTTCCTATGACAAACTTCCCTTTCACATCTTCTTTATGCTGATTAATTTTCGTTTGCAATTGCTCATCTAATATTGCTAATTGGCATGCATAGTTATATAACTCTCTTCCCTCTTCTGTCAAAATTATATGTTTTCTTGTATTTTCAAAAATCTTAATTTGATATTTCTCTTCAAGTGTTTTGATATCTCTACTTATTGATGGCTGTGATTTATATAACTTTTCGGCAGCATTCGTAAAGCCCTCTTCTTCTACAATTACTTTTAAGATTTGTAATTTATCTTCCACTGCAACCACCTCATATCATTTTTGTTATATTATATATTTAAAAATAGCATTTCACAAATATTCATCTTGCGCTTAAACTTACGTTGAGGTGAACATTATGGGGGAGAAATTTAATAAACGTTTTTTACTCGGTATTGGCTTTACTTTTTTAGTTGCTATTGTCAGTATACTTTTATCGTATTTACCGGTATTTAACAAAGTCGGGGCACTCGCAATTGCGATTATTACAGCTATTTTATATAGACATTTCAGGGGATATCCTACGCAAATCGAATCGGGGATTGCATTTTCATCAAAAAAATTATTAAGATTTGCGATTATTCTATACGGGCTTAAGTTAAATTTATGGACGATTATTCATCAAGGTAGCACATTATTATTACTAGATGTTAGTGTCGTCGCTTTTGCGATATTGTTTATTTTGTTTTTAAATAAAATCATTAAAGGAGATAACAATTTAGTCTTGTTATTGGGTGTTGGAACTGGTGTTTGTGGTGCAGCTGCAATTGCCGCGATATCACCTATCCTTAAATCTAAAGATAGTGATGTTGGGATTAGTGTAGGTTTAGTGGCAATAATGGGTACAATATTCTCTTTAACTTACACGTTATTATTCGCTATTTTTCCAATGAATGCTGAATTTTATGGTATTTGGTCAGGTTCAAGCTTACATGAAATTGCACACGTTATTTTAGCAGCAGATGCCGGTGGTCAGTCATCACTAGGTATTGGTTTGTTAACTAAGTTAGGTAGAGTATTTCTATTAATACCATTAAGTATTATTTTCTTAATTATCGTTAATAGAAAGAGATCACATAAAGTATCACAAAAAATAGACTTTCCGTACTTTTTAATTGGATTTTTAATTATGAGCGCTGTGAATACGTTCATTCCTATTCCTGAAGCCATATTAAATGTAATCAGCACATTTACAACACTTATCTTAATTATGGCAATGGTCGGTATCGGTTTAAATGTATCTTTCAGTGACTTAAAAACGAAAGCATTCAAACCAATGATAGCAATGCTTATAACGTCAGTCGTGTTATCAGTAATCACATTTATTGTCGTTGGATTTTTATAATAGCAATATAAGGGTATAACATAGTGATGATTCAATTATGAGAAAGATTGTGATTAAATGCTGTTATACCTCAAATTATATTTAATACTCATTATTTCCATGTTCAATTATTTATTGATACAGCCTGATGTCCCTGCAACCTATAAAGATACATTTACTAAAGCAACACATCATGATTATCAAGAAGCTTTTAAATTAGGTTCACAAATTCCAAATGAACATCTTAAAATCAAACCATTTCATTCAAACGATAAAACTATCAATCAAGCAGTTGGTAAAGTCACATCTGATGAAACAGGTAAGTCAGGAAATGGCGCAACAGGGTTTGTCGTCGATGATCATACAGTTATCACTGCGTCACATGTCGCAAGTGATGATGATGGAAATAAGGAAAAGAAACAATTTTATTTCTTTCCAGCTAAATCTAATCAATATACACCGATGAAATTCAAGATTAAGCAATTTTATAAATCAAACGAAAGAGATGTCGCAGTACTCATTACTGAAAAATCATTAACACCTAAAATTAAACCTTTAACTATAGCATCCGAACGTGAAATTCAAAAATTGAAACCTAAATCAGCATTATTTATGGCAGGTTATCCAAATGAAGAACCATATGACGGTCAATATATGTATCAATCAAAAGGATTCTATCTTAAACCAACTCAAGACTATATCGAATATATCGGACACATGCATCGAACAATAGGATTTTCAGGATCTCCAGTATTTAATCAAGACAACCATGTCATCGGTATACATGCACATGGCATTCGTCCAACTGAAAAAGTCAAAAACCCATCAACTAGAGTCATATACACAGGCGGACCACTCATTACCGGTAAGACAAAAGCATTTATAGAAGAACATAAACAATAAAGCTGGGATATAAAATCCTAGCTTTAAAGTATCTATTTATATAGATATTTAAGATATACAAAGGTCTTGGACAGAAATGTTCTAGACACTTTTCATATTTTTAGAAATAAAGGCTGAATATTGCAAGTGAGGTGTGACTAGCAATGTTGAGGACCTCGTATTTATCAAGACTGGCCAAACAAGATAAATAGGCGCTCTGTATTTATCAAGACTGGCGAAACAAGATAAATAGGCGCTTCGTATTTATCAAGACTGACCAAACAAGATAAATAGGCGCTCTGTATTTATCAAGACTGACCAAACAAGATAAATAGACGCTTCGTATTTATCAAGACTGACCAAACAAGATAAATAGGCGCCTCGTATGTTGCAAGACTCATCAAGCAAGCAACTTAGAACCTCCGTATGTTGCAAGACTCATCAAACAAGCAACATAGACGCTTCGTATTTATCAAGACTGACCAAACAAGATAAATAGACGCTTCGTATTTATCAAGACTGGCCAAACAAGCAACATAGGCGCTTCGTATGTTGCAAGACTCATCAAACAAGCAACATAGAACTCCTGTATATTGCAAGTCTCATCAAACAAGCAACATAGAACCTCTGTATATTGCAAGACTCCCCAAACAAGCAACATAGAGGCTCACGTTTAGATTGATTTTTCCATATAAAAAAGACTGGGACACAATGTAATGTCTCAGTCTCATTTATTATTTCTGTGCAGTATTAATTTTTATATCTGCGCCACAACGCCGATTATTTATTGACATTATTACACCAATTTATGTAAAATTAGACAATATTTATTTAATTATAAAATTCGTAATACTTAACATAATCGTCTGAAGAAAGAGCTCTTTCTTGATTTTTATCTATTATCCATTGATATTTGATTATTTAAGTTCATATAAAAATATCAACAACACTATTGGTGATATTCCATTACTATATTTCACTAGCTATGTATCAGGTGCAGGTATTTCATTTATTAAACATTGGATACAAGACGAAAAAAGAATCGATAAATCTTATTTAATCAAACATTTCACAACAATCGTCAATAATGGTCCGTCCCATTAATGGAAAAAGAACAGTTCCCAAAATAATTTTAGGAACTGTTCTAAGTTTTTTATCATTGATTTGAAAACAATTGATCATCTTTAGGTTGGTTTTCTAAGTAGATAATTTTGCCGTTCTCATCTAATCTTGCGATATCTTTGCCTTCTTGTGTATAGACACCTGTTTCATATCGATTACCACAAATTGCCCAATCTGTTTCATAACTACCGTCTTCGTTTTGCGTCCAACCGTTATGCATATGTTTTAAATCTTTATTTGTTGTATAAACACTTTTAACAAACTGCTTCCAAGCTTCTTTACCTTTAAAAGTCTTCTTATTTAATACAAATTCTATATCATCATGAAATAGTTCATTTAATTTATGAAAACTTTCTTCACTGTATCTTGCTTCATCAAATAAGATAAAGTATTCATCTAATATGTTCATTATATTCACCTTCTTTTCTTCAAGTGATTATACAGTTCACTTTATAAAAGAGAAATTATAATGCTCATCAATTTATAAACCAGCTTGATTGTACATTTGGTCCTAGTACATTGGCATCGACATTTTGATCAAGTTCTGATGAATAGTAACTATCTGTGTATTGCCATAATACATGTTCTCTTTCGGGTTGTGTTTCTTGATATGAGGCTAACCAATAACCATCATAAGAGCCTACAGCATTCGCTGTATGATTAACCATAAAGTCTTCATAAGAGTATAGTAATACTTTCTTATCGCCTGAATACTTCCTCATTTCATTTAACCAAGCGAGTGTACTTGCATTCGTATCTCCTGAAGCAACTGATTCTTCCTCATAATCATTGATATAGAAACTTGCATTAGGTGCTCTATTATATAATGATTTCGCTTCTGTTCTTGCTTCACCTGCATTTTCATACATACTATATGTATATACACCATACTTCATATTATTGGCAGAAAGTAATTTTGAATTTGTATCAAATGTTGCATCTTTATAGTCTGAACCATACTGTGCTCTTATAATAATAAAATCATAATTGGCTTTAAGCTTTTTAACTTGAGCTGACGTTAATTCTCCTTGCCATTCTGATAAATCAAGTATCGAATCATCTTTAGCTACTGTCGAAGATTCCTCTATTTCTTGTTTGTTTCTAAAAGTATTTTGATTTTCATTTTCTATGTATTTCTTATAACCATGACCCATCGTACCTTCTTCTTGGGCCGCTTCTACTTCTTCAGATGATACATTGATGATAAACATCATCGTCACGACTGTTATCATCATTTTTAGAAATCTTCTAGACATTTAAATACTCCTTTGTCATTGATGCATATTTTATTAAACTTTATCTATTACAGGTTTTCCATTCTCATCTAACAATGGTGTTAAACCGCTGCCTGTACCTACCCAAGCATTGATATAATTAACACCTGTTTCACGATCAACAAGAATTGAAATGCGACCTAATCCTTTAACATTATCTACCGATTTAACATAAAATCGATTATTATCTTTTGAATCATTATCTTTGTTACCAAACATATTTTTTCCTCCTTTTCTCATATAATGGTATAATATTTGCCATTATAATTAAATGATAGGAGTTAAATTTCATGAAAATCATCACAACTTTTGATGAATTAAATAAACAGATTGATGCACATACATTCACACTAATCTATGTATCTAGCGAGAATTGTTCGGTATGTAAAGCCGATCATCCAATCGTACAAAAAATGGTTGAGGAATATGACATTCCAGCATACGAAATTGTTGCTAACCAAATGCCAGAAGCAGTCGGACAATTAAATTTATTCACTTCACCTGTCGTATTACTTTATTACAAACAAAAAGAAGTTCACCGACAAGCCCGTATAATAGACTTTGATGAACTTCAATATCGTATAGAACAATTTAACAATCTATAACACTATTCAACTATCGTATAGAAATCAATTCTCGTTACAGTACCTGTTTCATCAGAAGTGAAGGCAATTTTATAACCATTTAAACTCCAAGAATATTGACCTTCAACACTTCTTGGACTGCCTGATTTACTGAAATCTGTACCGTATGAATCAACTACATCATCTATTGATAAATTAAATTGATTTGCATTTGTCGGTTGTGCATTAGCATCTAAACCGTAGTTACTATATACATTTAAATTTTGATCATATAAATTTATATTTTTAGCTTCATCTTGATGTTCTTTAGCATAATCTTCATGTGCAGGTGTTTCATATCCATTTAACGTGAAATTACCTGACTCAAATCCTTTTTTGAATGTATCCGTTATGAAAAATCCAGGGTCATAACTCACATATCCATTGTAATAAGAAGTATAAGGTTGAGAAGCTTGGCTATCCATATTACTGTTGCTCGCCGCATCAACGGAATGACCGTTATCCGCCGCGCCTACCGTAAATACTGTCGCTACTGCTAAACCGGTTGAAACAAAAACTTTTGAAAATTTGTTCATTCGATTACTCTCCCTTTATATAGATTATGTATCATAAGACGATACACCTTCATCCTACACTTTTAAATTTCAATTACAAGGAATATTAAATAAAACATTTATTTGTTTTTATTACTTTTGTTTAATAGTAATCATTTTAATAAATTTAAAAACCCCAACCCGATATTTTCGAGTTGGGGTTTAATATATATTTTATTCTAATCCTTCTTTTGCTTTATCAATAATGTCTCAAATTACACCGTCATGTTTTTTAATAAATGTGTAAAGATAAGCCAAGATAAAGCATAATATTGCTGTAATGCTGAACGAAATAATATAGAATACTGAATTAATGTCAAAAAGTATACCTGCAACTAAAATTCCAAAAGGCATCATTACTTGTGACATTGTTTGTGACAATGCTAAATATTTACCTTTTATTTGTTCTGGCACATTTTTTTGTACATAAATGTTTATCGGTACATTACTCAGTACAACGCCGCTTCCGATAATAAATATACTTATAAAATATATTACAAGTATCGATAATTTATATAAATCTGTTATAAACGGAATACATAAGATGAGTATTCCCACAGCTAAAGTAATCATGGCAACTTGCATATTTGCTACAAGTGTTCCTTTATTCTTCAACTTAGGATAAATCAAACCAAACAATATACCTGCTAACGGAAATCCTGTTTCAATGATTCCTAACTGTTTAGAATTCATATTAAATATAGTGACAAAACTTCCTGGAATACCTACCGTAACGAAACCAAACATAAAGTTAATGATAGATCCTGATAATAGTATTAAAAATATATCTTTATTTGATTTCAAAAATTTAAATACAACTTTATAACTGTTAAAGAATGTATCCTTAACTTCTTCATAGACTTTATTTGCTAGAACTTTATTAAACGCAATATTAAGCACTATTATTAATGAAATGAGTTCAGTTACAAACATAATAATCATAAAAGTCTTAATATCGAAATAAGCGTATACTATTCCACCTAAAATTGGAGCCCCAATTTGTAATACATTCTGAATGACATTTCTATATGAAACTGTTTGATCTATAAAACGTTCACTAACTAAACTTAATAAACCACTGTTAAAAGTGAGTGATACAGCCATATCTGTAACTGTCAAAATGATTACAATTATGTATATGTATAGAAGTTGGTTTAAACTATTTGGTATTAAGTAAATACTTATAATTGATAAAATCGAAATGCACTGCATAGATATGATAAATGCTTTTTTATTAATCTTATCTATAAAATATCCGATAGCAGTACTGCCCAATATAAATATGAGCGAATATATAATCATAATATTAGAAAAGGCTTGTACACTTCCTGTTATCTTTAAAACATGAAATGAAAGCGCAAAGGTAAATAATTTACTGCCAATAATGCTAAAAAAGGTAAATAAAATAATAAATATATAGTTTTTCTTCATATTGCATACCACCATATCATGACTTACTTTAATTATATACAAATTATCCTATGTGTGGAATAAGTAAATATGCAACCTCTAAAACATTTCCAATTTTTAAGATTAGCACTTGTTATTCTCAAATAATTTTGTATAATTGAGAAATGTTATCAATTAGAAAATGGGAGGCAATTATGAAAAAGTATATTACCGTCATCGTTTGTGTACTTTTATTATTATCTGCGTGTAGTAATAGTAAAGATGAAGTCAGTCATAAAGATACTGTCACAATTAAGAAGACTTTTGAATATAAAGAAAAGAATAAAGATCATAATAGAGGCAAGAAAAAAACTGAAACTGTAACAATACCTAAGAATCCTAAAAAAGTTATTGTCATGGATTATGGCGCTCTAGATATTATGAAAGATTTGAAATTACAAAATCATATAACGGCTATTCCTAAAGGTCCAAATGGTGATTTCTTACCAAGTTATTTATCAGAGTTTAAAGATGATAAATATACCAATTTAGGGAATCCCGGCAGACCGAATTTTGAAAAAATCGCTGAAGAAGATCCGGATTTAATTTTAATATCATTTAGGCAAGCTTACACTAAAAACTTAAAAGAATTTAAAAAAGCTGCACCAAACGCAAAAGTACTTTATGTGAGTCCGGATGATGATCGTTACATAGAATCTGTTAAGGAAAATGCCCAAAATATTGGAAAAATATTCGATAAAGAAAGTGAAACTGAAGCACTCATAAAGAAACTTGATCAAAAAGTTAAATCTGTAAAAAGTAAAGTGAATGACGATACCGTTATGTTTGCGAATATTGACCAAAAAGGCATTAAGACATACGGTAAAACTGGTAGATATGGTGGCTTTTTAAGTGGTGATTTAGGTATCAAACATATCGATCCTGACATGCCAGCAAACTCAAGCGGACAGTTAGTGTCATATGAATATATCGCTGAAAAGAATCCAGACAAAATCTTCTATATAAATAGAACAGATGATGATTCTAAAGGATTACCACAAGAACTTAAAAATCCAGTCATTAAAAACGTCAGTGCAATCAAAAATAAAGATATACTGAAATTCGATTCCAACACATGGTTCTTCGGTTCTGGTGGCATTAGTTCAACAATTAAACAATTAGATGATATAGAGAAAGCTTATTAATTCTATAATTTATACACCCCTTTTGTAATGGTATAATGTAATAAATTACACATATTTTTACAAAGGGGATTTTTAATGTATACAGATAAAGAATTAACTTTTCGTACGAACAGGTTGACGATTCGACCTTTAAATTATGATGACCACAAAGTTTGGGTTGAAGGTTTTGAAAATCGCTACCCTTCGCAATATAAACACGACAAAGGGAAAATCAATATGGAAGAATGCGACGAAACTTGGTTTAAAGCACTCGTTGATAAACAACAAGCGCTCATTAAACAAGACGATACTTTTATATTTGGAATATTTTTAGAAAATGGCAAACATGTAGGCATGCTGGATATTAAAGTATTAAGCAGATCAGACTTCCAATGGGGAGAATGTGGCTATTTCTTGCACAACCAATTTTGGAATCAAGGTTATGCATTTGAAGCTATGAAAGAACTCATCAGTCAATGTTATAAAACATTAAAACTTCATCGAATAGAAGCACATATTAATGTAGATAACGAACCTTCTAAAAAACTCATTAAAAAATTAGGATTTGAATTTGAAGTATTAAGAAAGAACTTTATTTATGAATTTGATGAATGGACAGATAACGAAGTATATTATATTAACTTACATAACGAAAAATTGATAGAATCTTAAAGATTGAGCGACCCGAAAACATTGTTTTCGGGTCGATATTTTTATTTATCGGCCTGATAATCCCGTTTTCAGGTCGATATTTTTATTTATCGGCCTGTAAATCCCGTTTTCGGGTCGATAATTTTATTTATCGGTCCATATTTTCCGTTTCTGGACCGGTAATTTATTTTATCGGTACATATTTCTCACTTCTGGACCGATAATTTTTCGTATCGGTCCACATTTCCCATTTCTGGACCGGTAATTTTATTTATCGGTCCAGAAATCTTCGCCAACATAACTCCATCAATCCCTCCACCCTATTTTAATATATTTTAATAATATTATTAATCAAATTCCACTTATAAAAACCCGATTTAACAAGCATAACATTCAATTTTTTATATCATCATACAAATGTTCACAAATAGTACATTATTTTAATATTAATCCCTAATAAAATTGTCAGATTTAATTGACAATTGTTAAATTTAAGTGGTATTCTTTATATCTTATTAAAACTATCGGATTAAAATGTTTGGGAGGATATTATGACAACACATAAACATATAAAATTAGGTCTCTTTTTAGCGGGATATGGTCATCATGTGGCGAGTTGGCGCCATGAAAAGGCTATTGAAAAGGGTCCTATGGATTTAAATCATTTAATTAATACTGCTCAATTAGCTGAGAAAGGTTTATTCGATTTAGTCTTTCTTGCTGATAGCTTATTCGTATCTGAAAGTTCACATCCAAATATATTAAGTAGATTTGAGCCGTTTACGCTTTTATCTGTTCTTTCTACAGCAACGACTAATATCGGATTAGCTGCTACTGCTTCTACTACATACAGTGAACCTTTCCATATAGCACGTCAATTTAGTTCTTTAGACCACTTAAGTCACGGAAGAGCTGCTTGGAATATTGTTACTTCTTCAATAACTTCTACTGCTGAAAATTTTAATGGCACTAAGTTAATGGAACATGAATTACGTTATGAACGCGCAAATGAATTCGTCGAAGTAACGAATAAGTTATGGCGCTCATGGGATAAAGGTGCTTTAGTTCGTGACAAAGAAACTGGCGCATTTATTGATGCATCAAAATTACATACGATTGATCATGAAGGAAAACATTTCAAAGTAAGTGGTCCTTTAAATATTGAACGTTCTCCACAAGGAAGACCTTTATTAATACAAGCTGGTTCTTCTCCAACAGGAACGGATTTAGCTTCAAAAGTAGCTGATGTTATCTTTACAGCACAAACTCAAATTGAAGATGCTCAGAACTTTTATAAACAGTTAAAAGAGAAAGTATCTAAACAAAATCGTAATCCTGAAGAAGTTTATATCATGCCAGGATTATTCCCTATTTTAGGTGATACAGAAGAAGAAGCGCATCAAAATTATCAAGAAATTCAAGATTTAATCTTACCTGAAGTTGGATTAAGTATATTGGCACCTTATGTTGGAAATATCGATTTATCACAGTATGACTTAGATACTAAGTTTGCCGATTTAGATCTATCTACAGGTAACGGTGTGCAAAGTCGATTTGAAATTATTCTTAAAGAAGCGATTAAAGACGATTTAACGTTAGAAGAAGTTTATAAAAAAGTTGCTGGTTCTAGAGGTCACCATATCTTTGTAGGTACACCAGAACAATTAGCAGATAAGATGGAAGAATGGTTTAAATCTTCTGCTGCAGATGGTTTCAACATTATGCCACCTATTCTACCATCACAATTTGAATTATTTATCAACAACGTTATACCAATTTTACAAGAAAGAAATTTATATAAAGAAGCTTATTCAGAAGGAACATTACGACAAAAATTAGGCTTAGAAAATGAATAGAGGTGCTCTATGGAAACAATCGTTAGACGTGCAACTGAAGATGATATTCACGACTTAATCAATTTAATGTACGAAGCCTACGAGCCCATTCGAGCACTAGGTATTAATTTTCAGTCTGCTAACCCAACCGAAGCTTCAATACGTAAAAATTTAGAAGAAAATATTTGTTTCGTACTTGAATCTGGTGATGAAATTGTCAGTACACTTTCATTACGAATGCCATGGAGTGACAACCCTGGACCATACTATTTCCCCCATATATGGTGGTTCGCAACATCACCTAAATATAAAAATAAAAAATTCGGGTCAAAACTTTTAAATTATGTAGAAAATGATTATTTACTGAAGCATTTAAACGTTCCAGCCGTTTCACTTGGTACTGCTGATCATCACCCGTGGTTAATAGATATGTACGTCAAAAAAGGCTATCAAAAATTTGGTAAGCAAGACTTAAAAAAAGGACATATTACGCAATATTTAGTGAAAGTCCTTAACCAAAACAAATTTAAAGGTACACAAGAACTTAAAGAAAAATTTAATCAAGTCATATTCGAAGAAGGTGAAACAATTGAAATTTGATCCAATATATTTTCTACAAACATTTCCAAAATTAATGCCCTATTTACCTATTACATTGTCACTAGCTGTTATTTCACTAGTCATTTCAATCTTAGGTGGATTAGTTATCGCATTAATTTTACGTACTAAATTACCCGTACTTAAAGAACTTGCTCTACTATATATTTCGTTCTTTAGAGCCATTCCGAGTTTAGTACAACTATTCTTAATTTATTACGGGCTACCACAACTTATTCCAGGTATGAGAGTTGTTGATGCCTTAACAGCAGCTGTTATCGGTTTAAGTATTAAAAATGCAGCTTACTTAGCAGAAATTTTCAGAGCGGCTATTACATCAGTAGATAAAGGTCAATTTGAAGCAGCCCATTCTATCGGACTCAACAAATTCCAAACTTACCTTAAAATTATACTGCCACAAGCAACACGTAATGCCATACCAGCATCAGGTAATATTTTTATCGGTTTAATTAAAGAAACATCACTTGTATTTACATTAGGTGTTACTGAAATATTCGCGAAAAGTAAATTATTATCTGCCGCTTCATATAAATATTTAGAAACATTCTTAGCTGTCGCAATTGTATATTGGTTAATTACGATTATATATACATACTTGCAAAGTTTATTAGAGAAAAAACTCAACAAACCTTATGAAAGTTAGGTGTCATTCATGATTTCAATACAAGGTATTAAAAAATCTTTCCACAAAACACCTGTATTAAAAGGTATAGATATAGAACTTAATAAAGGTGAAGTCCTTGCGATTATTGGACCATCTGGATCAGGAAAGTCCACTTTATTAAGATGTTTGAACTGGTTAGAAGTGCCAGATGAAGGCATTATTTCAATAGATGATATATCAGTAGATGCAGAAAATTATAAAAAGAAACAAGTTCAACAACTTATTCAAAAATCAACAATGGTATTTCAGCATTATAACCTTTTCAAAAATAAATCCGTTATGGAAAACGTCACACAAGGACTTATTACAACTAAAAAGTTACCTAAAGATGAGGCATATGCAATTGGCGAAAAATATTTAGACCAAGTCGGTTTATTAAAATTCAAAGATAAATATCCTGCAACTTTATCTGGAGGTCAGCAACAACGTGTTGGTATAGCAAGAGCATTAGCTATGGACCCAGAATTGTTACTTTTTGATGAGCCAACTTCTGCGCTTGACCCTGAACTTGTTTCAGGTGTTCTAAAAATCATTAAAGACATTGCTTCAATGCAGAAAACAATGATTCTTGTAACGCATGAAATGTCATTTGCAAAAGATGTTGCAGATAAAATCATTTTTATGGAAGATGGAAACATTATTGAAAGTGGTACAACTGACGAAGTGTTTAATCAGTCTCACAATTCTAGAACACAATCATTCATAAATAAAATAGAAACTGAACAAGATGAAGAGGTTCTCTAATGACAGATACAGAAGTATTAGTTGAAAGGATTTATCGTCAGTCGAAACATATTTCTACTATTGAAAGAGACAATGCCATTACTGGCATACTTGATTTTATAGCAACAACTTACAGCGCTAACAATCATCATAAAGTCAATGATTTAATACATTTCATTCAAGAAGAAGAAGGATCAGGCAATGCATCTATCATAGGTTATGATGCTCAATTGTCACCTTCAAATGCTGCTTTAGTGAACGGTTTTATTGCACATATTTTAGACTTTGATGATGTTCACTCAAGTATGAGAGGTCACCCTACTGCTGTTATACTACCGAGTTTATTAGCAGTTGCAGAAAACGATACGCAAACTTTCAACCACTTTATAGATAGTTATATTATCGGTGTCGAAATGGCGACTCAAATTGGCGAAACAATTGGTTCTCATCATTACGAACAAGGTTGGCACTCAACATCAACAATCGGCTTATTAAGTGCAACTGCTGCATGTTGTTACTATTTAAACTTAGATGTTCCTTCATTCGCGAATGCTATTGGAATAGCAGTTACACAAGCAAGTGGTTTACGTAACCAATTCGGTTCTGACGTTAAACCATTCCATGTTGGACTTGCATCGCAAAAAGCCTATTTAGCTGCACGTATTTCACAGAAACGCATACTTGAAGGTAATAACAATATGATGCCTGCTTTTTATGAATTATTTGGTACATCAAATCGTTCATTTACACAAATTATTGAAAGTTTCGGCGATCAATGGTCAATTACACATCCAGGAATGTGGTACAAACTTTATCCATGTTGCTCAGCAAATTACCATTTAATCGATGCTATTAATACTATTAAACAAGCACATCATATTTCCCAGGAAAAAGTAGAGTCTGTCAAAATTACTTTTCCTACGAACGGTGATGCAGCATTAAAGTTTAAATCACCAGAAACTGGCTTAGAAGGTGCTTTTAGTGCTGAATATGTATCAGCACTTTTATTACTGGATCAAGAATTAACGGTGGATCAATTTTTAAATAAACCTATTAGTCATGACGTTAATCAACTTATGGAGAAAATCGGTAGACACTACGATGATGACATTCAACCAAGTCCACATGCCCTACCGAAAAATCGATTTACGATCGTCGAAATAACTTTAGTTACGGGTGAACATTTTAAACAAAGAGTAGATGCACCTAAAGGTAGTCCATATAAACCATTAACGAAAGACGAACATCTTAATAAACTCAAACATGCGTCTTATAAGCATTGGGAAAATATAAATGATTTTTATGAAATTAAAGATACTAAAATGTTACAAAACTATATATTTAAAGGAGACATATAAAATATGAAAAAAATATTAACATTTTTACTAATTGGCCTCATCGTATTGGCAGGCTGTTCAAATGATTCAGACAAAAAAGATAAAGGTACAATTGTCGCTGGTACTACAGGACAAAGCTATCCAAATTCATATGAAAAAGATGGTAAATTAGTTGGTTACGACATCGAAGCATTTGAAAAAATCGCTCACGAAGCTGGTTACAAAGTTAAATGGGTAAAAGCTGACTTCTCAGGACTTATGGGACAATTAGAATCAGGAAGAATTGATACAATAGCAAATGCTGTCGCAACAACAGATGAACGTAAAGAGAAATATCTCTTCACAGATGCGTACTCATATATCGGTAGCCAGATCATAACATCATCTAAAAACAAAGACATTAATAGCTATAAAGACTTAAAAGGTAAAAAAGTTGCAGGCGTGTTAGGATCAAATCACACAGAGGCATTAGAGAACTTTAATAAAGAAAATAATTACGGGTTCAAAACTAAAACTTATGAAAACCGTGAAGGCGCCCTACTTGATTTAGAAAACCAAAGATTAGACGGTTATGTCAATTCAGACTCAGTATCAGCTGCAGATAAAAACAAACGCGGGAAAGAAATTAAATTTGTAGGTAAACCATTTAATGTAGTCGGAACTAGCTTCCCATTCACAAAAGAAAATAAAGACCTAAAAGAAGACATCGATAAAGGCGTTAAAAAACTTAAAAAAGACGGCACACTATCTGACCTATCAGATAAATACTTCGGTGTTGATACAACGAAAGAAAAATAGAGAATATATATGAGGCTGAGACGAATTTTATCGTCCCAGCCTTTTTTCGGGTCGATAATTTTATTTATCGGCCTGCAAATCTCGTTTTCGGGTCGATATTTTTATTTATCGGCCTGTAAATCTTGTTTTCGGGTCGATATTTTTATTTATCGGCCTGTAAATCCCGTTTTCGGGTCGATATTTTTATTTATCGGCCTGTAAATCCCGTTTTCGGGTCGATAATTTATTTTATCGGTCCATATTTCCCATTTCTGGACCGGTAATTTATTTTATCGGTCCATATTTATCTTTTCTGGACCGGTAATTATTTTTATCGGTCCATATTTATCTTTTCTGGACCGATAATTCCCACGCATCGGTCCAGAAACCTCCTCTTTTTCCTCACTCTTCTTCTATTTCAACTTTATTTCCTATTTTATATTCCATAACAGTATGAAGCGTCCCTTCAAAAGTGTATAATTACATTACAAGTGTGTATAAGCTATTTGAATACCCCAAAATAAATGTTTAAGACACGCATGTCAAAATGGATGTGACAAAGTTGCATTTACTAATCATTGTATATGTACATACATCTTCGTATGATTAAGTTACAAAATACTTTTTATATAAGGGAAGGTGTGTTCAATATGGCAGAACAAGCTGAAAAGAAAAAAGGCATTGGTCCTAAGGTTCAAGCTTTTGGTTCATTTTTAAGTAGTATGATTATGCCAAACATTGGTGCTTTTATTGCTTGGGGGCTAATTACAGCACTGTTTATCAAAGATGGTTGGCTACCTAATGAAGAACTTTCTTCAATGGTTGATCCAATGATTAAATATTTAATTCCATTACTTATTGCATTTAGTGGTGGTCGTTTAGTTCACGGTTTACGTGGTGGTGTCGTTGGTGCGACAGCTACTATGGGTGTTATCGCAGCATTCCCAGATACGCCGATGTTAATCGGTGCAATGATTATGGGTCCATTACTTGGTTGGTTAATGAAAAAAGTTGACCAATTCTTAGTTCCTAGAACACCTCAAGGCTTTGAAATGTTATTCAATAACTTCTCAGCTGGTATTCTAGCTTTCATCATGGCGATTGTTGGTTTCAAAGGATTAGCGCCATTAGTTGAAGGACTAATGAAAGTCTTAGGTATGGGTGTTGACTTCTTAGTTTCTCATCACTTATTACCATTAGTAAGTATTATTATTGAACCAGCTAAAACAGTATTCTTGAACAATGCAATTAACCACGGTGTCTTAACACCTCTTGCATCTGAACAAGTAGCTCACGCTGGTAAATCTATTCTTTATACTTTAGAATCAAATCCTGGACCAGGTTTTGGTATTCTATTAGCTTATATGGTATTCGGTAAAGGTACTGCAAAAGCAACTTCATATGGTGCTGGTATCATCCACTTCTTAGGTGGTATTCATGAAATTTACTTCCCATATGTTTTAATGCGTCCTTTATTATTAGTTGCCGTTATTTTAGGTGGTATGACTGGTGTTGCAACTTTTAGTATGTTCGACTTCGGTACTACTGGACCAGCATCTCCAGGTTCAATCTTAGCTTATATCGCTATTACACCTAAAGGAAGTTACTTAATTATGTTACTTGGTATCTTCTTAGCAACATTAGTTTCATTTGTAGTTGCATCTATCATCTTAAAATTCACTAAAGACCCTGAAGGCGACATTGAATCAGCTACTGCTGATATGGAAGCTCGTAAAGGTAAAAAATCTTCTGTTAGCGGTGCTTTAACTGGTTCTAAAGAACAAGAAAAAGGTGAAGCTTCTGAAGAAACAGAAGAAAAAGATGAATCTGAAGAACTATTAGATCAATATGACACAGAAAATATTGATGCACATGATTTCTCTAATGTTAAAAAAGTTATCTTTGCTTGTGATGCTGGTATGGGCTCAAGTGCTATGGGTGCTGGTATGTTAAGAAATAAATTCAAAAAAGCTGAGTTAACTGATATTGAAGTTACAAATACAGCTATTAACCAATTACCAGACGATGCTGATGTTGTCATTACGCAAAAAACATTAACAGATAGAGCAATTAAGAAAAATCCTAAAGCCATTCATATTTCAGTAGATAATTTCTTAAATTCACCAAGATATGAAGAATTAATTAACGAACTGAAAAAATAATTTTACACAAAGGAGTGAAGAACGATGATGATCAGTAACCGGGAAAAGAGTATTCTCAAATTACTATCTGAGCGTCTTCACTCTTTTTTAACAATTCATGATATTGCACAAGCACTTGGTATTTCCTCTCGAACTGTTCATAGAGAGATGAAAAGCGTTGAAGATACACTGAATAAATATCACTTATCTCTGACAAGAGTTCCTAAATTAGGATTACGTATTGAAGGAGAACCAGAAGACATTGACAATTTTGTACAATCATTGACTGAGCAAAATACAATCGATTTATCTGATGAAGAAAGAAAAGTTATTATTCTATACAACCTTATTCAATCTAAAGATCCAGTGAAATTATATAGTCTTGCGAATGAAATTGGTTCATCTACGCATACACTTAACAAAATCATTGAACAATTGGAACCTGAATTACACACATTTGAACTTTCATTAGAACGAAGACGTGGCGAAGGTTTGATTCTGAATGGTGAAGAAGTCAACAAAAGGCAGTTACTCGCTAGAATCATGTTAGAAAAATTAGATGGTGATAGCGTGTACTCTGTAGTAGAAGATCATTTCGTATATCATACGTTAAACGAAACACATCTTCGAGGTATTGTTGATATAGATAGATTGTTTAATGTTGAACGCTTGTTAATGGATGAACTCGGTACATTACCTTATACATTAACTGAAGCAAGTTATCTCACATTAACGATTCATATCGTTTTAGCAATTGAACGTATTAAGCAAGATGGACATGTAGAAATTGAGGATGATATTTTAAATGAATTGATTTCGACGGATGAATTTAAAGTATCAGAGAGACTTACCAATGTATTAAGCGATATATATGATGTGACATTTAATCATTCTGAAATTGCTTTTATTACAATGCATTTAAGAGGTGCAAGACGTCGCCACGAAACAACTTATGAAAACAATGATATTCATAAGCAGCGCGTTACCGAACTTATAGAATTTGTAAAAGATCAAGGATTTTCATTTAAAGATGAAGATGCCCTATTCAAAGGACTAAACTTACATTTAGAACCTGCGATTAATAGACTTGAGGCAAACATTGAAACCTACAATCCGCTTACCGAAATGATAGAAACCTATGATCAAGAATTATTTGAAGCTGTTTCATCAGGTTTAAAGATTGTATTCATGAATTATCATTTTCCAAAAAGCGAAGTTGCTTATATCGCACTTCACTTTGGTGGCATGTTACAAGCAAAACAAAGACGTTCATTACATGTTCTCGTTGTATGTAGCAGTGGAATTGGTACAAGCCGTATTCTATCCAATCGTTTGAAACAGCATTTTTCTGAAATCACGCAAACTACCGAAGTTTCTGTCAGTAGTTTGAAGTCGATTGATTTTTCAAAGTATGATGGCATGATTTCAACTGTAGCTGTAGACACAAAGTACCCACATATTACAGTGAATCCTTTATTACCAAAGCAAGACGCTGAAAATGTGAAATACTTTTTGAAATTACAGCAATCTGTTGTCCATGATCCTCAAAATACGCAGAATCAAGAACAACCACTATCATATGAAGATTATGATCGCACTGTAACTTTTATAGAAGAAAGTTTGGCACTGATTCAAAACATGATCGTTGAAAAGAAAAAAGTAACACAGTTAGAACGATATCTCATTCAAACATTGTCGAAGCATCGTGTGATTGATAATACACATACGTTCAGTGAAAAGCTTAACAGCCGGATGAATTTACAAGGCTTTGCATTAACCGGTTATCCAGTTGCTATTCCCCATCTTTCTGATGAATCAATCAAAAAGCCACAATTGATTATTACGGAATTAACAAAACCATTAATGCTAAAAACGATTGAAAATGAACAACAAGAAGTAAATTGGCTTGTATGTATGTTTATTCCGAGAAATTCGGAACAAGGACAACTTATGAGCGAAGTGTCATCCTTAATTACAGAACATTTGGATGATATTGATCAGTTGTTAAATGATAGAGTAAAGATAGAGAACACGCTCAAATCATTTTTCTTAAATAAATTAAAACAAAAACTAACGAAAACGGAGTGAATTAACATGACAAAATTATTTAATCCAGAAAACATTTTTATGAATCTTTCAGTAAATTCTCAAGAGGAAGCTATCGAAAAAGCTGGCCAAGCATTAGTTGAAGAAGGTGCTGTAACTGACAAATATATTACTGCAATGAAAGAACGTGAACAAATCGTTACAACATATATGGGTAACTTCTTAGCTATTCCACACGGTACAGATGAAGCTAAAACTGAAGTATTAAAATCAGGTCTTGTATTACTTCACATTCCAGATGGCGTAGATTGGGATGGCAATGAAGCTAAAGTAGTTGTTGGTATCGCTGGTAAAGATGGCGAGCATTTAGATATCCTTTCTCAAATCGCTATTGTATTTAGTGAAGAAGAAAATGTTGAACGTGTTATCAATGCACAATCTAAAGCTGAAATTCTTGCAATCTTTGAGGAGGTTGAACTTTAATGAAAGCCATTCACTTTGGTGCTGGTAACATCGGACGTGGCTTCATAGGTAAAGTATTAAATGATAATGGCTATGAAGTGACATTCGTCGATGTTAACGAAACAATTATTAATCAAATTAATGAAGAAAAAGCTTATCAAGTTGTTATCGCAAATGAAGAAAATACTAAAGAACCTGTTTCAGGCGTTAAAGGTATCAATAGCATTACTGAAACAGACAAATTAAAAGAAGCGATTTTAGAAGCAGACGTCATTACGACAGCTGTAGGTGTAAACATCTTACCTATTATCGCTAAATCATTTGCATCATTCTTAAAAGAGCGTGAAGCTGGTAAACCATTAAATATCGTTGCTTGTGAAAATGCTATTATGGCAACAGACCAACTGAAAAAAGCCATTTTAGATATTACAGGTCCTTTATCTGATGACATTAGCTTCCCTAACTCAGCAGTTGACCGTATCGTACCTCAAGGTCAAAAAGAAGGATCATTAGACGTATTAGTTGAACCTTTCTTTGAATGGGTTGTAGAAGCTTCAAAATGGCAAGGTACACAATTACAAGATGTACACTATGTTGATGATTTAACACCTTATATCGAAAGAAAATTATTAACAGTTAATACAGGTCATGCTTATTTAGCTTACTTTGGTCAATACAAAGGTTACAATACAATTCTTGAAGCGATTCAAGATGAAGAAATTAATGCAGGTTTACGTGAAGTATTAAAAGAAACAAGTGAATATCTTGTTTCTAACTTCGATGAGTTTACAAAAGAAGATCAATCTTACTATGTTGATAAAATAATTGGTCGTTTCCAAAACCCATATTTATCTGACGATGTAACTAGAGTTGGTCGTGGCGTATTACGTAAAGTTGGACCAAACGATCGTATCGTTAAACCGCTAGTAGCGTTATCTAAAACGAATAAAAAACATTCTGAACTCGTTAAAGCACTTTGCTATTTATTAGAATATCAAGATGAAAACGATAAAGAAACAGTAGAGAAAAATGACTATATCAAGGAACATAGCGTTGCTGAATTCTTAAGTAAATATGCAGAATTAGAATCAGATATTATCGAAGAAGTAATCATTCAATATACTTCAATCAATAAATAATTTTTAAGAAGTCGTATGTTAAATACGACTTCTTTATATGGTTAATTTTATAATATTCTCATTTAATATCGGCATATTTCGTAATTTTCAATTTATTTTATTGATAGAATTAATAATAACCATGCACTTTAATTTTTTGAGATTATATTATACCTACCTTTCGTTTGTGACAGTTATATTATTTATATTATTATTTAATTAAATCCTACTCTTATTAGTTTACATACAGTTATTTTTAGGCTAAAATAAGTAAATAATTGATAAACTGTATTTATGAATTAAAAATTTAAAACGCTTCCATGTTGATAATGCGAGGCTTTACCACCAAACTGTATTATTTCAATTACAGAAGCAAAATACTCACTTCTAGGGGGATTCAAAATGGCAATTTCTAAAATAGAAAATTGTTCCGATTTACTAGCACTTGTAACATATGTGGACAAATTAAAATCAATCATTAAAAAGGATTTTTCACTTAGCTTTGAAGAATTCGCAGTATTAACTTACATTAATGAAACAGACGATGAAGAATATCATCTTAAAAAAATCATTAGCAAGTTAAACTACAAACAACCACAAATTGTAAAAGCAGTTAAAAACTTATCACAACAAGACTACTTTACAAAAAGAAGAAATGAATATGACGAGCGTACAGTTTTAATTCTAGTTAATAAAAAACAACGTAAATCAATTTCTGAAGTGCTTGAAAAAATCGATAACGAAATCGCTAAAACTGAAATTAACGAATAATATGACGAAGCGGAGACATTCTATGATGTCTCCGCTTTTTTGTGGGGTATGGGGTGTGGGGGTGATCTTGGCTTTATTCAATACTTAAGCCACGACTTCAGCTATCTCTTGGCTTTACTTAGGACTTAAGCCACGACTTGGGCTATCTCTTGGCTTTATTCACTACTTAAGCCATGACTTAGACAATCTCTTGGCTTTATTCAACACTTAAGCCACGACTTGGATGATCTCTTGGCTTTATTCACTACTTAAGCCACGACTTAGTCAATCTCTTGGCTTTACTTTGGACTTAAGCCACGACTTAGTCAATCTCTTGGCTTTATTAGACACTTAAGCCATGACTTGCCTCATCTCTTGGCTTTACTCTGGACTTAAGCCATGACTTGCCTCATCTCTTGGCTTTACTCTGGACTTAAGCCACGACTTGCCTCATCTCTTGGCTTTATTCACTACTTAAGCCATGACTTGGGCTATCTCTTGGCTTTATTCACTACTTAAGCCACGACTTAGTCAATCTCTTGGCTTTATTCACTACTTAAGCCACGACTTAGACAATCTCTTGGCTTTATTAGACACTTAAGCCATGACTTGCCTCATCTCTTGGCTTTACTCTGGACTTAAGCCATGACTTGGATGATCTCTTGGCTTTACTCTGGACTTAAGCCACGACTTGGACTATCTCTTGGCTTTACTCTGGACTTAAGCCACGACTTGCCTCATCTCTTGGCTTTATTCACTACTTAAGCCACGACTTTGATGTGCACCCCAATATTTTGATTTGTTTAGGTCAAATATTTGGGTGCACATCACTTCGCAACCGCTCATCCTACTCAAAACCACTTCACACCCACTTCACACCCACACCTTCCTCACCTTACCAATAAAAAAGCTAAGACATCATCAAATGTCCTAGCTCTCTTTATTATATGACTTGTTTATCTCTTACAGGTTGGTTTAAAAAAGATGATACGACTTGTTTGAATTTTTCACTTTCTTCAATAAATGGTGCGTGCCCTGAATGTTCAAATATTTCTGTTTGAGCGTTTTTGATATTTTCCGAATCATTATCAATATCAAAAGGATCATGTTTACCTTTCACGATAAGTGTTGGAATGTCTATATGATCTATTTTGATATTTATACCATTTATCGATCTAACAGAAATTGCATCTTCTTCTGGTGTCATTCGATAATATTTTTTCACTTCTTGATACCATTTAAAAGTCGATTTAACATCATGAAATATTTCATTGAACAATATTAACATTGCTTCTTCTTTACTAAATCCTGCAACTTTATCTCTATGTTTAGCTATTAATTTAATAAGTGGTTGTTTACCTTGATTGGAAATTGAAGATACGAGTACTAACTTTTCTACTTTTTCTTGATGTTGGTTTGTAAATTCTTGAGCAATGACGCCACCCATATCATGTCCTAATATATAAGCTGATTCTATGTCTTCAGCATCCATTAAATCTACAATATCATCTATATGATTTTGGATTGAAATTTCTTGTTGTTTATCTGATTTACCATGTCCCCTAGAATCCATTGTATATATTGTAAATTGATCTTTCAGAAGCTGTACTGTTGAATTAAATGTCGCTAAATTCATATTTAATGCATGTAACATAATTAATGGTTTCCCTTTACCGTGTTTTTCATACACTATATGAGTCCCATCCCTTGTTAATAATTCTCCCATAATGAGTACCTCCCTACTTTACAGTAATAATATACCCATTTAACAATTTTTCACACTTATAATATTAAGTTAATGCCATAAAAATAAATGCAAAAAATGATTGTAGCCAATACATCATTTTCTGCATTTATGTTATACATATTTTCTTGTAGAATACATCATTACAAAATAAAGGATAATCACGAGGATAATAGACCAACTCGCAAATGTAACAATCATAATTACTGTTTCATTCATCGTTATGGATGCGATTGTTTTTTGAATAACTGCTAATCCCATTGCAGCGACTTCGAGCTTTTTCATAAATATTGCGAGTATGACGAGAATAATCCCGATGCCAAATATGGCTTGAAAGACTTGTAACGGTAATACATACATTCCTAACGTAACATTAAATATTTTAAGCATACATAGAACAATGCCTATACTAAATAAGAAAATATTGGTCATCATCAATTTCTGATTAGGATAGAGATAACTATGTTTTTTTATAATTAAATATATAACGAGTGAAATAGACAATATAATTACAAAATAAAATATATACAATCCCGTTACGGCATTAAACGGAATGAGCTTTTTATCAAATAAATATGCTAATAATAAGAAGTGTAGTGTATAAAAAATGATTGGATTATAATTAACAACCACAATATTTCTCTCTATGATTTGAAGTATTTCAGCGTGAGATTTGTGTCGATATTCTGCATAATCTATATCTTTCTCATCTGACTTTTTCATATCCTTCTTTAATGAATGTTGCACTTTATCAATTTGTTTAGGTAATACACCGACATGCTGTAAATAATCATTTACATTTTCCAGCAATACATTATTGTTCGGACGCAAATAAATACACCACCTTCATTATAATATTGTATAAATTAATCCCCTATTATGCAATATGTATATAACATAACAGGGGATTAAATTCGCTATTGATTTAGTATTTACCTATATCAACACGATATACTTTAAATTGTTTACTATCAGGTGTTGCTTTTGAAAGCTGGAAGTGTGCTTGTCCATTATTCACGTATGCATAACCGCCCGTATACTTATTATTTTGTACACGTTTAGTCGTATTGTCACCAAGAATTGAGACAAGCGAATCTAATTTCACATTTGTTAATTTGTCATAAATCATTGTAACGCGTTTAACTGTTTCTTTATTACCTTTAACTTTGGCAGTAATAATCATATGTCCATTTTTAGTATCAAATTCGTAATAATTTTCTCTATCATTACTATCATCAGAATATGAGAACATTAAATTTGGATACTTTGATTTAATTTTAGAAATCTTATCACCAATTTTAATACCTTCGATTGTTACTGTACCGTCTTTATAGGTCTGCACATTATTTTCGTTAATATTTAATTGATTTTTAGTTGCAGCATTTGCCTCAGCAAAAGTTGAAAATGGCAGAACCATAAGTACCATTGCAATTATTAAGAGACATTTTTTCATATGAGGTTCTCCTTCAGTCTGTGTCTTATATGCTATGCATTGAACTGCGTTAATTATAACATAAAGATTACAAAATGACCACTTTTATTACAATCATGTAACAAAACCGTGAAATATCGCTTGATTAACTTAAAAATTCTTCCAATACTTTAATGAATTTCTCTTTTTCTTCAATAAAAGGTAATTCGCCTGAACCTTCAAACAGTTTAAATTCAGCATTCGGCAACAGTTCACTTATTCTTTTACCTTCGCTATATAATATTTTGCCATCGTATTGTCCAGAAATGACGAGCGTACGAGTTTCAATATCTGGAAGTAACGATATAATATCAAAGTCTTTAAAAGAGCGCTTAACAGCAATTTCTTCTTCCATCGTTTGAAGGTCATTCGACGGAATATGTGATTTTACAAACTTTTTAGCTTGTTTAATATTTTTATATCTGAATCTTAATAAATATTTTTCTTTGTCCTCATCAGACATCGTTCTAATTTCATCAGCATGTCTATCATAAATACGGTTATCTGGAAACGTTGAATGATCGTCTGTAGGATTAATTAACACCATGCCATTGATCAAATCAGGATTCTTATATGTGAGACCTGTTGCAATTGTTGCGCCAAGTTCTAGGCCAATTACATATGCTGAATTAATGAATAATGCATTTAATAGTTGCTGAATATCTGAAATATAGTCATCTACTCTACTATCATGTGGTGTATCACTTAAACCATGACCTCTTAAATCAATAGATATAACTTGATAATTTTTACTTAATTTTTTAATCAGTGGTTCAAAGACATCCATGTCTTGAAAAACACCATGTAACAAGATAATTGGATAGCCGCTTCCTTTTGTATTATAGTGTATGGCAACATTTTCTTTCGTTAAAAATAAGTTCATCGTGCTTCACCTCTTTCGATTTGTTTACAAACATCTATGAGATCACTTAAACTTTCGATTGTATAATCTAATTCGTGCTCCTCTGGTGTGCCAATGACTGAATTAGCCATCCATGCAGTCTTCATGCCCATAGCATGTGCTGCTGCGATGTCATTTAAAGGACAATCTCCAACATATAATGCATGATGTGCCGTTATGCCAAGATGTTTCAATATATCTTCAAATATGATTGGGTCTGGCTTCATAGCACCCACCTCATCAGAAGTTGAAACATAATGAATGTATGGATAAATACCGATTGCATTCATAACATGTGTAATTTCTTCACTCTTACCATTCGCTACAACACCTAATTTATAACCCATGCTGCGTAGTTTATCCAATGCTACCAATGTATCATAGAAAGGAAAATGGTATCTGTAATGATGCATTTTATAGTCGTTATAAAATGTCTTCCATGATATCCTTTCTATATTTAATCTCTTTACGAGTTCTTGATATACCCATTCAACATCTTCTATACCATAGGGATTTAACGTTAAATATACCTTTTCAAAATCACGTCTTTGGACTGTTACCATTAACTCATGAAACCTCTCAAACTGTTCTTCCAAAAACTTCATTCGCGATTTCTCACGATCTACAAGCGTATCTTCTAAGTCAAAAATAATCGCTTGAATATCACACGAACACATGTCATCATCCCTTTCATAGAAACATTTTAAACTATTCCATAAAGAAAGCAATACAATTTTTACATACAAAACACCAACCCTCTATCATAATGTTTAAAGGATTGGTGTCCGTAAGCTATTGATTGTGATTTAATACTGATAGATACATTAAATATTCAGTAAGTTCTTTCTTTTTTTCGTTGTTCTGTAATCATTAAATACATCATAATCGGTATGGCAATAATTGAGAGTATAATGCCAACCGGAATTTGAATCGGACTTATGATAATTCTGCCAACAGTATCTGCAATTAATAAAAGTGCGCCGCCGATTAATAAATTCAACATCATTTGAACGTTAATAGGTACCTTGTACACCCTTCTAACAACTTGAGGTACAATCATACCTATAAATCCAATAATACCCGTAAAACTTATAATAACGGCTGTCATTATAGCAGCTAATAGCAAACATGTCCATGATATCAATCGAACATTCACACCAAGTGTAGTTGCTTTATCTTCACCTAATTGAATCATTTTAATATAATGACTCATCATAAACAAGATTAAGATACAGATTAAAGTAACAATCCCAGTGATTTCTACAGTTATTCTTTCGGCAGATGAAACACTACCAAACATATATGACACCATGCTATTAACTTTATCCGGCTTAAGCAATAAAAGGATATAGAGTGCCGAACTAAAGAACGCACCAATAAAAATACCTGAAAGTATCATTGTTGCTACATGAAATGTTTTGACCATCGTTTCTGTAATCAGTACAACAACGATAAGCGTTAACAAGCTGAAGAATATTGAAAATAGTGGCACAAACCAAATGGATACGCCGATAAATACGGCAAGTGCACTTCCGAATGTTGCCCCGCTCGCTAATCCTAATGTAAAACTATCCGCGAGTGGATTATTCAATATCGTTTGATAGATTTGACCACTCATGACTAGCCCCATACCAGCAATTAATGCTAACAGTGTCCGCGGTACTCTTAACTTGTAAAAAATCGTCCATTCTAGTTGATTATCAAATTTCCATGTTATACCCGTAGATCCTACGAATAAAGAAATGCCAATTGCAAACAATAGAACGAGAAACCATATCACAACATGACGATAAACGTTATGATTTTTAGTCATAAACTTTTTCAGAAAGTTCTTTTAGACCTTTCGCTAATCTTGGTCCTGGTCTAGAAATCATATCTGCATTGAGTGCATGAACGTGTTTCTCTTTAACAGCATTAACTTGGTCAAAGCCATCTCTATTGTTATTTAATTTTTGATATTCCGCTTCAGACTGTCCACTTGTTGTAATCATAACATCAGGATTTCTTTTAAGAATACTCTCTTTATCCGTTTTAATCCATCCTTCTTGGTCATGATAAAGGTTCTTAGCTTTGATAGAAGTTAACATATCATCATAAAACGTATTTGATCCTGACGTGTAAATGTCAGGTTGAGAAGAAATTTCCATAAATACTTTTTTACCTTGTTGGTCTTTAGGGACATCTTTTACAACATCTTTTATTTCTTTCTTCACTTTACTTACTAATTTATCTGCTTCTTTTTCTTTACCTGTTACTTTTCCAACTTGCTTGAATGTATCATACATTTCATTAATTGAATTTGCATCATCTATGTAGACGACTTTCACGCCTGCATCACTTAATTTTTTTAAATCTTTTTCTTGTGTAGATTTGTTCGACTCATGCGCCAAAATTAAATCAGGTTTTGCTTTTAATAATGCCTCTGTATCAAGTTTAAAGGCATCGAATTGTTTTTTATCTTTCACATCTTTAGGATAATCATCAACAGTTGATACCCCAACGACTTTATCTCCAAGTCCTAACGCGTATAATATTTCTGTATTACTTGGAATAAGCGACACAATACGCTTATATTCTTTCTTATCAGTTGTTTCTTGTTTCGTTTCTTTCTTGTTATCCGTATTATCTCCGCTTTGGCAACCTGTCACGATGATCATAGCAGCAAAGATTAAATAAATTATTTTGTTTATTTTCATACTTAATCCCTCCATATATTTAATTAAAAAATGGTACACAAAAAGGCGCAACTCAAATAAGATTGAGCTGCACCTCAATTAAAATAATGATTAAATTACATAGATTCTGGAGCTGACACACCTACTAATGCTAACGCATTGCGAAGTGTAATACGCGCCGCTTCAATTAAAGCTAAATGCGCTTTTGTCTTCTCTGCATCATCTGTTAATACTTTCTCTGCATTATAGAACTTGTGGAACTGTGCAGCCAAATCTTGAATATAATTCGTAATACGATGTGGACTGCGTGATTCTGCAGCAGAAACAATTGTTGGTTCAAATTCAGCAATTTTCTTCAATAAATCAAATGCTTTTTCATGTGTAATTAATGATAAATCAACATTTTGATCAATCGTGATACCTTTTTCTTCTGCTTGACGAATAATAGATGATATACGCGCATGTGCATATTGTGCATAATACACTGGGTTATCTTGTGATTCTTTCTTAGCTAATTCCATATCAAAGTCAAAGTGTGTATCAGGACTACGCATCGTTAAGAAGTAACGAGCAGCATCAATGCCTACTTCATCCATAATGTCACGTAATGTAATAGCATTACCTGTACGTTTACTCATTTTCACTTCAACGCCGTCTTGTAATAATCGTACCATTTGCATAATTTGTATTTCAAGACGTTTTGAATCTACGCCAAATGTTTCAAGAGATGCTTTTAAACGATTAATATAACCGTGGTGATCAGCACCAAATAAATTAATTAATTTGTCAAAACCACGTTCTACTTTATCGTAATGATAAGCGATATCTGGTAAGAAATACGTATACGTACCGTCTTGTTTAATTAACACACGGTCTTTATCGTCACCAAATTCTGATGTTTTTAACCATGTTGCGCCATCTTGTTCATAAGTATAGCCTAATTCAGTCATTTTATCTAAAACAGCTGAAATTTTGTTTGTTTCATATAATGATGTTTCACTGAACCAATTATCAAAATGAATATTAAAATCTGCTAAGTCTTGTTTTAATTTTTTCATTTCATAATCTAAACCAAGTTTACGGAATGTCTTAATACGTTCTTCTTCAGCTTGATCTTTAATTTCAGGATGTTTTTCAGCTAAGTCTTTACCGATTGCGATAATATCTTTACCGTAATAACCATCTTCAGGTAATTCAGCATCTAAACCTAACGCTTGGTTATAACGCGCTTCGATAGAATGCGCTAAATTTTCAATTTGTTTACCTGCATCGTTAATATAATATTCACGTGTTACATCATAACCAGCTGCACTTAACACGTTTGATAACGTATCACCTACTGCTGCATTACGTGCATGTCCAATATGCAAATCTCCTGTTGGGTTTGCAGATACATACTCAACGATGATACTTTCGTTTTTACGTTCTTCTGTTTGACCAAATGTTTCGCCTTTTGATAAAGCTGTCTTAATAATTTCAGTTAAATATTGTTGATCTAAATAAAAGTTAATAAATCCAGGACCTGCAATATCTACTTTTTTAACATTCGCTTTATTTGTGTCTAAATTTTCAACGATTTGATTCGCAATTTCACGAGGATTTTTACGCGCTAATTTTGTTAATACCATCGCAATATTTGAAGAGTAATCTCCATTTGTAGGGTCTTTAGGTGTTTCGATTTTAATTTCTGGAACTGTTTCTACAAGTTCAGATTTAATGATACTTGCTTTAATTTCTTCAATTAACGTTTCTTTAACTTTGTTAATAATGTTCATTCATTTATCTCCTTATAATTAATTTGAAATTGGTATGTTCCAAGTAACCCAGTTTGATCACTTAGCTGATAATGTATCCTGAGTTTACCTTGTTGATCGTCTATAAAGTGTTTGATTGATAATGTATTAACGTGCATTGTCATGCGTCCTGCATCAGTATCATAATAACTAATCGTTTCCTGTCCTTCAACAAAATGAAAGACTGTTTTGACCGCGCCTGTACGGTGGATTTTCACGCCATCATCTTCTATTTTAAGCATATTTTTTACGATTTGTTCATCAATCGTTTCTTCATATCTAATTATATCGCTATTTCTTCTATGAAATGTACCTGATGTTTTTGTTTGAAATGTTTCTTTCTCGCCATTTTGTTTCACGACTTGTTTAATATTTATATTAATATTTTCTTTCATAATTGGCCACCTCACCGTTTAAGAACGTATATCATTATAGCATATTTGACTATTAAAATTAAAAAAAGCAGGGCGAAAAGCGCCTGCTTTTTTTAGTGTCCTAGCTATAGTAGCTATCAACTATTTTACTTATGATATTGTGAAAAGACAATAGCTATTTAATTGAATTGTGATAATTCACAATTAAGTCACAAAATAGACATATTTAATTTATCTCTAAAGATGATTTTAGTTCATCACTGCTGTTATGCCACATTTCAGAATTATGTTCTTGAAGGAATTTTTTAAGAATTGCTCTATTTTCGTCACCAATTTGGTCAATCTTCACTTGATGTTTCATAGATTTATCCATCATATTCACATGTTCTGGCATACTTTTATATCCACGCTTCTTCGGTTTATTAACCATTAAATAGCATCCTGTTAGCCCTGCATAATATGGACCTTGTTCGCCACGTTCAGTTGTAACCCAGCAAAGCCAATATTCTTTTGCTTCTTCACCTTTGACTTCTTCTATATCTTTAACCCATTTCACACGCTTTTCTACTTCAGCTCTAGCATGCATGGCACCAATATCGATAAATGCAGTTTGTTCTGATACATCGACAAATACAGGCGCAACGTTGTCTAAACTTATAGAGCCTATATTTGTACCTTTATGCCCATCTAATGGATCATTTTTAATGATATTAAATTGAAATCCTTTCTTTTCAGCCACTTGTTTCACCTCATTTAATTCATGATTACATCATACTAGAGTATCAGACTGACATTCAAGTTTGTAATCTACACGAGTTCATTTAATATATTGATAATATCGCCTTTAATCGTTTCATCTTCCATTTCTATAATTAATTCTTTAGGATAATACAGTTTATAGTCTAAACGTTTAATCCCTGTAATACTATGGATGATGACTGACTGGCTACTAATTTCTTTAATACGACCTGTCTTCTGTAATAGATGTATCGGCTGTCTATTTGATCCTGGTCGATCATAATCATACGGTAAGTCTGAGAACGAGTCACAAACGAAATAATATTCTGGGTCAATGCCACCTTTTTCAAATAGATCTGTCAGTTCACCAATCGTAATAATAGATCCATCAAATGGTAAGTATTTAAATAAATCACGATTAACAAATCTTTTACTTAAATCACTTAAGATTGGATCATCTTCTTCAGTCCACTCTTCTAAATAATACATTACGACCGCTTCATCAAGACGAATATAATCAGCGATTGAAACGTCTTCTTCAAAAAATGGAATTAAATATTTGGGTTGTTCTTTAAATGAATACCCTTGATCATAAAGTACTTTCGCACGCTTAAAGCAGCGATTAAGCAACACTTCTCCACCTCGACTCACCGGGTGAAAATAAATTTGCCAATACATTTGATAACGACTCATTAAGAAATTTTCAACTGCATGCATACCACTTTCTTTAATCAACACTTCATCTTTAGACGGACGCATCAATCTAAGTACACGTTCCATATCAAATTGACCGTAACTCACACCTGTAAAATAAGCATCTCGCTGTAAATAATCCATGCGATCAGCATCTATTTGAGATGAAATCATTGATATGACTAATTTATTTTCATGTGTCTTATTAATCACTTCTGCTACTTCAGCTGGAAAATCAGGCGACACTCTACTCAATACTTCATTAACTTCTGTATCACCTTTAATGATCAGCTGTGTAAATTTTTCATGATCCGTTAGAAAGATTTTTTCAAAACAATGTGAAAATGGACCGTGCCCTAAATCATGTAAAAGTGCTGCACATAATGCGAGTGGTCTATCCTTATTATCCCAATGTGCACGTCCTTCAAATACTTCGTCTATCATACGTCGTACAATTTCATATACACCTAGAGAATGTCCAAAGCGACTATGCTCAGCTGTATGGAAAGATAAATAGAGTGTTCCAAGTTGTTTAATTCTTCTTAAGCGTTGAAATTCTTTCGTTTTGATAAGATCCCAAATTAATTGGTCTCTTACGTGTATATAACGATGAACAGGGTCTTTAAAAACTTTCTCTTCAGGTAATTTTTTTGTTCCATAAGCTTCCTGTGTCACTTTGTTCCCTCCATTTCATCCAATTATTCTACAATAAATTCAACTTCGCCGACATTTTCATATACGGCTTTATACTCTCCTTGTGTTAAAGGTTTTGGCAAAATAAATGTTCCACTTGAAATAAACATGCCTGGTGTTAATGAACGATTATATTCTTTAATTTCATTAATCAACCACTTAACAGCTTTAGCAGGATGTCCTTCAACTTCTGTACTAAATCCAGAAGCTAATTCTTTACCGTCTAAATATAATGTCCCTTTAATGTTATCTATATCTTCATAACTTAATTTCTTAGGTTCACCGTAAACAACGCCACCACTTACTGCGCTATCGGCAATAATTTCTGTTACTGATAAATTAGGGAACCAGTTACTAAAACGTGAATCTGGAATCTCTACCCCTGGTGCAATCAAGCATTTATCCATAATATCTTCAAGGCTATCTTCTTCTGTTAATTCTTCTTGAACAATAAAGACTAATTCTAACTCTGCTAAAGGCTCATTTAAGTCATTTAAATAAATATGTTTGTCCAGAATAGTTGTTTCTCCCATTGCACCATATAATGGCGTTGTTGAAGAAAAGATATCTCTCGTTTCTTGACTCGTTAAACTAATTTTATAACCTTTATGAATTTCAGTTTCTTCCTTACGCTGCAACACACCTTCTTGAATATCATATGCAGCATGTTCAGTTATATTCGATGGTAAAACACCATTTGGAATAATTGATTGATTCTCATAAGCTTCATAAAATTGCGAAATCCATTTATTTAGTGATTGTTCCATTACAATCAACCTCCTAAAAAGTTTTTTTCATTAACGTCGTGCGCATTGTGTCACCAAAAAGTAATTCTTCATATTCACGTATCACTTCAAAACCTTCCTTTTTATAAAAGGCTATACCGATAGCATTCTTGCCATCCACTTCTAAATAAACTTCATGATATAAATCTTTGTATTGATCTAAACCTGCTTGTAATAAAGCTTTACCATACCCTTCACGTTGCGCTTCAGGTAGAACATAATGAGAAGATAAATACAATTCAGTACCTTTGATAAAATTAGCAAAACCAACAATCTTATCTTCATCTTCTGCAACAAAGAAATCAGAATCATTAATGCGCTTTTGAAGCATCTCTTTAGAATAAGACGCATTTAAAAATGCCGTCACAGTGCTCGCAGTATAAATATTGGTATACGTGTCATACCAAGCCTTAGACGCTACATTTTTAATACCTGAATAATCTTCAATTGTTGCTTTTCTTACATTTGCCATAAATATCTCTCCTCTATCTACCTTACACATCAATCGTCAATTCATGATGTCTATTAATCTAAGTTTGTAAATCCCCGTTTAATAACGTTCCAATGTACACATTTAAAATAACTTTATATCTCACGTTATAAATAATTATATCATTTATATATTAAAAACTATAATATTCAGAATACTTAATTATACCCGAAAACCCTACAGAAATGTAATATTTGTTAAGTATGTTAACACAAATTTAAAATACAGAACGTCAAAATATAAAAAATGAAAAACTAACAATCATTTTTACTAAATAATAATCCCCTCACTATAAAAATAGTAGAGGGGGGTTAATTTAATATTAAATATATTTATTTAATCGGGTGCATTCCGTCTTTCCAAGTTGTATAAATAAGTTTACCGCCTTGGTCTTTAAATTTCTTATTTGTTACGCCGCGCTCAAATGGTGCTGCTGGCTCGATGTTTAGGGTTGGTGTGACGTTTAATTCATTGGCATACCATTTAGCCCAATCGTCTCCTTTTACGGGCTCATCATCTGCTACGTTATAAATACCTGATTCAAAGTTTAATGCTTGAATGGCTGTTTCAACTGCATCATCTATATGAATAAATGATTGTATGCCGTCCGTCATCGTAACTTCACCATTAATAAATTGATTATAAATCATACCATCTTTACCATACCAAGTACCTGGTCCGTATAATAAACCGTAACGTAAAATAACATGTTTGTTTAATCTAGCTGATTCTTTTTCTAATCCTTCTACACCATCAACTGTTATTTTACGATCGCCACTAGCATCATAGTCTAAACTTGTTTCTTCTGTTGCTAATGTATCTCCAGCTTCATAAACAAATGCAATACTTTGTGATTGGATATGTGGCACATCGTGTTTAATTGCCGCTTCTACAAGATTTCTCGTACCTTCTATTCTAACTTTCGTATTAGCTGACATATCAACTTGTTTTAAATCCGTGATTTCGTTCATGATTATATCTGGTTTAAAATCACCGATACTTTTTTCTATTGTGTCATATTCTAATATGTTGCCTATATATGCTTTTACACCTGCATTATCAAGTTTTTCTTTACCTTTTTCAGAAGTTGTTAACCCAGCTACTTCATAACCTTCTTCAATTAAGCGTTTAGTTAATTTTGTACCTATTAAACCAGTAGCGCCAGTAACAAAAATTTTAGTCATGATAATCCACCTTTTTTATTTATATTTTCATTGAGATATATACCCATTTTCAGAGTATAAAAACCATCCTAAAAAATATCAAACTTTTTATTATGTAATGACATAATAATTTATAATGTCACTATTATTAGATTCCTAGCCCAATTGACGTATGTAATCGCGTTATTATATCATTATGTCAATACAAATAAGGAGTGTTTATTTTGATGAAATCTTATACAATTGATGACCTTTGCCGAATGATTGATCACACTAACTTACATGCAGATGCAAGCCCAGAAGATATAAGACAACTTTGTGAAGAAGCAAAGAAATACCATTTTAAGATGGTTGCTGTTAACCAAGTACAATCTAAATTATGTTCAGAAATATTAGCTGGAACCGATATAGGAATAGGCGCTGCCATTGCTTTTCCATTAGGACAGACTTCTATTGAATCTAAGAAGTTCGAGACGCAAGATGCGATTCATAACGGTGCGACAGAAGTTGATTATGTTATTAATGTTACTGAATTGAAAAATGGCAATTTAGACTATATCAAAGAAGAAATGTCTTCAATAGTAGAAATTTGTAAAGCACACAATGTCACTTCAAAAGTAATCTTTGAAAATGCCTATTTAACTAAAGATGAAATCAAAACTTTATCCCTTATCGCAAAAGACGTTAAACCTGATTTCATTAAAACATCTACTGGCTTTGCGACATCAGGTGCAACTGTAGAAGATGTTAAATTAATGTCCGAGACTGTAGAAGGCGAAGTTAAAGTTAAAGCAGCTGGTGGTATTCGTGATGCTGATACATTTATTAATATGATTAAAAATGGTGCAGAAAGAATTGGCGCTAGTTCAGGTATCAATATCATCAAAGCATTAGAAGAACGTCTTACAGAATCAGATCAGAAAACGATAGAAATTGGATGATAAATTATGATAAACAAACCTTTACATCAACAAATTAAAGAAGATTTACTGAATAAAATTGAATTCGAAGACTATAAAGTTGGCGATAAAATTCCAAATGAAGTTGATTTGGCTTCACATTATAAAGTAAGTAGACCTACTGTTAGGCAAGCAATTAATGCACTTGTTATTGATGGCTTTTTAGAACGTCGAAAAAAGCGAGGTACAATCGTTCGACAACGTAAAATCAATCAAGAATTTACACACGTCATCGAAAGCTATAATGATGAAATGACAAGAAAAGGATTAATCCCAAAGACAAAAGTTCTATCATTGAAATCAGAAGTTGCCAATGAAGAAGTCATGCAACAATTAGAACTAAAACCTGGAGAATCTGTATATAAATTAGTCCGTTTAAGATATGCAGAAGAAGACCCAATCGTACTTGTAACAACTTATATTCCATTATCCTTAGTACCTAATTTAAAAGAAATTGATTTTACTACGACACGATTTTACGAAGTGTTAGAAAAAAACCAAACACCTATCAAAGAAATTACGAGAAAGCTTGAATTAATCACAGCAGATGAAACCGTAAGTGATTTATTATCTGTAGAGATAGATGCCCCACTCTTCTACTTCCATAGTGTGGGTTATATAGAGAATCGTGTACCAATAGAATATTCCGTCTCTAAATACAGAGGCGATTTAAACTCATTTATCTTTAATATCTCTTCATAATCTAGCTATGTTCAAACCATTATAAGCTCAACGATAGTAATAATGCAGTCCAATCATGAATAAAAAGGTGATATGCTATGACAAATATATTAGAGCACTTCAAATTACAAGGTAAAGTTGCAATCATTAGCGGTGGCACAATAGGAATAGGTCAATCAATGGCATTAGCATTAGCACAAGCAGGTGTTCAGATTATCATTGCTGATCATAACGTCTCATCAACAACCAAAACACTCTCAGGAATTAAACAGAGCGAAGACCTTGAAACAATAGCATTAAAAGTAGATATAACCGATCCAACATCGGTAAATCAAATGCTCAATAACGTCATAGAACAATTTGGCAAAATTGATATGTTAGTCAATAAAGTTGGGATGACATACAACGTAACAGAAGAAGAACTCACATTTGAAAATTGGAATAAAGTTATGAATCTAAACTTGAATGGAATATTTTGAGTGAGCTGATGTTTGAAGGCTGTGTTGGCAGGGCTATAGCGCACGAAGACTTCTAGATATCGTGCGTTATACCCTAAAAACTGTACCTAGCGCACGAAGACTCCCAGATATCGTGCGTTATAGGGTTAAAATGAGGCTTGGCGCACGAAGACTCCCAGATATCGTGCGTTATACCCTAAAAACTGTACCTAGCGCACGAAGACTTCAAGCAAAGTACCTCACTCCAACAGATATTTTATGAATTTATAATTTGAAGGCTGTGTTTTGACTGACGAACACAGTCCTTTTTATATTAAATTCTTTTAAGTTCTATTTATTTCATACTTTAAATACGGTAAAATTATATATAACTTGAAATGAAAATGGAGTTTTTCACATGAAATATAAAAGATTCGAACAAAATAAGATATTTATGATTTTAAACTGTATTATTTTCTTGATAGCTTGTTTAATACTCAAAAGATTCCCTATTTTTAATTACTCGGGCTTTTTAGGAACGATTCTTTTTATTGTTGTAATACTCATATTAAGTGTTGTCATATATCAAGTTAACTTCTTTATCTATAGAAAAATCAAAAACTATACAAGAGAAAATAAATATGATTAGAAGTATGTAAAATTAATGCATAAGCTCTGTAATGTTATGTAGCTTGATTCTGTGTAAATATATATATCGTAATAAAAAATCACTACAAGCATTGTTAAAAAAACAAATTGTAGTGATTTTTTTCTATTAAACTAACTTTTAAATAATGAACTATTTCAAAGGAGATACATCATGAAACTGTTATACACTTTTTTAATTTATTATTTTTCAATAATGATAATATTTATCGTAGTCGAAAGTATACTTCAACATGAATTAGAAACAACAAAAGTTATCATTTTACCTTTTTTTCTAAGTATTATTATGATTGCATTTAATAAACAAGAATGAAGATGTTTAGAAATTTTTAATTCCTTAATAAACCACCTTCAAATCAATGTTCTTATACTTTAATACATACGTATACATTCATATACTAGATCGAAGAATTCATCGACTTTGACGTTTTTGGCTACTTTAACGTTATGTTCTTTTTTGAGTACGTCGGATTCGTCACATACTGTTCGTCCATAACTTGGTCCGCGATTAATGTCGATTTCTACGTACATATCTTGAACTTCAAATAAGTCTTTATTTACAAGATAGCCTATTGTTGTTGCATCGTGTAATGGACCTGCTTCCAATCCAAATTCTTGGAATTGTGTTTTTAAAGTAAAGTTCATTAAATCACTAAACAATTGCCCAGCTTTATTATTTGTTGATTCCATACGTTTGATAATTTCAGGTGTGCATAGTGTCTTGTTTGTTACATCTAGACCCATCATGACGATTGGTACACCTGATTTAAAAACAATATGTGCCGCTTCTGGATCAGCAAAAATATTAAATTCTGCTGATGGTGTGAAATTCCCATTACCGTACGCGCCACCCATTAAAACAATTTCTTTAATTTTAGATGTGATGGATGGTTCTAATTTCATCGCTAAAGCAATATTGGTTAATGGTCCAGTTGGTACTAGCGTAATATCTCCTTCACTATCTAATAACGTTTCAATGATAAATTGTACTGCTCTTTTATCTTCAGGTTCTCTATTTAACGTATCAAATACAGGACCATCCATGCCTGTTTCTCCATGGACATTGTCAGCAACTACACGTTCTCTCACTAAAGGTTCAGACGCCCCACTATATATTTTAACGTCCATATTCAAGTGTTGTGCAACACTCAAACCATTCTTAACAGTTTTCTCAAGCGTTTGATTCCCTGAAACAATTGTTATACCCAGTAAATCAATATTAGGATGAATGTATGCCATTAACATCGTTATTGCATCATCATGACCAGGGTCGCAATCTAAAATTATTTTTTGTTTTTCCATTATAATTCCTCTCCTTTTTGTAAGCCTTTTCTTTATTCTTGTATTATACTTCTGCAAAGATTAAAGTAAGTATGAGAAATATCATATAAGAGGTGTGAAATATTGAGAGAAATTTATAATGACAAACTTAAACAAGATTTAATAGACCAATTCAATTATTTCGATCTCTTTGGATTTGATGTGAAACAACACGTAAAACTCTTTTTCATTCCTCAAAAAGATCATATTATTCAAGACACTCAAAAACCCGAATATTTATTTTATCTTGTTAAAGGAAAGACAAAGTTATATGAATACATGGAAAATGGGCAAGTTTCTTTAATCGATTTTTTTGAGCCTTCTTCTTTTATAGGAGAAATGGAATTGATAGATGAACACGCTGCACCTCTTAATGTCCAAGCAATAGAAGATTGTTGGTGTTTAGCAGTACCACTTAATGAACTTAAAGACACTTTATTAACGGATCCCGTATTATTAAAGAATTTATTATCTTATATCGCACATAAGAACATGAAAAACATTCGAACTTCAACACGTAACCAATCATATCCATTGTCTAAAAGACTCGCTTCTTTTATTTTAGTTACAGAACAAAATGGTAAGTATGAAGAAAAACATACACAAGTCGCACAATATTTAGGTGTATCTTATCGACATTTATTATTTGTTATCGCAGATTTTGTACAAAAAGGATATTTAGCAAAAGAGAACAATAGCTATAACATATTAAATATGGATGCACTAAAAAAATTAGCAAACATATAATATAGTATAAAAAATCCCCCACTACATGTTGTATTGAGGGGATTTATAGCTAATATTTATATTATGACTGTGTCTTTTTCAACTTCTTATTTAACTTCTCGTCTAATTCTTTTTGTCGACGTTTTCGTTCTTCATTTCTAAGTCGCAATCTTTCTTCTTCTTCTGGATCGCGTTTCTTTTGAAGTTGTTTTTGGATTTTTTCCATTAGTTCGTCTTCTGTTAAAGCGGCACATGGGCGGTTATTTACGAATGCGAATGTCTTTCTTCTACCTGGTCCACAATATGATTGGCATGCTACTTCTATTTCAGCTTCTGGGTCTAATTTTTTAATTTTTTTCAAAAGTGATGGCAAGTTAACCGCTTGGCAATCATCGCAGACTTGAAATTTATTTCGCATTTGTTTCCCCACCTTTCTTAATTGTTAATTTTGCAATAAATTATTATACCACCTTAACAGTTGTTTGAGAATGTCATTTTATCGTTTTTCCATATTTCGAATCATTTTATCATTGCGTTCAATCATTCTTTCGAAATATTTATCGTACAATGTCCATTCTTCTGTTGTGACAGGATCCATATTCAAAGTTGCACCTAAATTTTTCAAACTTCCTAACAATTTAAATAGTATGTCGTTAGTTGTATATTCAGTGCCTAATAATTCGTTCAATGAAGCCATGCTTTCAGGTATGATAGTCGGATAAATGAATTTTGTCTTTTCGTTTTTCAGTGCATGTTCATAGAATGCTTTCATCATTTCGGCACGTTCAGCGCCTGATCCTTCCACACATAAATAGATTTGAACTGCTATACCACCTCTCACTCTTCGTTGTGATATACCAGCAAATTTTTGATTATGAATACTTAAGTCATAACTACCAGGGCAGTATGATGCAGTAATTTCTTTATTCTCAATTTCATTAGTATCTTCTTTAAACATTTCACGAATAAGACGTAACATCACTTCATATCCTGTATCAATGGATACATCATGCTTACCTTTAAAGATTAAAGATATATTCAGGACACCTTTATCTAACACAACACCTAATCCGCCAGAATTTCTAACGATTGCACTATAACCTCTAACATCATTTAAATATGCAATACCGTCTTTTAGATAAGGTAATCTAGAATCATGTATGCCTAATATCACGACGTGATTGTGTATCCATGTCCTAACAACACTTGGACTTTTATCATTTCCTACTTGATCACAAAATGTATCATCGAAACTAAAGGACTGCATTGGCTGCAGTCCTGAAGTGTGGTCAATGTATCGCCATTCTTGTGTAAAATAATCTTGCAAATTTGCCATGATTATAATGTTTGAGCAGCTGTAATGATTGAAAGACTATATACGTCTTCAGCTGAACAGCCACGAGATAAATCGTTAACAGGTGCGTTTAAGCCTTGTAATACAGGACCAACTGCATCAAATCCACCTAAACGTTGAGCAATTTTGTATCCAATGTTACCCGCTTCTAAGCTAGGGAAGATAAATACATTTGCATCACCTTGAATTTCAGAATTTGGTGCTTTCTTAGCAGCAACTTCTGGAACGATTGCTGCATCAAATTGGAATTCACCATCTAATACAACATCTTTTAAATCTGTTTCTTTTAAGTTTTCTTGAGCAATAGAAACTGCTTCAGATACTTTTTCAGTATCAGGTGATTTAGCCGAACCTTTAGTTGAGAAGCTTAACATTGCTACTCTTGGAGACATACCAAATGCTTGAGCAGTCTTAGCACTTTCGATTGCAATCTCAGCTAAGTCTTGTGCATTAAGTTCTGGGTTAATTGCACAATCACCGAATACATATTGTTCTTCACCTTTAGTCATGAAGAATACGCCAGATGTTTTTGTAACGCCTGGTTTTGTTTTGATAATTTGTAATGCTGGACGTACAGTGTCTGCAGTTGAATGTGCTGCACCACTTACTAATCCGTCAGCTTGATTTGTGTAAACTAACATCGTACCGAAGTAGTTAACGTTATTTAACAATTCTTCAGCTTGTTCTTGAGTTGCTTTACCTTTACGACGTTCAACAAATTTTTCTACTAAATCTGCTTTTAGTTCACTTGTTTCTGGGTTGATGACTGTAAGACCATCGATTGATAAGTCTGCACCAGCTGCAGTTTCTTTAATTTTTTCTTCATTACCAAGTACGATTGGTGCAACCAAATCTGTAGCTTGTAATTTAACTGCTGCTGTTAATACGCGCGCATCTTCACCTTCTGGTAATACGATACGTACATTTTTACCTGTTAGTTTGTCGCTTAGAACATTAAGTAAATTAGACATAATTGCCTCCTATATATGATTGCTATTATTTTTCCATTCACAATTATAACATTTTTTCATAAATTTTCACGTATCTAAACTGTGAATTTATAATGGATATTTTTAAAATATTATCATTTATATTCTGAAAGCAACATTTTCCATTTTTTATTTAAAATTTTATCCTTTGAAACTATGAATTTTTCGTTTGGTTTTAAGTTTGGATCTTTACCGTTGTAATCTTTAGTTGCAAATCCTGTTGATAGTGATGGTTCACTATTCGCCTTGAATTGATATTCGTATACTTTACCGTTATCTGCAAACAAATATTTCGTAATCGGTTGATCCATTTTAGCGACACTACTGTATCCTTGAATATTAGTTAAATCTTGTGCTCGTTCATCATAACCACCTTGAGTATGCTGACCTTGATACATCGTTAATCCGACAACATTATGGATCTTAAAATGTTTCCACCCTGGTTTATTATGATCTGTTATTTGGATTTCACCATCATCAGTAATCGCATAGCCATCACCTTCCATTTGTTCGTTTCGACTAAAGTAACGATTAGTTACTGCTTTATGCTGATCTTGGCCATATTCGTCAGCAATTTTTAGTAACTCTTGTTTCAATGCATCTTTGTCTTGCTCTGAAAGTTGAATCTGCTTAGTTGCTGCATGTTTCGTTTCACTATGCTGCTTTGTCTCTTCTTGCGAACCATTTTGACAACCGCTTAATATCATTATCATCACAATGGCCATACTTAAATAATTGAATACACGTCGCAAAGTAACCGCTCCTTCTATTAACAAATAGGCGCCTCCATATCATCATATTTGAAGGAGACGCCTTATGGATATTTATTTAACTTTGAAATCTATGGTTAGTCTTTTTTAATACCGAATTCATCAACTAATTTAACTGTTCTTTGTTCACCTTTACTAATATCGCCATGTAATTGATAAATTTTAACGACTAATTTACCTTCAGATACATCATAAACTGAGAAGTTCTGATCAGATGAATCTCGATTATTTTCATGACTATCATTAAAAGCATCTGTCTTATGAGGTTGCTCGCCTATCGCAAACAAACTATTATAATGATCTAATTCTTCTTGAGTTAAATTTTCTAGCTCTGGTCTAACTTTCTTAATATGTTCTAAAGGACGGTCATATATACTGTCATACGCTTTTGTACCACCTGTATTTGGCAGCACGTAAACTGAACCTTCTGGGTTATCATAATAAGTGATGTTATCTTGACCTCTAATTTGTTTGGCATCTTCTTTCTTAGCATTTACAAAGCTATTTTTAGTCGATGTATGTTCTAATGGTTTCGTACGAGAAAGCACGTGGTCATGACCTTGTAACACTAAATCCACATCTAAATCATCAATTTGTTGAGTCAGTTCGTCACGTATTTTAGCAACATCTTCATCTGATAGTGCATGATACGATTTAGAATACATTGGTTTATGCAGATTTAAAATAACCCATTTAGAGCCATTCTTTCTGGCATCTTTAATATCTTGTTTAATCCATTCCATTTGTTCTTTGCCAATTGCTTTTTCTTCAGGATTATCTTTAGATTTCTTATTATCATTTGTATTAGCGACAACCATATGTGCACCATTATAATCAAACGAATAATAAGATCCACCATTGACTGCATTGTTTTCTTTAGGCACATTGACATGTTCGTTATACTTTGTCAGTAATTTTTCATCATCTTCGCTTAGCGCATATTCGTCATGGTTACCTGGTGCAGAAGCTACAGGTAGTGACATAAATGATGGACGTGATTGATCATATAAATCTAACCACTCATCTTCAATTTCTGCAGTTTCTACAAAGTCTCCTGTGTGTAATGCGAAGTTTGGATTGCCTGCTGTTTGAATAGCATTGCTTAACGTATCTGCCCCAAATTGTGCTTCATTTCTTACGTGTTCATTCCAATAAGCATTTTGTGTATCTGTATACTGTACGAATTGGAAAGGATCACCGTTGTTGCCAGAAGTCTTAAATTGTCCAACTTCACTTTGAGGACCACTTGCACTACCTACGCGATAATAATATGTAGTATTCGGCTTTAATCCCGTTGCTTTCGCTTTATAATTATATTCAGGAACTGTCATTAGTTCAGACTTCCCATGTTTATCACCGCGCGTCCATTCAGCACCTTGTGCATGTTCATCTGTATAATATCCATTTATTTTTTCTTTACCTTGTGCATCTTTAACAGGTTCACCTTCGTCATCTTTTTCTACATCCGCAAAGATGAAATTGCCGTTCTTATCTCGTTCAACATATTTAGAATCCACTTGTTTAGAAGTTGCATCAAACGCTTGTGCATCATCAAATTGACCCGTCTCTGACACCCAAACTTTAGCATCATTAAATTGATCTGTCGTATACCAATTAAAAGCCATTTCTGTTTTCGTATCACCATTAAAATTCGTAATAATACGATTCGGCTGATTTTTCTTAGGTACAGGCGCTACCTCCGGCTTCTGAGACATCACTTTAATATCCGAATGAGCTTGTTGATTCACAACAGACGAATCACCAGCACCACCAGAACCACCAGAACCACTCGCTTCAACCGTACCAGTAGTAGAAATCCCTAATAATAACATCATACATGCCGTACCACTAATGAATCTCTTTGCTATTGACTGATTATACATGTACACTTCCTCCTAATTAACCCTATAGTGATTTAAAAAGCAATCTATTTAGAAGTGTATCAATCATATTTTAACCCTATGTAAAGATAGTATGAGTATTGTATGAATGTAATATAAAGAGAAGAGTTAGGCAAAAGTACACCGGGCAATATTAATGAATCTATAATGTAAAATTGGTAAAATCATTACATAAATAGAGTACATATAATAATCATTTGGAGGTTGTATATTTCATATAAATCTTAGTTTTATTAAAAGGAGGGTTTATTCTTGATTAAAGCAATAGCGGTTGATATGGATGGGACTTTTTTGAATTCAGAAGGTTCTTATGATAAAGATTTATTTAAAGATGTATTCTCGTATTTAAAATCACAAAACATAAAATTTATTGTAGCGAGTGGTAATCAATATTATCAACTTAGGAGTTTTTTCCCAGGGGAAGATAAATATATTTCTTACATAGCAGAGAATGGTGCTATATACGCTGATTATAATCATATTACCAATGTCGCAGAATTTGACGAACAATTATTAATGAATATCTTGGATGGATTAAGTAAGCATAATATTGAGTTTGTTTTGTGTGGTGTAAACAGTGCTTATATTTTAAGTAACTCAAGTGATGCTTTTAAATCTGATATGTCAAAATATTATTATGAACTTAAAGAAGTGGATCATTTAAAAGACTTGCCTGAAGATAAGTTTGTTAAATTGGCTTTATCCGTTTATGATAATGGGCACGAATTTAGAGACTTATTAAATGAAAAGTATGGAGACCAAATTGTAGCCGTTTCTAGCGGGCATCATAATATTGATATTATTCTTAAAGGTGTTAATAAAGGTAGTACGCTTAATAATTTATTGAAAGAATTAGGATTAACTCGAGAAGAACTGATGGCTTTTGGTGACGCTGGAAATGATAAAGAAATGTTGGAGTTGGCAAATTATAGTTATGCAATGAAGAATGCCAGTGAGGATATTAAATCAATCACAAAAGAAATTGCGCCATCTAATGATGAAAATGGTGTCTTGTTAACAATTAAAAAAGCACTAAACATATAATTCAAAAATTGATACAAAGGGAGATTATTATGAAAATAGAACATGTAGCATTGTGGGCAGACGATATTGATAAACTGAAAGATTTTTATATAAAGTATTTTAATGTAACGAGTAGTGAATTATATTTCAATGAAAAAACGAAATTCAAATCATACTTTTTGCATTTTGAAGAAGGCAGTCGCTTAGAAATAATGAACAAACCATTTTTGAAAGGTCATTTAGGTGATGGTAAAGGCTATGCTCATATCGCTATTTCAGTTGGTGATAGAGAAGCGGTTGATAGCTTTGCTCAGCAATTTAGCCAAGATGGATATCCATTGTTAAGTGGTCCAAGAGTTACAGGTGATGGTTATTATGAAGCGGTCATTCAAGATCCAGAAGGAAACTTACTTGAGTTGACAACTTATTAATAACTTAGCCTATAAAATAACAAAAAAGAAGCTCAACTCGAGCTTCTTTTTTTATATTACTTTATTTTTTTAATAGTTCTTTTTTAAATGTTTCTGCTTGTTTCTCTACTGAGATTAAATCTCCGTATAATGCTTCATTACTTGTGTAGTAAATGACGTTATTGTTTTTAACTGCTTTATTATTTTTCCAGATAGTTGAATTTGTAAATTCATTATTTGGTTTTTTACCGTCTTTTGTTGGAATAAATAAGTAGTCTCCTGAATAATCGTTAAATTTTTCTTGAGGTACTTTCATGAATTTTTCTTTTGGCATTGCTTTTTTAGCTTCTGGATCTTCTTTTAATTTGAAACCATCGAATAGTGCGTCACTACCTCTACCGAATCTTGCGCCGAACTGATAAATATCTTTAGCTTGTACGTCCATAATTGAAGCTGTTTTATCTGCTCCGATATGTTTTTTAATTTCTTTACCGTCTTTTAGTAGTTTATCTGATAGTTCGTCTGCTTGTTTTTTAGCTTTTTCTTCTTTGTTCACTAATTTACCGTATTCGATATGAGTTTGTTTATAATCTGTGTCTTGTACTTTTAGTGATACAGTTGGTGCTATTTTTGAAAGTTTATTATTATTTTTATTTTCTTTATACGTTACGATTAAATCTGGTTTAAGCTTCGCTGCCGCTTCAACATCTTCTGGATCTATTTTCTTAACGTCTTTCATATCTAAATATTTAGAATCTGGGAATACACTTGTGATCGCTACTGGTTCTACACCTAATTTTTTCAAGTTACCATAGTTAGCTGTCAGTAATAGAATACGCTTTGGATTTTTAGGAATTTTTACTTTTTCGCCGCCTTCAGTCGTAAATGTTCGTTCTTTACTGTCACTTTTACTACTTGATGCTTCGTTGTTATTACCACATGCTGCTAACAATAACGCTAAACATAATACAAAACTTAATAATTTTTTCATTTCTACACCTCATATATTATTTTAAAACGATGGAATTAACGTATCTTCATGTTTTTCTTTTAGATATTTTTTAACTGCATCACTTTTCATAACTTTGTGCAATTCTTTAATTTTTTCTGAGTCTTTATTATCTTCTCTTGCAACGAGTTGAATTGAGAAACGTGAATCAATATTTTTCTCTAAGAACAATGCGTCAGCAGGTTTTAAGCCAATTTTAGAAATATAAGTTGGATAGTTATAGACAAGTGATACATCCTTTTCACTATAAGTTTCTGCTAAGTTCAGTAAGTCTACTTTCAACCATTTGAAATCTTTAGGATTTTCGACGATATCTTTCGTAGTGCCATTTACACCAACGCCGTCTTTCAATTTAATAAGACCTTGTTCTTCAAGAATCGCTAACGCTCTACCTTCATTTGAAATATCGTTTGGTATTGCTACTTTTGTCCCTTTTGGAATATCATTGATGTCTTTATATTTTTTAGAATAAAAACCAACTTTTGCATCATAAATCGGTTGAATCGCGACTAAATTTGCTTTACGTTCTGAGTTGTATTTTTCCATAAATGGTTTATGCTGTGCGAAGCTTGCATCCGCTTCTTTACTACTTACCATATCGTTATAAGCAACGTTGTCATTCACTTGGACAAGTTTAATTTCCCAGCCGTCCTTTTTAGCTTCTTTTGCTGCTTGTTTAACGACATCTGTCATTGGTGGTGCTTGAGAAGCGACTTTAATGACTTTGTCTTCATTATCTTTTTTATTCGCGCCACAGCCTGCGATGATAATGCTTAACATTAATAACATAACAAATAAACTTTTTTTCATTTCTACACTACTTTCTTTTATCTATTTTTTGAGCTATAAAGTTTCCTAACATTTGTATGATAAACACACTGATAATGATGATGATGATTGAGAAATACATGATTTCATTCTCATAACTTTGGTAACCGTATCTGATTGCGAAATCACCTATTCCTCCACCGCCGACAATACCCATGACTGTTGAATAAGACACCATGCTTACTGTCGTCGTTGTATATGCCAATATAATGCCGCTACGTGATTCAACTAATATGAAATTCCAAATATATTTATATGTTGTGGCACCTAGAGATTCTGCTAAGACTTTAATATCACCAGGAATATCTAATAATACTTGTTCAACCAATCTTGAAAATATCGCAATACCTACAATACTTAAAGGGATAATCGATGGATATGGACCAAATGCACTCCCTAAAATCATGCGTGTAAGTGGGATTAAACTGATTACAAATAGTAAGTACGGGAATGAACGTATAAATGTAATTAAGAAATTAAATGACCAATAATAATTGATATTTAACGCTTTAATACTTGGGTTTGATAAAAATAATGCGATGCCTAGAGGTAGTCCAACTAGTAAAGTGATGAGCATCGAATAACCTAACATGATGCACGTTTCTTGTAAGGACTGAATCAATTCTGGTAAGTAGTAATTTATTTTCTCTAAAAATGTCATTCTTCTAAACTCTGCCTAACATTCTCTAAATAAGAATTCGTGTTTCTTTCTACACTTATTACTTTATTATCCATAACCTCTAACAATTGACCGTCCTCCATAACACATACTTTTTCACATAATTGTTTAACAACACTCAATTCATGCGTCACAAAAATAATCGTAATGTTGTATGCTTTATTCACTTTCTTCAACATCTTAATGATGATTTCCGTGTTATGTTCATCTAAACTACTTGTCGCCTCATCACACAATAAAATATCCGGGTTTCTCACGAGCGCTCTTGCTAATGCAACACGTTGTTTCTCTCCACCGGATAATTGTGCTGGATAATAATCCTTTTTATCATTTAACCCTACAAACCCTATTAATTCATCTACTTTTGCATTATCTTGCTGATTAATAATTTTTAAAGGCAAAGCGATATTTTGCTGAACGTTAAGATTATTCAACAAATTATAATTTTGAAATACCATGCCTATTTTTTCTTTATACTTCCTTACAACACGCTTTGATAATGCTTCTGTATCTTTCCCGTCAAAAACAATGCGCCCTTCTGTTGGTTGTTCTATTAAATTCAGTAATCTCAGTAACGTCGACTTTCCCGAACCACTTTTTCCGACAATACCTGTAACAGATCCTGGTTCTATCGTTAAAGAAAAATCTTTTATAGCAAAATTGTCATTATATTTTTTTGAAACATTTTCTAATTTATACAACTTTATACTCCTGTAAAATTATTTTAAAAAGGAAATCTATTTTCATTATCTAATAATTGAAATCGATAATCAATATCAATTAATACATTTAAGTATTCTTTCTTTCACAACAATGTAAAAAGTTGAGTCCTTTCAACCTTATCTAGTATGATAGACTTGTAATGAAGATATCTTTTCTAAAAGGAGCGAAAGTAAAATGAACGAAGCAGCAAAAACATTAGATGGTTGGTACAGCTTACATTTATTTTATGCAATTGATTGGGCAAGCTTAAAAACTGTACCTGAAGAAGATCGAAACACAATGATCGGCGAATTCAAGACTTTCCTTGAAGCGTTGGAAACAGTTCATAATAATAAAGAAGGTTCTCATGCTTTCTATAACATAACAGGCCAAAAAGCAGATTTAATGTTATGGTTCTTAAGACCAGACGTTAAACAATTAAATGCCTTAGAAAATGAATTTAACAAGTTAGATATTAGCGACTTCTTAATTCCAACATATTCATACGTATCAATCGTAGAACTTTCAAACTATCTTGCAGGTGACTCTAACGAAGATCCATATGAAAACCCACATGTTAAAGCAAGATTATATCCAGAAGTACCACGTTCAGAGTACGTATGTTTCTACCCAATGGATAAAAGACGTGACGGCGAAGACAACTGGTATATGTTAGATATGGATCATAGACGTAGCCTAATGCGCTCACACGGTTTAATCGGACGTAGTTATGCAGGTAAAGTAAAACAATTTATTACAGGTTCAGTAGGACTAGACGATTACGAATGGGGCGTAACATTATTCAGTGATGACATGTTACAATTCAAGAAATTAATCTATGAAATGCGTTTCGACGAAGTATCAGCTAGATATGGTGACTTCGGAGCATTCTATGTAGGTAATATATTAAATATTGATGAATTAGATACATTCTTTAAATTGAAATAATATAGAAAGAGCCTGGAACTTCACTCAGTTCCAGGCTCTTCATAATTTGAGTGCTAATGATGTTGATTTCCAGGCCGATAATTTTATTTATCGGCCTGGAAATTCCGTTTTCGGGTCGATATTTATTTTTATCGGACTGGAAATCCTGTTTTCGGGCCGATATTTTTATTTATCGGCCTGGAAATCCCGTTTTCGGGTCGATATTTATTTTTATCGGCCTGGAAATTCCGTTTTCGGGTCGATATTTTATTTTACCGGCCTGGTAATCCTGTTTTCGGGTCGATATTTATTTTTATCGGACTGGAAATCCCGTTTTCGGGTCGATTTTTTTATTTATCGGCCTGTAAATCTTGTTTCTGGACCGATAATTATTTTTATCGGTCCAGAATATTAATTAAGGCTGGAACATAATATAATATCCCAGCCTCAATCTCCTTGCCATCTATATTTAACTAAATATATTAATGAATAATGTAACAATTGGTACGCCTAGTAAATCTATTAGGAAGGCGCCAACTACTGGGACTACTAAATATGCTTTTGGTGATGCACCGAATTTTTTAGTTATAACATCTAAGTTAGCCATGGCATTTGGTGTTGCGCCTAGTCCATGTCCGATAAATCCACCTATCATAACTGCTGCATCATAATTTTTACCTAGTCCTCTAAACACGACAAATACTGAGAATAGTACGATAAATACAATTTGTACTAATACAATAATTGTTAACGGTAGTGCCAATTGATAAATTTCTGTTAATTTAATACTCATTAACGCGATTGATAAGAATAAACTTAATGAAACATCACTTACTTGGTTTGTAATTTTCATATCAATAATGTTTAAGTTTCCGTAATCAGAGATGTTTCTTATGATAACTGCGACAAACATTGCCCCAACATACACAGGAATATTAATACCTGTTAAATTTGTAAATCCATCTCCAATATATGTACCAATCGCCATACATACTGCAATAATTGTAAATTGAACAATAAATACTGTTGTAGGGTTCATTCTACTATGTAAGTTCTCGTTATATCCCACTTCGCTAAAATCAATACCTGTATCTTTAGCATCTCCAGGTTTCAAATCAAACTTTTTAATTAAATATCGAACAACAGGGCCACCTATTAATCCACCAGCAACAAGTCCTAATGTCGCTGCAGCAAGTGCCGCTGTTACCGCAGAGTCTACACCTAATGATTCTAAAGTCTTACCGTATGCCGCTGCATTACCATGACCACCTTCCATGGACATTGATCCAGCAGTTAAGCCAAGTAGTGGTGGAATATTTAATACTTTAGATAATGACACACCGATTACATTTTGACAAAATGCTAAAATTCCGCAAAAAATAAAATATAAAATCAGTACTCTTCCACCAAGTTTTAATAATTTTAATGACGCACCTAAACCTATTGTTGTAAAGAATGCCAACATAAAGAAGTCCTGTAGAAAATCAGAATCTAATTTAATTGTAATGACATTTAATGATTGTAAAATAGCAACTACAATAGCAAATAACAAGCCACCTATAACAGGTGCTGGAATACATAAACGTCTCAATATAGAAACTTTATTTACAATACCCTCACCTAATAAAAGTAAGACACATGCTATAGCTAAAGTTGTGACAGCATCAAACTGTAACATCATCGTTCCCCCTAAAACCTTATATTTTTATCTAGAAATCGTTTTCAAACACTGATGAACATTATACCTATCTCAAGTAAAGAATGCTACCTTCTATAAAACAAAAATAAAATAATTTCACAAAAAACTAATTATACAATTATTTTAAGTTGAAAAATGTTACTAATAATAAAAAACCAGACTAACGTCACTCGCTAGTCTGGCTTACTATTTATTTATTTTTTCACTTCTGTTTTGGCTTCTAAGTCTATCATTTCTTCTTTTGTCTTATCTAATACTAAATAGTTTAGCTCGTCGTTCGTCATTTTCTTAAGTGATGGATATCTTATCATAAAGAATACAATACCAAGCACTAACCAAATGAACAATGCGATATAAGAAGGTAATGATAAACTTGCTGGTGATCCTGGGATAAGTAATAATCCTAAGAATATACCAGCGATAATTGCACCGATAATCGCAAATGTTTTGTATTTTGGATGATACATCATGCTTCGTTTATCGTATGAAAATAGTTTGAATGCTGATAAACATGTTATGAAGTAAGCGATTGATACACCTGTTGATGACATATCTACAATCCATGTTAATGCTGTTCTACCTAACCATGGTGCAGCGAGTGCCAATACTAATATAAATATAATACTAATATAAGGTGTATTATATTTTGGGTGTAACTTTTTAAAGACGCTTGGCATAACAGATGCTCTACCCATAGAGAATAACAATCTACTTGAACTCATAAAGAATCCGTTCAATCCTGTGAATATCCCCATCAATATTGCGACGATTAATACTGCTAAACCAACAAACGAGAAGGCTTCTTGAACGACTGAACCTGTCACCCATAAATCTCCACCTACAGATGATGCATCTTTAAATAACCAACTTGTTAAAAGTATCATCATCACATAAGTAAGCGCTGATGCGATCAAACTAAATACGATTAACTTGAACGTCTTACTTGGTGAAAAGTTAAATTCTTCTGCCGTTTGCGGAATATTATCAAAGCCTACATATGCCCATGGTGCAACTGCCAGAATTACAACAATTGAGGCAAGCCAACCCATGTCATTATTGACAACAGGCTTAAGATTTGAGAATGAAAAATCATGCGTGAAAAATGATCCTGCAAATAAAAGTATGACAACAACTGCTAATACCACACAGAATATATATTGCAGACTTCCTGAAAAACTAGAACCTTTTATACTTATCCAAGCAAATATTAACAATATAAGTGAAGATAGTATAATTTCAGTTATGTACACATCCCAACCTGCTACTGTATATAATTTACCTTGTTCTAAAAATCCCGGCATAATAAATTTAAAAAGCAAACTAAATGCAGAGGCGTTTAAAGCAACGATACAAATATATCCAAAAGTTAAAAACCATGATGAGAAGAATGATACATATTTACCGAATCCTAAGTATCCGAATGCAAAAGCACCACCTGATACTGGAAACTTTTCAACTAATGCACCGTAACTAACGGCAATAACAATCATCAATAATGCCCCGATAAATATACCGATTGAAGCGCCTAATGGTCCAGCCTGACTAATCCAGTCACCTGGTAGTATAAATGCACCCCAACCTATACTTGAGCCGTAAGCAATGGCCCATACAAATTTTTCTGATAAGTTCTGATCTAAATTTCCTCTTGATAAATCTTTCTTTTTCCTAGCCATACATGTTCCACCCTTATTTTTTTAAATTTCGTGAAACGTAATTAACCTTTAATTAAATTTTCCAAACAGCAATTACGAGTAATAACCAACTTGCTATAAATAACACGCCGCCAATTGGTGTAATAGCGCCAAGTATTTTAATTTGAGTTACAGCAAGTATATATAATGAACCACTAAAGAATACTATGCCAAACGTCATTAACCATCCAGCTACGTTTAAACTGATAGATGTTGTGCCCGAAATAATACCAATTAATATTAAACCGAGTGCATGATACATTTGGTATGTTGTTGCTTTACCCCATATATCTAAGTATTTAGCCGATAATTTATTTTCTAAACCATGTGCCCCAAATGCACCTGCTGCTACAGCGATCATTGCATTAATTGCACCTATTATAATAAATAATTTCATTTGTTATCTCCCTTTCTTATTTAAAAATCAAATATTGAATCTCCGTTACCTATACCATCATCTGTTATTAATTGATTGTCTGTTTTATTTACAGATGGTTCGTTACGCACTTTACCACCCATTTTTCTAATTTCTTCATCTGAAATTTGTGGTTTTGCTTTTGGTGTTGGTTTAGGTGTAGAAGAAATATTTTGTTCTACTTTAATATCGTGCGTTAAATCGTCTTCTTTATCTACCAATCCACTTAACGTATGAATGGCATGCATGTGGCGATTAAAGACTTCATTTGTTGAAGCATTGTCAGCAGCAACGAGTTCTTCTTCTATTGCAGCAATTAATTGTGATCTACTTATCATTAAATGTCACCTCCACACCAATTAATGGGTTCTTTGCCACTCGCAATAAGATATTCATTCGTCTTACTAAATGGTTTAGACCCAAAGAATCCTCTATAAGCCGATAATGGACTTGGATGTACAGATTGTATAATATGATGGCGTTCTGTATCAATAAGCTTGATCTTAGATTGTGCAGGTTTACCCCAAAGTATAAACACAACATCTTCTAATTCACTGGAAACATGTTTAATAATTTCATCCGTGAATATTTCCCAACCAATATTTTTATGTGAATGTGCTTGATGCGCTTCTACTGTTAAGACGGTGTTTAAAAGTAATACACCTTCCTTAGCCCAATCTTGCAAGTGAGGTGTCGTTCTCTTACAACCTATATCGTCTTCTAATTCTTTATAAATATTTCTTAATGAAGGTGGGAATTTTGCGTCTGGTTGTACTGAAAAAGCTAAGCCATGCGCTTGATTCGGACCATGATAAGGATCTTGCCCGAGAATAACCACTTTCACATGATCTAAAGGTGTTAAATCAAATGCTTGATAAATATTTTCTCTATCAGGATAAATCGTCTTACTTTTATATGCTTCTTCTAAAAATGACTCCATTTCTGAAAAATCATGTTCGGATTTTATTTTATGAAATATTTGTTGCCAATCCATATTATTCACCTCAATAAAAATGATAACATAGCACTCAAGAAAAGGTCATAACTATTTTTTACAATTAAAAAACGTGATATGATGAAATATATGAATTATTGGGAGGAATCATCAATGGCATTAAAAAAAGTCTTAACAATAGCAGGATCAGACACAAGTGCTGGAGCTGGAATGCAAGCAGATTTAAAGACATTCCAAGAGCATGACACATATGGAATGGTTGCATTAACAGCAGTCGTTACAATGGACCCACAAACATGGTCACACGACGTAACACCATTACCTCTTGATTTACTAGATAAACAATTAAACACAGCTATTTCAATCGGACCAGATGCAATAAAAACAGGTATGCTTGGTTCTGAAGAAATTATTAAACGTGCACGTCAAACATATGACGAAGCAGACGCTGAAATTTTCGTAGTTGACCCTGTAATGGTATGTAAAGGTGAAGACGAAGTACTTAACCCGGGAAATACTGATGCAATGATCAAAGAACTATTACCAAAAGCAACAGTCGTTACACCAAATTTATTTGAAGCAGGTCAACTATCAGGTATAGGTAAACTAACTTCAATTGATGATATGAAAAAAGCAGCAGAAAAAATCCACGAACTTGGTGCACAATATGTTGTCATTAAAGGTGGAAAAGCTCTAGAATCAGATAAAGCTTATGACTTATACTATGACGGACAAAAGCATGTCCTATTATCAACAGATAAATTCCAATCAAGTTATAACCACGGTGCAGGTTGTACATTCGCAGCAGCAACAACAGCTAACTTAGCAAACGGCGAATCACCAGAAGATGCAATCATTCATGCAAAAGCATTCGTAGCATCAGCTATTAAAAACGGTTGGAAAATGAACGACTTCGTAGGTCCAGTAGATCACGGCGCTTCAAACCGTATCGAAAAAATAGAAGTATATACTGAAGAAGTATAATAAAAAGCTGTACGCGTGTGCGTACAGCTTCATAATGTCGACAAGGTCTTAGACTTTGTTGGCATTTTTTTGTGGGGAAGCTAGGAGGTTGTTTCTATTGGGGTTAACGACGGGAGCGGGGGTAGCGGGAGCGTTGTGAACACTTCTGGCTAAACTTGTTCATAACGGGGGCGTTGTGAACACTTCTCGCCAAACTTGTTCGTAACGGGGGTGTTGTGAACATTTCTGGCTAAACTTGTTCATAATGGGGGCGTTGTGAACACTTCTGGCTAAACTTGTTCATAACGGGGGCGTTAATTACAAAACTCGGCCAAAGTGTTACTATCGACCGCCTTAGTTACAAAACTCGGTCGAAGTGTTACTAAGGACAGCCTTATTTACAAAACTCGGCCGAAGTGTTACTAAGGACAGCCTTATTTACAAAACTCGGCCGAAGTGTTACTAAGGACGTCTATAGTTACAAAACTCAGCCGAAATGTTACTATAGACAGCCTTAATTACAAAACTCGGCTGAAATGTTACTATGGACCGCTATAATTACAAAACTCAGCCAAAATGTTACTAACGGCCGCCTTATTTACAAAACTCGTAACAACTGTAAACATGGCACTCAGTATTTGCACTTTCAGCCAAAACTGCTAATAACTGCCCCACTATTTGCACCTTCACCCAAAACTGCTTTTAACGATAAGAGTCCACCACATGGAATTCTCACAACCAACACCCAAATATAAACAAAAGCCGAGACAACATTTCTTGTCTCGGCTTCATTCAATACGATACGCACATGCGTACAGCTTTTCTATTATGATTTCATGATACTAAATTCTGCTGTGACTTTTGCCACTTCTTTGCGGTTCTTAAATAATGTCATTTGATATTGATAAAATGCATTATCTCCCTCTTTTGTTTCATTTAAACATTCTAATTCTGCGATGTAATTTTCTAATGTCATAATACGTTCTGTCTGTTCAAACTCACTTTTAATTTGTTTAAGTTTTGTATCATTTCTCATAAATGGCTTAAAACTATTAAACTTTCGAAGTACGCTTAATAAGTATTGAACTGGTACTTCTTCATAGTACTGATATCCCATTATATTACAATAATCTAAAACCGCTTCATCGTTAAATGAAATGCGCATTGTTTCCAATAATTCCACCCGCCATTTCTTGAGGCTAATCTCAGTTGTAATTGTACTTTAAAGAGTATCATCATTCAAGTGAATTTTTACTATGACTTATTACTCTAAATGTCTTCTTCTTCACTTAAATACGCATTATTATCTAGTATAACTTCTACATTAGGATGATTATACAAAACAGATGCTGGTAAGTCTGTTGTAATGTCACCTGTTAATAATCGTTTAATCGCTTCTGCTTTCTTCGGTCCATAAGCTAATAGAATTATACGTTTAGCTTTCATAATAGATTGAATACCCATAGAAATGGCTTGTTCTGGTACTTCTTCAATTGTTTCAAAATATCTACTATTCGCTTCTATTGTAGACTCCGTTAAATTCACAATACTTGTCACACTATCAAATGGAGTGCCTGGTTCATTGAAACCAATATGACCATTTTCTCCAATACCAAGTATTTGAACATCTATTGGTCCTTCTTGATCTAATAATGCTTCATAACGTTTCGTTTCTGCTTCTAAATCTTCTGCCGAACCGTTTGGTAAATGTATTCGCGATTCATTCCAAGATGGTAAATGATTAAAGAGTACGTCATGCATATATGTGTAGTAACTTTCTGGATGATCATAATCGATACCAATATATTCATCTAAATTAAATGTCGTGATTTCACTCAAATCAATTTCATTAATTCTAATCAAGTTCACAAGTTGTTCGTATACACGAACCATCGTTCCACCAGTCGCTAATCCAAGCACACTTTTTTTATTTGAAATAATTTGCTTTAATAACTCATTCGCAACATAGTGGCATGCTTCCTCTTTAGATCCTAAATTCATGATTTGCATAATTATCCCTCTATTTCTTTTATAAATCTTTTCGCTATTTCTAAAGGTCTCGTAATAGCGCCGCCAACAACTGTACAATGTACGCCTAAATCTGTTACACGTTTAAACATTTCAGGGGTAATAACGTTTCCTTCTGCGATTACTTTTGCGTTAACATTGTCTAATACTTCTTTTAAAAATTGAAAATCATTTTCGTATAATACATGACCTTTTGTATATTCTGTATAACCTCTTAAAGTTGTACCTACATAATCGAATCCTAATTTATCAGCCTGAATAGCTTCTTCTAAATCAGAGACATCTGCCATAATTTCAACGTTTGGTGCATGCTCTCTAATATATGAAACAAGTTCTTCAAGTGACTCTTTAGGTCTTTCTTGTTTCGTCGCATCTAACGCAATAACTTCACAACCACTTTCAATTAATTCATCGACTTCTTTTGAAGTTGCTGTGATAAATACTTTTGAACCTTCATAATCACGTTTTACAATGCCGATTACCGGTAAATCAACTTCTTCTTTAATAGCAATAATATCTTCTTTCGTATTCGCTCTAATACCTTTAGCACCTGCTTGAGATGCAGCTAACGCCATCCTACTCATAATAAAAGATGAATGTAATGGTTCATCCGGTAAAGCCTGACATGACACGATTAATCCTTGTGGTAACATTTATAAAAACACTCCTTATTGATTTTCTAACGCTTCTTCTACTTCATTTTTTATAGTCGTAACATGCGGACCATAAATGATTTGAATACCTGTTCCTTTTTTGACGATACCTCTTGATTCTGTCGTCTTAATGAGTTCTTCGTTGAACAAATACTCATCATTAATCGTTACACGTAATCTTGTAGCGCAACAATCGACTGTATCTATGTTTTCTTTTCCACCTAAACCTTTAATGATTGTTTCGGCACGTTCACTTGCTTCAACAGTTTGAACCGCTTCACTATCTTCACGTCCTGGTGTCTTAAAGTTAAATTTCGTAATTAAAAATCTAAAAGTCACATAGTATAAGAAGAACCAAACTATACCGATAGGAATGACTAATAAATAGTTCGTCTTACTATTCCCTTGTAACACACCGAAGAGGATATAATCAATGAATCCGCCACTAAAGGTTTGACCGACAGTGATGTTAAATATGTCAGCCATCATAAATGCTAAACCATCAAATATTGCATGGATAACATATAATACTGGTGCTATGAATAAGAAACTGAATTCAAGTGGTTCAGTAATACCTGTTAAGAATGATGTTAATGCTGCAGAAAGCATTAAGCCACCTACTACTTTTTTCTTCTCTGGTTTAGCTGTGTGGTAAATTGCTAAAGCTGCACCAAGTAATCCGAACATCATTGTAATAAAACGACCAGACATGTATCTTGAAATACCTGAATAATAATGTGTTAAATCTGCATCTCCTAATTGTGCGAAGAAGATATTTTGAGTCCCTTGTATAATTTTCCCGTTGATTTCCATCGTACCACCAAGTGCAGTTTGCCAGAATGGTAAGTAGAATATATGATGTAAGCCAAATGGCCCAAGCATACGTAATATAAATCCATAAATAAACGTCCCGATGACTCCTGTTTTATTAACAAGACCACCCGCATTGAATATCCAACCTTGAATCGTTGGCCAAACAAAGAACAAAATAACACCTAGTACGATTGACGCAATTGACGTTACAATCGGTACGAATCTCGATCCACCAAAGAACCCTAAGAACGGTGGCAATGTGATTTTGTTATATTTATTGTGTAGCATGGCAGTCATAATACCGACGATAATCCCACCGAACACACCTGTTTCGACAGTTTGAATACCTAATACCATACCTTGTCCTGCTTTAGCTAATGCTTCTGGTGCTGCAACATTATCCGTAATCGTTAATAATGCGTTCATCGTCGCATTCATAATTAAGAATCCTAACATTGCTGCTAAACCTGCTGTACCTTTATCACTTCTTGCTAAGCCTATCGCAACCCCGATTGCGAATAATACTGGTAAATTCGCAAAAACGATATTCCCCGCTGATGACATCAAAATAAATATATACTGTAATAAATCTACGTCTAAAATCGGATATGCTTTAATTGTGTTTGGATTACTTAAAGCACCACCGATACCTAATAACAACCCTGCTGCAGGTAAAATTGCTATAGGTAACATAAATGATTTCCCGAATTGTTGTGCTTTATCAAAAATTTTACTCATTCGAACACCTACCTCCCTATTTACCCTAAATATAACACCATGAAAATTATAGTCAACTTTATTATTTGTTTTGAAAAATCTTTTCAATTATAATGTTATTTATTCTATAAATTGAGGTGTCCTTCATGAATTTTGAAAATCGTATTCAACAATTTTCATACCTTTTCACAAAATCTGATGAAAAGATTGCTAGATTTATACTCGATCATCCAGTTGGCGATCATTTTTCAACAATTACTTCTTTAGCTTATGCAATTGGTGTATCAACTTCTAGCATTACAAGATTTAGTCATAAATTGAACTATCAACATTTTCAAGATATGAAGTTCAATATTCAACAAACTTATGAGAAGACGGATATTCAAAATGTTCCGCTCATTAAAAGAATCCATGAATATCATCAAACGCTTATACAACAAACTGGTGAATTTATATCTAACGATAAAATTAATCAACTGATTGATATTTTAACTAATAGTCGACAAACACTTTTTGCAGGTTTAGGGAGTTCTGGTTTAACAGCAACTGAATTCTATTATCGAACGATGAGAATGGGCATAGCCGGAAGTTCTGTAACTGATGCGCATCAAATGAAAATTGGGGCTTCGCTATTAAATAGAAATGATGCGTTAATTGCTTTTTCTAATAGTGGTAAGACAGAAGAACTGATTAATGCTGCTAAAATTGCGAAATCTCAAGGGGCAACTGTTATTGCGATTACAAACTATGCTGGCAGTGAACTGACTGCTTATTCTGACATTGTCATCATGACGATTGATCAAACGAGAGTGAACGATAAACAATTCATTAACACACAAATTTCAGCACATTTCTTGATTGATGTGGTCAGTTATATGTTGTTAGAGCGCCAAGATAATATGAATCTTTATCAGCATACGAGAGATGTCATACTTCAAGACAATAAATCATAACTTGTGAGCAGAATGTATATAAATTTACTCAAGAATTTAGTAGAATAGTAAAGTATATACTATGAGGAGTGAAAGGCATGGAATTAATTCAAGTAGATCAAGTACAATCACTAATATCGGAATATGAAAATAAGCCAGTTTATCTCCATGTAGAAACAACAAATGGTGCTTATGCAAACCATTTTGATAGCAAAGTATTTAATGCTGGTACATTTTTAAGAAATATTCAAGTTACTTTTACACACGCACATTTAACGGGTGGTAATAAAGAACCTTATCGTGTTGGTTTAAAATTAGACAACAACGGTTGGGTTTATGTTCAAGGATTAACACATTATGAAGTAACTGAAAATAACGAACTATTAATAGCGGGACTAAATTATGAAGGACAACTTGCTGCAACTTTAGAAATTAGTAGCAATCCTTTCAAGGATTAAGAGGTGAATACAATGAATGACGAAAGACAAGTATTAGTTATTTTTCCACATCCAGACGACGAAGCATTTGGAACATCTGGTACATTAAGTAAGTTCGTGGACAATGGTACACCAGTAACTTACGCATGTTTAACGTTAGGACAGATGGGCCGTAACCTAGGTAACCCACCTTTTGCTACACGTGAATCTTTACCATTTATAAGAGAACGTGAATTAGATGCAGCAGCTGAAGCGATCGGTATCACGGATTTAAGAAAAATGGGCTATAGAGATAAAACAATCGAATTTGAACCTAAAGATGAATTAGATAATATGGTAAAATCATTAATAGATGAACTTAACCCATCATTGATTATTTCATTCTATCCTGGTTATTCCGTTCACCCTGACCATGAAGCAACTGCAGAATCAGTTGTAAGAACAGTCAGTCGTATGGAAGCATCAGCGAGACCTAAATTACACCTTGTGGCATTTAGTAATGACACTTACAGCGATTTAGGAGAACCGGATATTAATATAGATATTACTGGATACGAAGAACGCAAGATGAAAGTCCTTAAAGCTCATGCGTCTCAAACAGGTCCAATGTTACAAAACCTTGCTTCAAATACTCAAGAAGGTGAAGCGGCTAAAGATATGTGGATGAAGACAGAACATTTCTGGACATATCATATTGAATAGATAGTGGAGGCAATGTGAATGACACAATTAGATTTATCAACACGTGAAGCGCGCTGGAAATATTTCGGTTCAGTTGACCCTATTAAAGGTACAAAGCCAACTGAAAAAGAAAAGATGCCTGATTTACAAAGCTCTAAGAAAGATTTCCTGTTCGAAATTGAACATGTTGGTATTAAGAACTTAATTTACCCTGTAAGAATTGATGATTTTCAAACAGTTGGAAACTTCGAATTTTCAACTAGTTTAAATCAAGACGAAAAAGGTATTAATATGAGCCGTATTATCGAAAGTGTTGAAAAACATTATGATAACGGTGTAAAACTAGATTTCGATCATCTAACAACATTATTAAATACACTACAAACTGCAATGATTCAAAATACTGCATCAGTTGACGTAACAGCAAAATGGTTCTTTAACCGCTTTAGCCCAGTTACAAACCAAAAGGCAGTCGGTCATGCAGATATTAGATATATCTTATCCGTTTCAGAAGATAAAATAACAAAGAAATCTTTAGGTATAGAAGTACCTGTAACAACGTTATGCCCATGTTCTAAAGAAATTAGTGAATACTCAGCTCATAATCAGCGTGGTATTATCACAGTCCTAATTGATTTAGATCCAGAAGTAAGCCTACCAGATAACTACAAAGATATTGTATTAGACGGTATGGAGGCTAACGCAAGTTCAATGTTATACCCAATCTTGAAACGAACAGACGAAAAAGCCGTTACAGAAAGAGCATATGAGAATCCAAGATTTGTAGAAGATTTAATTAGATTAGTAGCAGCTGATTTAGTAGAATTAGATTGGATTCAAGGATTCGAAATCGAATGCCGAAACGAAGAATCTATACATCAACACGATGCATTCGCAAGATTAAAATATACTAAGTAATTTAAATAGAGAACGGACCGACGTAGAACAGTCGGTCCGTTTTTTTGAGTTGTGGATGTGGGAGGACTATTGGTTGATCTTCATGAAAGCAGTACAGTCATATTTATCTAATGACAGTAACTCATTCTTTTCATAAAAATTGATAGTCTTTTCTGATGTATCCGTCATTAATACAACTTGTCTGACATGATTAAATCGTTCTTTAATCATATTTAAAAGTTTGCTACCTATTCCGTTACCTTGATAATCAGGATCTATAAGAATATCTTGTACATATGCAATTGAATGGTCATCACTAATAACTCTAGTCAATCCCAGTAATTGATCATTATCCCATACAGTTACAAAGTAACATGCATTTTTTAATAGCACAGTCATATCTTCATTATTCTTTACATATACATCCCAGCCGACACTTAAATATAACTTTTGTAAATCCTCATTGCTAGGTATTCTCTTTATTGAATATTCCATAGTAATACCTCCTATTAATGCTTGATCATCAAGTTATCAAAATCACTTATTATTGCATTAAGGTAATTATACATTATTATGGTGGATTGTGATGTTATATGCGGTGGTACTCTCATTTTCGGGTCGATAAATTTTTTTATCGGCCTGTAAATCCTGTTTTCGGGTCGATAATTTTATTTATCGGCCTGCAAATCCTGTTTTCGGGTCGATAAATTTTTTTATCGGCCTGTAAATCCCGTTTTCGGGTCGATAATTATTTTTATCGGCCTGCAAATCTCGTTTTCGGGTCGATAATTTTATTTATCGGCCTGCAAATCCTGTTTTCGGGTCGATAAATTTATTTATCGGCCTGCAAATCCAGTTTTCGGGTCGATATTTTATTTTTTCGGCCTGGAAATCCTGTTTTCGGGTCGATAATTTTTTTATCGGCCTGCAAATCCCATTTCTGGACCGTTAATTTTCCGTACCGGCCCGTATTTCTCGTTTCTGGACCGGTAAATTTTCGTATCGGTCCATATTTCTCTTTTCTGGACCGATAATTTTCCGTATCGGTCCATATTTTCCGTTTCTGGACCGATAATTTTCCGTATCGGTCCATATTTCTCACTCGCATCCCGACATTTCCATCTTTCTCTATAAAGAAAAGAGCAACAGCCTAAGCTGTTGCTCCAGAGTGTCGACAAAGTCTTAGACTTTGCCGGCATTTTTTTATGCGCATGCTTTCCGCGGGCATGTTCTCAGCCTGTAGTCTTCGAATCAT
>NZ_JAJNIL010000007.1:0-187425 GCF_022386455.1 Mammaliicoccus sp. I-M35 | reverse complement strand
GTATCGTCGCCTTGGTAAGCCGTTACCTTACCAACTAGCTAATACGGCGCGGGTCCATCTATAAGTGACAGCCGAAACCGTCTTTCACTATTGAACCATGCGGTTCAAAATATTATCCGGTATTAGCCCCGGTTTCCCGGAGTTATCCCAGTCTTATAGGTAGGTTACCCACGTGTTACTCACCCGTCCGCCGCTAACATCAGAGAAGCAAGCTTCTCATCTGTTCGCTCGACTTGCATGTATTAGGCACGCCGCCAGCGTTCATCCTGAGCCAGGATCAAACTCTCCATAAAAGAAGTAAGCTTGATAAGCTCATTTTTGATTGGTTAAGCCAATCACTCTGAAGTACTTTCAGTACTCAATTATTGGAATTAACGTTGACATATTGTCATTCAGTTTTCAATGTTCATTTTAATCACTACAAGAAACAATTATACTAGTTATTAAATATCAAGTCAAGTATTATTTTTAAAAAATAATAATTTGTTTTGTCCGGTTTGACTCAGCTTTTCAAGTGGTCGTTTCCGTTTCAATCAACTTGCATAATTTATATTACATTGTTATTTAGTTAATTTCAAGCGTTAAATTTACACTTTATTAACCTTTTTAACAATCGTTTTATTTTGCGATGTCTGTCTGTTTTGACGACTTTTATATAATATCAAGATATATACTATACGTCAACGATTTATATAAACAAAATTGTGTATTATTTCGCTTTATTAGGGACTATATATTTTAATAGAAATTATGCTATACTTTATCAGTATTAATAAGTATGGAGGGAATAGATTTGAAGCTATTTCGCAAAAAACCTACTAGTAAAATAAATAGAATTAGATCTTTTGCATTAGGATTAATCTTCTTAGGTATGATTGTTATGTACATAGGTGTATTCTTCTTTTACTATTTTAAGAGCCAAATTGTATTTAGTATATTCTTAGTATTAGGAATGTTAGCTCTTGGTCTTTCATTTATAGTTTACTTTTGGATTGGCATGTTGAGTTCTCGGACTATACAAGTGCAATGTCCAAACTGTGATCATTATACAAAAATGTTAGGACGAGCAGATATTTGTGCTAATTGTAATCAACCTCTTACATTAGATAAGAATTTAGAGGGTAAAGCCTTTAATCAAGATTATAATAATAAGCGCAAATCTAAGAAACTAGAAGAGCAGCAAACTGAAGAACATACTGAAGAAAAGAAAAAAAGCTAAAGGCATCCGCCTTTAGCTTTTTGTTTTATTTATTCTTGTTTTGACATTCTGGACAAACACCATATATTTCCATTCTGTGGTGCGTTACTGAAAAACTAGTGACATGTTGTGCCAATTGTTCTACTTCATCTAATCGTGGATAATGAAAATCAGATATCTTACCACATTGATCACAGATAATATGATAGTGATTATGTGTTTCAAAATCAAAACGACTTGATGCGTCACCGTATGTTAATTCTTTAACAAGCCCAGTTTCTTTAAAAACTTTTAAGTTATTATAAACTGTAGCAACACTCATATTTGGAAATTGTGGTGAAAGTGACTGATAAATTTCATCAGCAGTAGGATGACTATCTGTTTCGATTAAATATTGAAGTATCGATTGACGTTGTGGTGTAATTCTAACACCAGTACTTCTTAAAGTACCAATTGCATCGTCTAACATATGTTCAACATTCTCAATATTTTGTTGCATCCTTACACCCACCTTCTAATTTATAATGATTATTATTTATAATATATCCCTTTTAGTAGCATTTTGTCAAACAATTAATCAGTATCCCGCTTCTGAGTTAACAATGTTTATTAACTTATCTAGTTCATCATTTTCAATATGTTTAAGATTTTCAATTAGAATATCTGTACTTCTCTTTAAATTGTTAAGATCATTACCTGTAATATGAGCTGTGATAAACACATTATCTAAATCATATAGTCTAGAGTTTTCAGGTAATGGTTCCTCTTCAAATACATCTAAAGATGCATATCTAATTTCTTTATTATCCAAGGCTTCATATAAGACACTTTCTGATACGACAGTACCTCTACCTACATTTATAAAATGTGTATCTTCATTCATAAGTTTAAAGTCTTCTTTCTGTAATAAATGTATCGTATCTTCTGTTTCAGGTAATACATTCACAACAAAGTCAGCTTTATGATATACATGACATCTTTCTTCTATAGAATAAACTTCATCAAACCCAGGAACATCATGTCCAGTTGTATTTATACCAATAACCTTCATATTAAATGATTTAGCAACTTCAGCAGTTCTTTGCGGAATCTTGCCTGTACCTAAAAATAGAATAGTCTTTTCATTTATTGAATCAGGTTTAAGCTTATGATTAAATTCACGTTTCTTTTGAGACTCATATGAAGTACTAAATAGTTTAATATCATTTAGAATATATGCAAAAATAAATTCAGCGATTTGAATGGCATGTACCCCTCTTGCATTAGTCAATTTAATTCCTCTATCTTGAATGTAACCTAGAGGTAATTGATTCACCCCTGTAGCAAACCATGCGATTAGTTTGATATTCTTACATTTATCTAAAAATGAAGGATTCACTTCTCCATGATAACTAACTAATACATCAACATCTTCTAAATCTTCATCACGTGCTTCATTCGGATGTTTATAAAATTTAAAATCTACATTAGGAAATGTTTCTTTTAGTCTCTCTTCTTGTTCTTTTAGCCTCATTAAAGTAACGACTTTCATTTATATCATTCCTTTATAAAGTTTTTTAAGTCTTCAATTTGAGTTTTAACTTTTACTTTGTCAATTTTATGTATGACAGTACCTTCTTCATCTAACACAAAAGTCGTTCTAACGATCCCCATTGATTCTTTACCAAATGATTTCTTCAATTGATATACGCCTACTTCTTCAGAAAGCTTATAATCTTCATCTACTAGTAAATCAAAATTCAAATTATGTTTATTAGAAAAATTAGCATGTTTCTTTTCACTATCTCCACTAATACCATAAACTTTCGTATTTAATTCATTAAAATCTTCTAAATTATCTCTAAAATCACATGCTTCTGTCGTACATGTCGGTGTATTATCTCTAGGGTAAAAATAAACAACGACTTTAGATCCCTTTAAGTCCTCATTACTAATTAATTCACCATTTTGATTTTTCAACTTGAAATCCGGAAATTTTTCACCAATTTGTATCATATTTTACACTCCTTATAAACGATAGATGTTTAATTTTATGATACGATATAAATGAAAATAATTAAATTAAAAGAGGTTGATAATATGGAATTTACAAAAAGTGAGTACTTACAAACACTTTCAAATGAATATATTCTTGGTGGTGTCAATTCACCATCTCGTTCATATAAAGCTGTAGGTGGTGGCGCTCCTGTAGTTATGCAAAAAGGTAAAGGTGCGTATTTTTACGATGTTGATGGCAATAAATATATAGACTATCTACAAGCATATGGACCAATCATAGCTGGACATGCACATCCACATATAACGGAAGCCATTAAAGCTGCAGCTGAAGATGGTGTATTATTCGGTACACCTACTGAATATGAAATTACGTTTGCTAAAAAACTACGTAACGCTATTCCATCATTAGAAAAAATCAGATTTGTAAACTCAGGTACTGAAGCTGTTATGACAACTATTAGAGTTGCACGTGCATATACTAAGCGAGATAAAATCATTAAATTCGCTGGATGTTATCACGGACATTCTGACTTAGTGCTTGTTGCTGCAGGAAGTGGTCCATCTCAACTTGGCACACCTGATTCTGCTGGTGTACCGAAAAGTGTAGCGCAAGAAGTTATTACAGTTCCGTTTAATGATATAGATTCATTTAAAGAAGCTATGGAACATTGGGGCGATCAAGTTGCTGGTGTTTTAGTAGAACCAATCGTTGGAAACTTTGGTATGGTTGAACCTAAAGAAGGCTTTTTAGAAGCTGTAAATGAAGTAACACATCAATACGGTGGTTTAGTGATTTATGATGAAGTTATTACAGCATTTAGATTCCATTACGGAGCTGCACAAGATTTATTAGGCGTTTATCCTGACTTAACTGCATTTGGTAAAGTTATTGGTGGCGGCTTACCAATCGGTGCATACGGCGGACGTCAAGAAATCATGGAACATGTTGCGCCACTTGGTCCAGCATACCAAGCAGGTACAATGGCGGGTAACCCACTTTCTATGAGAGCTGGAATTGCTTTGTTGGAAATATTGGAACAACCTGGTGTTTACGATCAATTGGATCAATTAGGTCAACAATTAGAAGAAGGTTTATTGGAATTAATTAAAAAACATAACGTTAAAGCAACAGTTAATCGAATCAAAGGTGCTTTAACACTTTACTTTACAGACGAAAAAGTTGAAAATTATGTTCAAGCTGAAAATACTGACGGCGAACAGTTCGCAAAATTCTTTAAGTTAATGTTAAATCAAGGTATTAATTTAGCACCTTCTAAATATGAAGCATGGTTCTTAACGACTGAACATACTGAAGAAGACATAAATCAAACATTAAATGCAGTTGATTACGCTTTCTCTCAATTATAAACTTGAAAAGTTAGCCAAAACGTTGTATAACCAATATATACTAGGCTTGTGATATTTGTTACAACCCTGTTTTAAAAACAAAAAGGAATGGTTTTATGAAATTTGGGGCAAGAATATTTAAAACTGGTATCGCGATTGTCCTAGCAATATTTATAGCTAATTTACTGCCAGGACCAGCAATGATAACATCAATAGCTGGTGTTGCTGCAATGGTCGCCATGCAACCAAGTGTCTATCGTTCGTTCAAAACGATTGTAGAACAATTTCAAGGTAATGTGATTGGTGCGATTACAGCTGTTACCATATTCTCTATATTTGGTAACAATGTTGTATTTATCGGTTTAACAGCGATTATCATTATTTCAATACTTTACAAATTTAATCTACAACATGTTTCTAACTTAGCAGTTGTTACAGCTTTAATCATACTTGGACATCATGAAGGAGATTTCTATATCTCTGCATTCTATCGTTTCGTCTTAGTTATGATTGGTGTATTAAGTGCTTTCCTTGTTAACTTTACGTTTTTACCACCGAAATTCGAAACTAAAATGTATTATAACTCACTTAATATTTCTACAGATATCTTTAAATGGTTTAGATTAGTGTTAAATGGTACAACTGAATTTCACTACGTAAAGCAAGATTTAGAAACAATCAGAACACGTATCGTAAAGCTTGAACAATTTTATTTATATTATAAAGAAGAAAGAGCCTACACAAAGAAACAAGCTTTTAGTCAAATGCGTAAGAAGATTCTTTTCAAAGAGATTATTGCATCAACACGTAGAGCATACGAAGTTTTAAGAAAAATGAATCGTTACGAAAACGATATTCATAACTTAAATGATGATCTCAAAGTACAAATGAAGTTTGAACTGGATGAACTGATGGCGCAGCATGAACAAATATTAGTAAGGATATCACAAAAAGCTAAACACGAAATTGATCAAGTTCCAGATTATTTAGTAGAACCTTATAAAGAAGATTTAATGGAAATATTCATTAAAGATATTATGGAAAATCCTGATCAAGAAGATTACTATATTGAGAACGTCATGCAAGTTATTTCAGCTATGTTAGATTATAAAGCGACTATTTTACATTTAGACAAATTATCTTCTAGTTATTTCAAATACCATCCAGAAGATAGCGACATTCAAATTGAAGATGAAGATTTTGATTTATAAAAAAAGACCTGAACAGATAACTGTTCAGGTCTTTTTTTAATTCTCTTTATATATTGATTTTTTATATTGATTAACATTCATGACATTTCCATTAGCACTTCTATATAATAAATGGTTTTCATTTATTTGGTTAGGACTTCTCACACCTACTGCTGCTGCTAAATTAAATAACCCTTCATGTAAACTCACAATATAATTTGAAACTCTGTATTCTTTTTCTGATACAACTAAAGCAGATTCCTTTTTTGGATCTGTAGTAGCTACACCTACTGGGCAATTATTTGTATGACATTGTTGAGCCATAATACAACCTACATTAATCATTAAACTTCTTGCTACATTAACGAGATCTGCACCTAACGCTAAAGCAATAGCAATTTGATCAGGCGTGATAAGTTTTCCAGATGCAAATACTTTCACTTTATCTCTTATTTTAAATTTTTTAAGTTCTACATCTAATATTGGTAATGCAGAAAATAATGGCAAACCAACAGTATCTACAAGTTCTTGATAAGTCGCACCTGTTCCACCTTCTCCACCATCGACAGTAATAAAATCAGGAATAATGTTTGATGATACCATTTCATGTATTAATTTCTTTAAATCATTTATGTTTCCGACAACTATTTTTATGCCAACTGGTTTGTCAGATAGTTCTCTTAACTTCTGAACAAATTGTAACAACTCTTTATTATTATGAAGAAACTCAAATCTATTAGGTGAGTTAACTGTTTCAAAAGGCGTTACATTTCTAATTTCAGCAATTTCTTCTGTTACTTTTGCTCCTTCAATATGTCCACCTCTCGTTTTGGCACCTTGCGCTAACTTTAATTCAAATGCCTTAACTTGTTTCATATTGGCTTTTTCAATAAATTCTTTCTCATCGAAATTACCTTCTTTATCTCGAACACCAAATAAACCTGGTCCTATTTGAAAGATGATATCACATTCTCCACTTAAATGATGATCACTTAATCCTCCTTCTCCTGTATTCATCCATGAACCGCTTCTGCCTAATCCTTTTGACAATGCAGTAATCGCATTTTTACCTAGTGCACCATAACTCATTCCTGATTGTCCAACCAATCTATTAACGATAAATGGATGTTTTAAGTCACCACCTATAATAATTTGGTTGTCTGTTGTTAATTTATATGGATCAACATCTTTTTGTTTTTGTTCTTCTTTACGATCAAAAAGTCCTTCATTAGAAATTTCATAAATGAAAGTAGACATTTGTTCATCTTGGTTAATTTCTAATTCGTCATGGTCTACTGGAAACATTGTATTTTGTAAATAAAATCCTGGCTCTTCAAATTTTCTCAACGACCCAAAGCTTTCGATTCTATTTTTATATTTACCTGGCATGACGATATTTAAATATTGCTTTCTTGAAAATGGTTTTCCAGCATTGTCATTTAATATTAAGTACTGTCTAAGTTCTGGTCCTATACTTTCTAAAAAGTATCTCACTCTACCAAGTACAGGGTAATTTCTTAATACACTATGATGCTTTTGCCTTTTATCTATAACATACAAAGAAATACAGGCAATAATACCACCAATAATGATGACAAAGAATAAAATATTCACAATCAATTGTAGTATGCTTAAAAAAGTCATAAAAATTCCCCCTCAGTCTATCTCTATTAAATTAATAATAGCATAGAATGAGGGGGTGTTGTAATTTTACCCGAACGATTGAATATTATATAAGTTGTAATAACTACCTTGTGCTGCCATTAATTCTTTGTGTGAACCAACTTCTTCAATTTGTCCATTTTGAATAACAACTATTTTATCCGCATGTGTAATCGTTGATAATCTATGTGCAACGATTAAAGTCGTTCTTTCAGTACTTAATATTTCAAGTGCATCTTGAATAATTTTTTCACTTTCTAAATCAAGTGCACTCGTCGCTTCATCAAGTACTAATACAGGAGGGTTATTCAAGAATATTCTTGCAATAGAAACTCTTTGTTTTTGTCCACCTGATAATTTCACACCACGTTCGCCGACCTCTGTATCATAACCATTTGGCAATGACATAATAAAGTCATGTGCATTTGCTTTTTTACTAGCCTCTATAACTTCTTCATCAGATGCATCTGGTTTACCTAATAAAATATTTTCTTTAATAGAATCAGAGAATAAAATATTATCTTGTTCAACCATACCAACTTGATTTCTGAGGCTTTCGGTTGTGAAATCTTTAACGTTATGATTATCAATACTGATGCTACCTTTCGTCACATCATAGAATCTTGGCAGTAAACTAATAAGTGTCGATTTACCGCCACCACTCATACCTACAAATGCGACGGTTTCACCTTTATTAATATCTAAGTTAATATGTTTGAGCACTTCATCTTCATAATCATTATATTTAAATGATACGTCATCAAACGTAATGTGCCCTTCTTTAATGACAATGTCTTGTGCGTCATCTTCATTTTTGACATCATATTTTTCATCAAACAAATGAAATACTCTGTCCATTGAAGCGATACTTTGCGTTAAAGTTGTAGATGATGAAACCAATCTTCTTAAAGGTCCGTATAACTGTTCAAGATATGCTACAAATGCTGCTAATGTCCCAACAGTTAAATTCCCTTGAATAACAAGAAAACCACCGATACCTACTACTAATAATGGACCAATATCTGTAACTGTATTAATAACTGCAAATGATTTGGCATTCCATTTCGTATGATCAGTTGCTTTAGTTAAGAAGTTTTGGTTCCTTTTATCAAATCGTTTTTCTTCATTTTTTTCTATAGCAAAACTTTTTATAACAGACATCCCTGAAACACGTTCATGAAGAAATCCTTGAAGTTCTGCTAAACTTTGCGATCTTCTTCTCGTTAAACTACGTAATTTTCCGAAGAAGTAATAAATACTAAATATAAATACTGGGAAAATCGCAATTGCCGTAAATGTTAATTTAATATCTAGAACAAACATAATACTTAATGCGATGACGATAGTCACTAAATCTAACCAAACGTTCATAAGTCCTGTAAGGATAAAGTCTTTAGTTTGTTCAACGTCATTGATCACTCTCGATATAACTTCCCCTGCTTTATTATTAGCATAAAATCTTGAGCTTAATGCCTGTAAATGTGTGTATAATTTTTTACGAATATCATACAGAATTTTATTAGATGTCCATTGTGCTAAATATTGTCTGAAGTATTCTATAGGTGGTCTTAGTACAACAAATATGAATCCCATAATTAACATTGCATATGTTAATTTTTCTGTTTTTTGTCCAATTGATAGTGCACCATTATTAATGACATCATCGATTACATATTTAATCAGTAATGGAAGTAATAACGGGATACCAAATTTTAAAATTCCAATGATAATCGTACCTACAATATGCCACTTGTATGGTTTTACAAATTGTAAATACCTTTTAATCATTATTGTTCCCCCAATCTTAGTCCAAACGAAACAGCCTAGCTTTAGCTAGGCTGTGATATTTTCATTCTCAAGAATTACGTCTATCAATTGAATGAAATCTTTCTTGCCAAACTTTAATAAAGTCTGGCGCAAATGGTCCTTTCTTGCGTTCAATCCATTGTTGTAGAATATCAACATTTCTTCTAAGTATTACATCAATGTCTTTAGGATAATTCATTTGTTTCATATGTTGTTTATACTCATCTTCATCCAACAAATGATATTTGCCGCTTGGATAAACTTTAATGTCTAAATCATAATCGATATATTTAATCGCTTCTTCATCACAAACAAATGGTGATGATAAATTACAATAATAATAAACACCGTCTTCGCGGAACATACAAATGACGTTAAACCAATATTCTGAATGGAAATAAACAATCGCTGGTTCCCTTGTTACCCAAGTTCTACCATCACTTTCTGTTACGAGTGTACGATTATTCCCACCGATAATAACATGACTCGTACCTTTAAGAATTGTTGTTTCAGACCACACACGATGTATATTACCATCATGTTTATAACTTTGTATTTTAATTACTTGGCCTTCTTTTGGTATGGATTCTTTGACCATGTTCCACACCACCTTTTAAATATTTACCAAGTTATTATATCATATTTAAATAAATAAGCTAAAATTATGTTTCTTATCATTATCCATTGAGTTGATTAAAAATCTTACTCATAGATGTTGAAAATGATAACTGTTCTTTTTCTTCTTTTTTAATCCATTTATATGGGTAATCAAAATCACTTTTTTGAGTATGCGCACGGTATACATTCATATTCCATGTCATATGTGTAAAAACATGCTTAGTTGTATATTCAGGTGTTTGATCAATATCTATAACTGCATCTAAAGTTTCTTCAATGCTGTGTATACTTTCATCAGCCTCAAACATTGGAAACTCCCACATGCCATTTAATAATTTCGTATCTCTTTGGCGTACTAATATTTCTCCAGAACGATTCGTGATATATAATACGTTAAAATCAATTGTCTTTTTCTTTATTTTTTTCTTTTTAACCGGTAATTCATCCACTGTACCATTAGCAAATGCATAACAATATTTTTGAACAGGGCACATAATACACAAAGTCTTTTTAGGTGTACAAATGGTTGCTCCTAATTCCATCATTGCTTGATTAAAATCTCCAGAATGTTCTTCTACAAATGGCTGTAATTCATCTTCATATAATTTTTTCGTCTTCGGTGCAGCTATATCACTGTCATTACCAGTCAATCTACTCCACACTCTTAACACATTGCCATCAACTGCTGGTATCGGATGATTATGCACGATACTCATAACTGCTGCATTTGTATATGGGCCAACACCTTTTAACTTTTTAAAATCATCAGGGTTATCTGGTACTACTCCGTTATAACTGTGGTGAACTTCTTTAACCGCTTCTTGAAAATTTCTAACCCTAGAATAATAACCTAAACCCTCCCAATATTTAAGTACATCTTCTTCGTTTGCTTCACTCAAACTTTCTATAGTTGGAAAACGCTCAATAAATGCTTTGTAATATGGTCGAACAGTATTAACCTGTGTTTGTTGCAACATTACTTCACTTAACCAAATATAATATGGATTTGATGTTTCTCTCCACGGCATTTGTCGTTTATTTTTATGAAACCAATTAAGCAAATCGTCTTTAAATTGTTTCGTTTCTATCATTTATGACACTACTTTCTTGTGAATTGCTTTCAGATTACTATGCATATGCTATATAATATATATCATATAGATTAAAGTAAAGTGGTGATTTTTATGGATACTGGTACACACGTTGTTATGGGTGTTGCGTTAACTGGTCTTGCAACATTAGATCCACATGTTACACCTACATTTGCTGCAGTGGCAACTGGTATAATGGTCGGATCACAAATACCTGATATTGATACAGTATTAAAATTAAAAAATAATGCGATATATGTTAAAAACCATAGAGGTATCACTCATTCTATACCTTTTACATTATTATGGCCTTTAATATTAACGTTTCTAATATTCGTTATCTTTCCAGGAGTAGATGTCTTGCATATTTGGTTATGGACGCAATTTGCCGTATTCTTTCATGTTTTTGTAGATATTTTTAATTCATATGGTACACAGGCGCTTAGACCGATATCTAATAAATGGATTCAATTAAGTATTATTAATACGTTTGACCCCATTATTTTTGTAGCACACTTAGTTGCCATACTGTTCTGGACACTCGGTGTTAATGCTGGCATTGCTTTTGGTACATTATACTTCTTGTTAATATTCTATTATATTGTGCGATTCATATTACAAAAAGCGATAAAAGACCAAGCTTTAAAACAAATACAACAAGAAGATAATCCTGTTAAAATATTTGTTGCACCGACAATACGATTTATGGAATGGCGAATTGCCATTCAAACTGAAACACATGATTATGTTGGACGTAGTTATGGTCGTAACGTAGCATTTAATGATGTATTCAAAAGACAAGCATTCCCGAATGACCATATAATGGCTTATGCTAAATATGATGAGAATTTAAGATCTTTCTTAAGTTTCAGTTCTATTTATCGATGGGAAGTTACAAGAATAGATAAAAAAACAACAGAACTAAGATTTATTGATTTAAGATATTTGAAGAATGGTCATTACCCATTTGTAGCTATACTACATTTAGATGATGATATGAAAGTGACAAACTCATATATCGGTTGGGTATTTACCGAAGAAAAATTAATGAAAAAACTTGAAGCTTAGAAATACAATTAAGGCTGAGACGATTAAATCATCTCAGCCTTAATTTTTTTATTTAAAGTATTCAGTTTTATAAGCTTTATTAATATTGATCCAAGCTAAATAGATAAATGCTACTTCAAAATAGAACAGAATATGATATGGCAAATTCGTAACGGATGCGTTACCTAACACCATTGATTGTTGGAACCCATTAATAATATAGAATAATGGATTGAGTTTTAAGACATTGACCCAAACTGCATACATATTATTAGGTACATACAATATCGGTACGACAAATAATAATACAATCAATAATCCGAAAACGATAAACCTTGCAGAATATACATATTTACCAAACACGCCGATAATAGATGCTACTGGTACAAGTAATATGTATGCCATCACTAAATAATAGAAAAATCCTAAATGATTAATTTCGATTAAATTTGATGTCGAAAATGTTGAAACTATACCAGTAAGTGTTACAACAATCAAGAACATAATCATCGTTAAAAATACTTGTGAAGAAGCACCAACATAGTACGGTACTGATAATCTATTATAAAGTGCTCCTTGCTTTCTGACTGTCTTTTCAGAATTGAAAAGTGATAAAAAGACCCACATGTAAGCGAAAAAGCCAATCAATTTATAATAAGACGTTGATTGTTGTACATCTATCGCATCAGTAATCCATAACTTCAAATATGTGAAGATCAATAATACTAACATGATAGCAAAAGCAGATACATAATATTTATAATGAGTTTTAACTTCATAGAAGCAATATTTAAGCATATGTGGAAAATGTTTAATATGTTGTTCAAATAATTCGTTCATATTGACCTCCTATAATTGAATAAAAATCCATTTGTTTTCTGCTAAGTCTGCTATCATAAAGCCATCTCTTGATTTAACTACCCAAGTGTCACTTGAAATATTATATTTCTTAACTAATTTAGCTTTGTTTTTCATATCAAATGTAAAACCAGTTAGTTGATTATCACTGTCGAAAACCATATGTACTTTTTGGCCTTCCATTTGTTCATTAAATCGGTTTGCTTTATCAGCTGTAATGGTCTCAGAAACTTTCTTATGTGATTTATGCATAAAGCTGTTATAAAAATCTATATAATTTAAATAACTATCATCAACATAATCTTCTAAATCTGACCAATCAACGTCTTCATATAGTCCTGCCGGATTGAAAAAGTACAAGTTATTCTTCTTAGAGATATAAGTCTTGTCATCTACTTCAAGTCTATAATTAGATTGATTTTCACCTGTTACATCTACAAAACTATACTGAGGTAATTTCAACTTTGAGCCTTTGGATGAAGGTGTGAGTTCTGTATCATGTTTCAGCGATAGGACATAAGCTGACTTATCTATGTATTTTGGTTCACTATTTGTTGTGATGACCTGTTTTGATGTAACTTCTTTTTCTGTAGGCGAGCTACCCACACCTATAAACATAAATAGCGCTGCTAATGTAGCACCAAAGATAAATGTTAAGCCATAAAATATCATTTTCTCAATAGATTTCGGCACTCTACCGTATTGATATTTACGCATTCTTTTATAACCTTCGCCGTGCGCTATAGGAAGTTCTTGTTGAGCCATCTTCCATTTAAGATCGTAAAGTTCTTTTTGGTCTTTATCTTGAATTTGGTTATATTTCTTATGATATTCTCGGTAATGACCTAATACTTCTTTAACGGTACCTTCTTTTCTAACTTGACCATAAGTTAGCCAGATAAGATAGTTACTCATTTTCTCAATTGAGTGTATATGGTCATCAATAACAACAGCTGCACGATCGTATTCTTTTTGTTCATTTAAAAATTCATGGAACTTCTTCTGAAATGATTCGTCTAAGTATTGAATGATGTTCGTAAAAATTGCAACGGTAGGTCTCATATATTTGGCTATACTAACTAACAACTGCGCATATTCTGCTTCATTAATATCTTGGCACGTCTTTGAAGCTTTATCCGATAATTTGGCAAAGCTTAATATTTGTCTTTGAATCGTCGTAATGTCTCTAATCTCTACACCGGATAAACTCAAAGTACGAATAATCATTTCATTTAATGTTTGATGATCATCAGCTTTATGTCTAACATCCGCTAAAAATGTTTGTGCATGATTTGTTACTTTACCTAAATTAGGTGCAACTTCTTTAATCATTAATTTACTGATCATTTCTTTACCAGACTGATCATCGCCGATAATGCCCAGCACTTCGCCTCTATAAAGATGCACGGTAACATTTTTAAGTACAATGTCTTTATTAAGGTGCTTTAACTTAAATAATGATTTGAATTTATTCTGTTCTTTACTTATATAATAATATTTAGTTGCGTTAACAACTCTCAGTAATATTTGCTGTGTCATTCTGCACCACCATTATAGTTGTAGAAGACTTACAGGAATGCCTTCTTCAATTTTTGATCCTTTTAATCTAAATCCCCAAGCAAATACACCATTAATGCGTTCTACTTTAAAGTAACTAGGTGTGTCACCTATTAAGCCATATACTTTACCGACTTCTATTTTTGAAGTGTCGACAAGGTAACTTTCTGCTATGAGCGCTTTTCTCTTATATACTTCATATTCATTTAGTATACCCATCATTTCTGATTTTCTCATCTTTTCGCGATATTCAGCAATTGCGTTTTTAAGTTCATATTCTGTCATTTCAACAAATTTTTTATCATTATTCATCTACAATACCACTTTCTACTAATTTGTCATTAATCATTTCAAATGTATACCCTTTTCTTACGAGTGCTTGAATAACATGTGACTTAAGTTCATATCCATTATATTTCTTTTGATATTTATTATATACCTTTTCCAAATCTTTCATCAAAATATTTTCAACATCATCAGATGTCGGTTCAATATTCAAATCTGTTAGATGTTCATTGATTAATGAAAAAGCATAGCCTCTTTGTTGAAGTGTTTGGACAATCGTTTGCTTTAAACGGTTTGGAGGTTGTTTCTTTTTTTGCATAATCTTTTTTGCGATATTCGGAATGCGATCTTCCGCCATTTCCATTTCAAACTTTTCTTTGAATTCGTATACTAAATCTTGTTCTATACCTTTTTCTTTAGCTACTCTTTCAAAATGGTCAGGACCTTTATCCGTTGTTTTTAAAATGGTGTTTTTTAAACTTTCAATATAATCTTTATGGTCTATGTATTTATTAGATTGACAATACTCTATCACTCTATCAATTAAGTCAGTGCCATATTCTTTGTCTGTTAAATATTTTTCCACTTCATATTTCGTACGCTTTTTATGTGATAAATAGACAATCGCTTGATTAAGTGCCTGTCTATATTGATCGTAGTCCTTAATTTCTTGTAACTTACTTTTTGTAATTTCTAAATCTTTTCTTAAATTAAAGTAGATGTATGTTGCTTGATCAATACCCATTTCAAATTCATTATTAATAAATAAATTTAAACGTTCTTTGTTTTTCTTTTGTACTTCAAGTTTAGTTATTTTAAGCATTTTACATCCCTCCACACATATATATAGGATACAATAAAACACACTGAGTTTAAAAGTTTAATCTCTTAACTCAGTGTGTTTATTATTGATTTAATTCATTTATAGCTTCAGTATACTCTGATTCAGTAATATAATTCTGTTGTTTCATTTTTTCAAGCGTTGTTTTGATACGTGTCATATAACTATCACTAATATTATTAATATCAAAATTGGATGGTGCATTTACGACACTAGCTAAAATTGCACTTTGTAATACCGTTACTTGAGGAAGGTTTGGATTATTTTTATCGACTGTCGCACCGAAGTAATAATTTGCCGCTTCTTCAATCGTATAATTATTTTGACCAAAATAGATATTATTGACATAATAACTCAAAATATCATTCTTACTATATTTATCTTCAACACGTTTCGCCACAAACATCTCTTTCACTTTTCTTGTGAGTTGCGTTTCATTCGTATAGAAATAGTTTTTAACGACTTGTTGCGTAATCGTACTTCCACCTTGCGTTAGTTCACCATTTTTCAAACTTACAGCAAGCGCACGTGATACACCTCTTAAGTCAATTCCATCATGATCATAAAATCGTTTATCTTCAACTGCTACAAAAGCATTTTTAGTATAATCAGGCATATCTTCAACTTGAACATAAGATTGTTTATCTTCAATTTTTACTAAATCATCAACATCAGATGTTCTTGACCACATATACATAACTGCTAAATAAAATACAATCGCTAGTATAATAAGTATTGTTACAAGACCAAATAGCTTTGAAATTCTTTTTCTCTTTCTCGGCTGTACAGGTTCTTGATAATAATGTTGATATCTTCTATATTGAACTTCTTCTGAATTAGGTTGTGGTATTTCATTCTTCTTATTCTTAAATAGCCCCATCTGTATTCTCCCTTATTCATATTTCTTACATCATTATAGCTTGTAATAATGAATTTAAACACTTCTTTTTACTGAAAAACAACAAAATCAGTCCTGAGTCTTATTTATAAGTATAACTTTTAGCGTATTTGGGTATAGATAACGATAAGGAGGAATTTTATATGGCAAAAATTAAAGCAAACAAAGCACTCGTACAAGTCTTAAAGAATTGGCAAATTGACCACGTATATGGCATACCTGGTGATTCAATAGATAAAGTCGTAGATGCACTTAAAACAGAAGAAGATAATATTAAATTCTATGATGTAAGACACGAAGAAGTTGCAACTTTAGCTGCTAGTAGTTATGCCAAATTAACAGGCAAGATAGCAGTGGCATTAAGTATTGGTGGTCCGGGCGCAATACATATGTTAAATGGTATGTATGACGCTAAAATGGATAATGTCCCTATGCTCGTTTTAGCAGGTCAAACAGATTCGAAATTATTGGGCACGAAATTCTTCCAAGAAGTTAATTTAACAGCCCTTTTCGAAGATGTAGCTGTTTATAATAAACAATTAGAATCAGCTGAAAATGTACATGAAATTGTAGATGAAGCTATCAAAACTGCATATGCTAAAAAAGGCGTTGCAGTATTAACGATTCCAAGTGATGTTCTAGGTGAGAAAATTGAAGACAATGTCCCTAGAGAAACTTATAAATTTGAAAATGCAGTAACTTACGCTAAAGATGAAGATGTTAAAAAAGCTGTAGAACTTATAAATAAAAGTGAAAAACCAGTCGTCCTAACTGGTGTTGGTGCTAAAGATGCTAAGGAAGAATTACTTAACTTCTTAGATCATATCGATGCACCTGGTTTAATTACATTACCAGCAAAAGGTATCATACCGGATAAACATCCTAATTTCATGGGTAACTTAGGTAAAATTGGTACTAAACCAGCATTTGAAGCGTCTAAAGATGCTGATTTATTAATTTTAGTTGGTACAAATTATCCTTATGTAGATTATTTACCTGATAAAGATATACCATGTATACAAATTGATATTAATCAAACAAATATCGGCAAACGTTTTAATGTTGATGTCGGCTTAATAGGCGATACAAAAAATGTATTAGCTGCTTTAACAGAAGCGTCTGAAAAAGTTACCGGCCGTAAATTCTTAAAAGCATGCCAAGAAAATATGAAAGCATGGAACAGATGGTTAGAAGAAGATAGAAATAATGACAGTAAGCCAATCAGACCAGAATTACTAATGTCTGAAATAGAAAAAATTTCAACAGATGACACAGTATTTTCAGTTGACGTCGGAACTTCAACAGTATGGAGTACAAGATATTTACAACTCGGTCACAACCATAAATTTATCACGTCATCTTGGTTAGGTACGATGGGCTGTGCATTACCAGGAGCGATAGCAAGTAAAGTCGCAAATCCAGATAAGCAAGCAATTGCTATTACAGGTGACGGAGGATTTGCGATGGTTATGCAAGACTTCGTTACAGCAGTACAATATAAACTACCAATTATCGTTGTCGTACTGAATAACCAAGAATTAGCATTCATAAAATATGAACAACAAGCAGCTGGTGAGTTAGAATACGCTATTGATTTAGGCGATATCGACTTTGCTAAATTTGCAGATAGCTGTGGCGGTATAGGCTACAATGTCGTAGATGTAGAAGATATCGCCCCTACACTTGAAAAAGCTAAAAATGCGAATAAACCTGTAGTTGTTAACGTAAAAGTAGATCCAGATGCTGCTCCATTACCAGGTAAAATTATATGGGACGAAGCAAAAGGATATGCAAAATTCGAAATTAGAACAGCATTAGAAGAAAACAGACTCGAAAAAATGCCACCACTCAAAACACTAATAAGAAGATTCTTCTAATAAAAATAAAGAAGCAGTGAAGTTTATGAAGAACTTCACTGCTTTTTCTGTTGGGTTAAATTTAAGTATTTTCAATAAAAATTTTAAAATAGCGCGCTGAGATGTGGAATTTTGTAGATTGTGATGGAGGTTGTTAACGGATGTTAGGGACATTTTTTGAAATTGTATTAATTAGAACTCTGAACTTCCACTATTCTGAATTCTGGTAATTAGAACGCTGTAACTTCCACTATTCTGAATTCTGGTAATTAGAACACTGTAACTTCCATTATTTCGAATTCTGGTAATTAGAATACTCTTACTACCACTATTCGGAATTCTGGTAATTAGAATGCTGTAACTTCCACTATTCTGAATTCTGGTAATTAGAATGCTCTTACTACCATTATTCGGAATTCTGGTAATTAGCTAACTCATCTAATTCTAAATATAGTATTTCTTATACCTTTTACCTATACTTTTAAAGTTTTGTTCACATACTCTTCGAATTGTAGTAATACTATTCCCTCCTAACCACCATACTGCTTCGGTGATAGTGAATGGCTCTTGTTTTAAATAATACAGTTCTTGCAAATTATATTCATAAAGATACTTTTTATCCATGACGGACTCACAATATTGGCATGTACATTTCTGTTTGTCTTGTTCATTTTTTACTGTGAACATGCGATTACATCTAGGGCATTTAATACCTGGATTGATTTGTTCAAACGGTATTGTCACACCTTTACTGTATTGTGCATCAAATGAATTTCTTACTGACAATAGTTTCTGTTTAATTCTTATATTTTCTGATTGATTTTGATTTTTAAAAAGTTGGGTAATGGAGCCTAATTCTGAGGGTAAGATAACTTGATCTTTTAGTAGGTTTCTATTTTTGAAGTTAAAGTAAGGATTGGTAAAGACTAATTTTGAAATGACGGGTTTACCAATTTCTAAATAGTGACATAGTTTATTGAATTCATTTCTAGCTCGTTCCATTTGTATGAACGGTGAGGTAAATGTACTTCCAAAATTATTTTTTAACAACGTGTCTTCTAAATAATAAATGCCTTTATAATTCTTTATCTCGAATAAATATATTGCATAATCATCGATGACGATTGTATCTATTTGAACTTGACTATTGTAAGTAAATTGAAAGTCATTCAAATATACGATATCCGTATCACAATTTAAAATAGCACTAAAATAGTTTTCGCCATCGTTTCCACTTGATTTATTTTGAATTGATTTCAAAATATTTTCGGTTAATTCAGCGCGCCCTATTAATGACTGAAAATACTTTGTATCATACTTACTTTCCATAAACCACGCTCCTTACATATTATAAAAAAATTATATAATAGCCTGCACAAAAAAACCACTCACTATAAAAGTGAGTGGCTCATCAAAGCATCTATTGAAGCAATGCAAGTGATTCACGGTTAAAGTCTTCTAAGTCGTCTGGAGTTCGACTTGTGACGATGCCATTGTCAACGACTACAGATTCGTCAACGACTTTTGCACCTGCATTTTGTAAGTCTTTTCTAACTGACAAGAAACTAGTAACAGTTCTGCCATTTAATAAATCTGTATCAATTAATAATTGAGGTCCGTGGCAAATTGCAAATGAAGGTTTTTCATTTTGTACGAAATGTTTAACAAATTCGCCAAAACGTCCTTGTTCATCTCCACGTAATAAATCTGGTGAAAATCCGCCAGGAATTAAGACTGCATCATAATCTGCAGCATTTGCTTCATCAATACCAACTTCTACTGTAACTTTTTCGCCTTTTTTACCAGTGATTTCTTTACCTTTTTCTTCACCAATAATAACAACTTCATGTCCAGCATCAGTTAATGCTTTTTGTGGACTTGTTAATTCAACGTCCTCGAATAAATCTGTTACAACTGCTGCTACTTTTTTACTCATAATATCAATCTCTTCCTTTCATAGTATGTCTAATATTTATATACCACTTTTGAAAGGTTTTAAACTTATTTTGCAACTAATTTTGCTACGACTTCTACTTGTGCTGTTTGTGGAAACATATCAATAGGTTGCATGCTTACGACTTTGTATTTTTTAGATAAGTGTGCTAAATCTTTAGCTAAAGTTGATGGATTACAACTTGTATACACAAATGTTTTTGGATGAACGGATTTAATAAGTTCAACAGCTTTAATACCTAATCCTGTTCTTGGCGGATCAACTGTTATCACGTCTGGTTTAAAACCTTCTTTAATCCATTTATCCATAACTTTATATGCATCACCAACTTCATAGTGTACATTATGACGATTATTGAGTTCAGCATTTTTCTTGGCGTCATCAATACCTTCTTTAATGATATCCATACCTCTTACTTCTTTCGCATTTTTAGAAAGCCAAATACCAATTGTACCTGTTCCACAAAATGCATCTACAACTGATTCATTACCTGTTAAATTCGCTTGAGCTTCAATTTCACCGTACATTTTTGTAGCTTGTTCCGGATTTAATTGGAAAAATGAATCTGGCGATAAATCATAATAGTATTGACCAAGCGTTTCTGTAATTTGTTGTTTACCACTTACATGAATCGTTTGATTGCCAAGTACTCGTGATGTCTTCTCTTTATTAATATTGATGGATAAACTTTCCACGAAAGACAAATTCATGATTTGATCAATAAGAGACTGATTATACTTCAATTGATCATCCGTACAAACTAACGTAACTTGTATTTGTTGACTATGCTTTGCTACTCTCGTAACAATATATCTTAGCCCTTGTTCTTTATTTGGATTTCTACATACTTTAACTTGTAAATTTGTCAAAATATTTCTCAATTCATTCGTAACTTGAATCGTACGTTTATCTTGAACTGGACATTTTTTAATATCAATTAATTGATGACTGTCTTTTTCATAAAGGCCTGCAATGAGTTGATTTCCTTTCTTCTGAACAGGAAATTGATTTTTATTACGGTATCCCCAAGGATTATCCATACCGATTGTAGGTTTTACAATTTTTGTTGGGATATTTTTCGCATATTTAGTTAACGCATCTTTTACAATTTGTGATTTGAATAAAAGTTGCGCATCATAATTTAAATGTTGCAGTTGGCATCCACCACAAATATCATAAACTTTACATTTAGGTTTAACCCTTTCTTTACTACGTTCACGGATTTTGACTACTTTCGCTTCGATAAAATTTGGTTTCGCTTTTACAACTTGGACAAGTCCAACCTCTCCCGGCAATAAACCTTCTACAAATGTTATCTTCTTCTTATAATAGCCAATACCTTCACCATTAATACCTAATCGTTTGATCGTTAAAGGAAACTTCTGTCCTACTTTTACTGAAACATTCATCTATGATCACCATTAATCATGCATAGCTTGAACTTTTTTCTCAAGTTCATCAAGCAAAGCAATCCATTCATCTACATCAGATACTTCCATATCTTCAGGATTCATTGCTTCCATTTCATCTAAAAAGTCTGATAACCTTTGTTTGATTTCATTAAGTGATGTTTTTTTACTCATTTTAATACTCCTTTATTTTTAATAATATTATTATGAATGATAACAAGTATAAAAACAATCATAAATCAGTATTGGAAAATTTGATAACAAGTGTTACGCTCATAGATAGGAAAAAAATCAGAAAGAAGGATATATCATGATATACGACTTGAAAAGTCCTATTTCAGTAAAAAACGACCCGTGGGAAGCCTATAACGATATAGATGAACATGGTTCATTACAACTGAGTAATATAGAATTTACAACGACTACACTCTGTAACATGCGTTGTGCACATTGTGCAGTAGGTTATACGTTGCAATTACGAGACCCTGACACGTTACCGATGGATTTAATTTTAAAGAGACTTGATGAAGTTCCTCACTTAAAAACTATCTCTATTACTGGCGGAGAACCAATGTTCAGTAAAAAATCAATTCGAGAAACTGTCGTTCCTTTATTAAAATATGCACACAAAAGAGGCATTTACACGCAAATGAATTCTAATTTAACGTTACCACTTGATCGTTATTTAGAAATTGCTGAGTATATAGATGTTATGCATATCTCACACAACTGGGGAACAATCGATGAATTCAGTGAAGTTGGTTTCCATGTGATGGACAAGAAACCACCTTTAAAAGCAAGATATCGTCTATACGAACAAATGGTTCAAAACTCTGCCACACTATCAGAACAAGGTATGTTTGTATCTGCTGAAACGATGTTAAATAAAAGTACGAAACCTTATTTACAAAAAATCCATAATGAAATTGTTCATGATATGAAATGTAGTCGTCATGAAATACATCCTATGTACCCTTCTGACTTTGCGAGTCAGTTAAATATTATGAGTTTAGATGAAATGAAAGATACTATTCATGAAATTTTAGACTTTAGAGATGAAGATACTTGGATGTTATTTGGAACGTTACCTTTTTACCCTTGTTTCATGAATGAATCAGACCAAAACTTATTATCTAGATTAAAATCATCTAAAAATGTAAGTTTAAGAAATGATCCAGATGGAAGAAGCAGATTAAACGTAAATGTATTTTCTGGAGATGTGATTGTTACAGACTTCGGCGATGAAACGGGATCTATCGCAAATATTAAACAAGATAAACTTGAAGATGTATATCAAACATGGATGAATTCATCTTTAGCAAAATCACTTAACTGTCACTGTCCTAAAGTGAGATGTTTAGGTCCAAATCTACTCGTAAAAGATATGTACTATAAAGATGTTGACTTTAAAGCAAACGAATTAAGAATGAATCAATAATATAATAAAGGGCTAGGATAACGATTGTTGTCCTAGCCCTTTATTTAAATTAGATATATAGTTTTGTAGACATGAAGTCTAATGTTTTCTTGCTTTCTTTTCTTCTTTCTTGGCGTAGTTTCACTCTATCTTGCGCACTTTCATAGAACCATTTTTCATCATCTGTTTCAGGATAGATTGCTGGAACTTCTGCTTTGTTCCCTTCTTTATCTAAAGCAACAAATGTTAAAAAGCTATACGCTGCTAAATGTTTCTTTTGATTAATATTGTCTTCACTAATGACTTTTACACAGATCTCCATAGATGATTTACCTGCATAAGTGACAAATGAAACTAACGATATCACTTCACCCGTTCCGATTGGTTGTAAGAAATCTACTGAATCTGTAGATGCTGTTACAACTGAATTCCCACTATGTCTCATCGCTGCGATTGCTGCGATTTCATCAATTTCCGCCATTAATTTACCACCGAACATCGTATTGTGGTGATTTGTGTCCTCTGGAAATATTTGAATGGATTTTACACTTCTTGATTCTTTCATTGGTTTCTTCGTTTTCATATTATAACCCCGTTCGATATTTGCTATTTTTATTGAAAAAAATAGCCAGGTTTCCCTGGCTATACATTGTTATTAATGATAATGTTCCTCATCATCAAAGACTTTCTTCTCTAGTGCTTCTTCAGCAGTATCAATTCGTACAGACTCTCTACTATCGAATGTTTGAACAAGATACATCATTAATGCGCCGCCAAATGCAAAAATTGCGAACACAAATGCGATCATTACACTCCATTCCATTGGTGTACTCATGATATCCCCTCCTTTGAATGGCTATAAAGACTTTATTTATCTTTATTATACATGATGTATTCTTAAATGGCTATCTTTTAAAATGCCCAATTACCATCTCTAAATACTGGTTCTTTCTCACCATTTTCTAAAATGCCATCAATTGATAAATCTTTGCTACCAATCATAAAGTCAACATGTGTTGTTGAATCATTCAAACCATTTTCAGCTAACTGTTCAGCTGACATATCTTTCCCGCCTTCAATACAAAATGCATAAGCTGAACCTAATGCAATGTGACAAGAAGCATTTTCATCAAATAATGTATTATAGAATAACGTGTTCATGTTAGAAATTGGTGAATCAACAGGTACTAATGCTACCTCACCAAGTCGTTTTGAACCTTCATCTGTTTCTAGAATCGATTTCAAAATTTCTTCACCAACACCGGCTTTGTAGTCTACTACTTCACCATCTTTAAATGTTAAAGTAAAGTCATCAATAATATTACCTGAATAGCTTAAAGGTAATGTATTACTTACTGTTCCGTTAACACCATTTTTATGAGGTGCAGTAAATACTTCTTCAGTAGGCATATTCGCTACAAAGCTGTTGCCTTTTGAGTTTACAGAACTTGCACCAGACCAATATTGACCGTTTGGTAATTCAATTGTTAAGTCAGTACCTTCTGATTTGTAATGTAATGCTTTATATTTTTTGTTATTTAAATAATCCGCTTTTTCATGTAATAAGTGATCATGTTCTTCCCAAGCTTTCACTGGGTCTTCTTGATCAACTCGTACTGTTTTTAAAATTGTTTCAAGCAATTTATTGACCGCTTCATCATCACTTAATTCAGGGAACATCATTTTAGCCCAACCAACTGATGGATATGAAGCAACACACCAACTCATGCGATCACTTTGAACGGCAACCATATAGTCTTTAAATGCTTTCCCGTTTGCTGCCATAGATTTGCGGATCTTGTTAGGATCAGCATCTTTTAAACTATCTGGACTAGATGAAACAATTGATAAGAACGCTGCTTTTCTATCTAAATAATCCATTTTTTCATCAATATCATATTGTTTAACATTCTCAAAAAATGATTCAGGTTCATATTGATATTTAAGCTGTGCAATTCTATCATCTTTGTAACTAACTTTTACATCTTCTGCCCCTATTTTGTATGCTTCCTCAACAACTAAATGTACAAATTCACTTGCATCAATTGAAGCTTGAATATATACAGGTTCTTTTTCCTGAACATTCAAACCAACTTTCACTAATAACTCTGCATATTTTTGAAGCTGTTTTTCATAACCCATTTGTTTAACCACCTTTGTTTATTTTCTAAGGTCACCTAAAGCTTGTGTAATAGCTGTCATTTCACTAGCTGAAATGTTTTTTCTAGACATGACCATAGTATGTATTTCTTTCAATTCTTCTTTCTTTTCTTCAGGTATTGCATCTTTATTCAATACACTTGTATTTACTAATCGTAGCTTGCCTTTTAAATCATCTACCATTTGTTCTATTGATTCTGTCATATTTTTTATCATCCTTTCAAAATTTAGTTTAGCAAAAAGTAATTATAATTAAAACTATCAAACTTATATATTCACTTTACAATTTATATGAATATTTTATACAATAAACATGAATTATAAGGTGAGGAGTGATTCTAGTGGCTGTTCAAGATATACTTTCATGGACGCTTTTCGAACAAGTTGCAGTACCAGATAATATTTCGCAATATCTCGTTGATGGCGAAGAAGCTTATAGTGCTTTTAAGACATTCAGAGATACTGCCGTATTTACAAATAAACGAATTATCATTCGTGATATGCAAGGTATCACCGGTAAGAAAATAGAAACTTACTCTATACCTTATAACATTATACTAATGTGGTCTACTGAGAATGCTGGTAAACTACTTGATTTAAACGGTGAAATCACATTATGGACAAGAGCTGGCCATTTTAAAATTAAAATAGGCAGAAATTTAGATATTATGCCTTTTGAAAAGCTATTGTCTAATGCACTATTATAAACTACAATTGTGTTTATATCTCTAAATTTATGGGAATAAACAACATTAGTGATATTTATAACATATATTAACGCCTATATTATCTAATTTGAGATTCATATGTGATATGATATGTAGGTCAATGTTAATTTAAAGTTATATTCTTGAAAGGGGAAAAAACATTATGCAAAACAAATTAGTTCCTGCTATTTTAATAGGTGGTACAATTGGCGCAATTATTGCATTAGCTGATAAAAATACTCGCCAATCGTTATCAAACCAAGTGCAAAACATTAAAGAAGGCAACACTTCAAGAGAACCTTCTAAATTAGATCAAATTAAAGATGAAGTTCTATACTGGAAAGATGTAATCGAAGAAATTCGTCGTAAAAATCCAGAATTAGAGCAATCAATTATGGATGCTAAAGATACATTCATTGAGAAAAAGAATCAAAGACAAATCTCAGGTTCAAACCATTCATAATTTATATTAAAGACTAGGCTTATTCATCTAACCTAGTCTTTTTTAACATCATATTAAATTAGGAGAATTTATATGGGAAATGATAAATCGAGCTCAAAATTTTTAGAACAAGCTAAAAACTTTAAAGACGAACAAAAAAAGTCTATTAAGAAAGAATATTATATTCCACCACAAAAATTTGAATCTAAGACAGCAAAGAAAGATAACCAAATATTTTATGTTTCAAAGATTAATAAGCCAGCTAAATTTACGAAAGACGGTAATATTTTATCAACTTTAATTTACAGAATCGGTAAGGATAATGCTACAGGACTTGCAGCACAGCTTTCATACTATTTCTTACTTGCGTTATTCCCTACTCTAATATTTGTGTTAACGTTGATACCGTTATTCCAAGTCAACCCTGATACAATTACAAATATGATATCAGAAAATGCACCTGGCGATACGGCAAAGTTAATTACTGGGATAATTGATGACGTTATGAATAATGCTAGTGGTGGCTTATTCTCATTCGGTTTAATCGCAGCATTATGGTCTGCATCAAATGGTATGACTGCTTTAATGAACGCATTTAATGTCGCTTATGATGTTGAAGATGGAAGAAATGCTATCATACTTAAAATCATGAGTGTCTTCTTCACAGTTATTATGGTTGTTGTATTTGGTATTGCAATAGCACTACCTATATTTGGTCAACAAATCGGCAATTTATTATTTGGTCCTTTAGGATTAGAATCTGAATTACGTTGGATATTTAGTTTAATAAAAGTCGTACTACCATTAATTGTGACATTTATCGTATTTATCACACTTTATACACTCGCACCAAACATCAAAATTAAATTATTATCAGTTGTTCCTGGTGCAGCTTTTACAACAATTGCATGGTTAGGTTCAAGTGCTTTATTTGGTGTATATGTTAATAATTTCGCTAACTACTCTAAAACATACGGTAGTATCGGAGGTATTATCGTACTCATGATTTGGTTATTCTTAACTGGATTAATTATTATCATCGGTGCAGAAATAAACGCAGTACTACATCAGAAGAAAATGCTTAAAAATGGATCACCAGAAGAACAAGCATTTAATAACTTAACAGAAAACGGTGATATGACTAATGCCTCTATTGAATGATATTTTAGAATATAATGCAGCTTTTATAGAAAACAAGGAATATGAAAATCTTATAACAACAAAGACACCTAACGCTAAAGCAGTATTACTCACGTGTATGGATACGCGATTAACAGAACTTTCTACACGTGCATTAGGCTTTAAAAATGGCGATATCAAAGTTGTTAAAAATGCTGGCGCAACTATTTCTCATCCATATGGTTCTACAATGCGAAGTTTATTAGTAGCGATTTATGCACTTGGCGCTGAAGAAATCATTATCATGGGTCATAAAGACTGTGGTATGGGGAATTTAGATGTTGATTCAGTAATAGATACAATGAAAAGCCGTGGTATCACAGATGATACACTTAACACAATCGAACATTCAGGTATTAATATTCATCAATTCTTAAGAGGATTTGATGATGTAACTGAAAATGTTCAAACAAATATACAAAAAGTATATAACCATCCATTATTTGATCAATCTGTTCCGATACATGGACTCGTAATTGATCCACATAATGGTGATTTAGAAGTGATTCAAAATGGATATGAATATACTAAATAAAAGAAGTTGAGCTCCTTTCTGGAAGCTCAACTTCTTTTATTATGATATTAAATTATGTTGAAAGGCATATATAACAGCCTGTGTTCTATCTTGTACTTCTAATTTACTTAATATATTACTAACGTGTGTTTTAACTGTCTTAATCGTAATATGTGAGGCACTTGCTATTTCTTGGTTTGAATAACCTTTAGCGATTAATAATAATATTTCCATTTCTCGTTCAGTCAACATTTCGAATAATTCAGCTTTCTGGTTCATTCTATTTCTCATTTTAACAAGTACTTCTGGTTCGAAAATAGACTCTTTATTGTACGTCTTTCGTATCGCATTTGCGATATCATCCGCAGAAGTCGTCTTTAATATATAACTATCAACACCTGCATCTAAAGCTTGGTAGACTTCATTATCTTCAATGAAACTTGTTAACATGACGATTTTAACACTTGGTTGATGCTTTTTTATATGTTGTGTTGCTTCTATACCATTCATATCATCCATCACTAAATCCATTAAAATGACATCGGGTTCTAATTCTTCAGCTTTTTCAATACCTTCTCTTCCTGATGCTGCTTCTCCTATGACGGATATATCTTCTTGTGTAGATAAATAACTAGAGATTCCGATTCGAACCATTTCATGATCATCTACAAATAATACTCTAATTGTCATATTGTTCCTCCTTATTATTTGGTACCTTAACTTCAATACGCGTTCCCGATTCAGGCATTGAAATAATATTGAGAGTGGCTCCAATTTCTAATGCACGTTCATTCATTGTATTTAGCCCATAACTCTGTGGATCTCTTTTAGATGTGTCAAAACCTACCCCATCATCTTGTATACGTAATATAACATAATCATTCGTATCTATTAACTCTATTGAAACTTTTGTACCTTTAGAATGACGTAACGTATTAGATATGGCTTCTTGAGTTATACGGAATAGATGGTCTTCCGTACCTTTGGCTATTTCTATATCTTCTATATCATAAACAACTTTCATTGGTATTTTTTGTTTCAAGTCGACTACTAAATCTTTAATACCTTCACCAAGGGATTTATTTTTTAATCCTAAAGGTCTTAAATGTAATAATAAAGCACGCATTTCTAATTGCGAATCTTGTATCATTTTTTCTAATAAGTCTACTTGTTTAGCTAATGGCTCTTTTAATTCTGATGATTTAATTGCAGATAACATCATACTTGCCGCAAATAATTGCTGACTTACAGAGTCATGTAATTCTCTTGCTAATCTTTGTCGTTCATCTTCTATGATTTTTTTAACGACAGAATCTTGCATTTGATACGATTCATTAATTATTTGTTGAGACTTTAATCTCAACGTGTATAGTTCTTCATGCAAAGGAATTAATGTTTGATAAATTTCTAAAGTTTCTTTGTGCAAATCAATTTCATGGTGATTCACACCTAACATTTCTCCTTGAAAAGATCTTTCGATTTGCTCTTTAATCCAATGATGCTGTTGATTAATTTTGTAGGCTACTGCAGTCCCTATTATGATACATAGTAAAATCACTACAATATTGATAAACAGGAATGCTGGTACACCTAATATTTGTGTGTAAAATAAACCTTGAAAATATATAATATTAATAAAAATTCGATCTAAGAAAAATAAAATGCCGACAATTGTATAAACAAGAATAAGCATTGAACCTATAATTCTCGTGTAGTTATTCATCGATAAATCACCTCAACATCTCCCATAAATGTTGAGAAGAATATATTAACTTTAAATGAATTTTTATGACTATTTTCCTCATAATGTACCGTTTCATTTTTTACTCTGTACACTTGATCATTCATATATAATCTGCCATATAAAGCAGTTATATGTACATGTACATGGTAATTATAAGGAACAATAATTTGCGTCTTTCCAATATATTGTCTCACGACAATAACATTATGCTCAGATAAATTAGCAGCTAAAGATAAATCTAATTCAATATCTCCAATTGCTTGTTGAATTTGTATATCTTCCCATTTATAAATATAGTGTGGTGTCTTTTGTGGAGAGAACCATCGCTGTTTTATAAATGATTCGTTAATATTTTCATTGGACGTTTGATCGACATGTTCTACTCTTAATGGTTTCTTACGATATAGAAGATATCTAATAACTAAAAATACTAAGAATAAAAATAAAATGGCAAGCATGTATGGATTAGAAAGTAATGCATAAATCATTAAAATGGCGCCTATCCAAAATATAATTAATCCCCGTAATTTATGAAAATATAAATACCCTACATAAATAAATATCGTACCCATTACAACAACGAGTAATAAGCCAATTTTCTCAAAGAAAATATAGTAAATGTTTGATAACAACATCAATACAGATAATACGATCAACAATTCCGTTGATATAAATTTATTCTTCAACATACCACTCCTTTTTTAGAGAAGTGAATTCATCTGAGTAAGCATCGTACGCTCAGCTATCGTTTCAGCAATTTTATCTAAAGTACTTTTCATAGCTTCGTCAATTTTCGCTAATTCACTTTCTAACATATTAATTTGCTTTTGTAACCATTGTAAATCATGATCTTCTAATTTTTTAGCACATTTAATTTTAAAATCTTCAATCTTGTCCATATACTTATTGTCTAATTCTAAAGTATATTTATCAATTAATTTACTTAATTGACAACGTTTTTGTTCAAGATACGTTAAGTACTGCTTCATAGCTTTAATTTTAACATCTAAGCGTTTAGCACATGTATCTAAACTTTCATAATATGAAACAAGAATTAATTGCTTTAGTTGATCTGAAACAACATTAAACATAGAATCACCTACTTCTGTCATATTAGACTCTATTATAAAATGTTATTTAAATTCTAAAAATGGACCTAGGATTGAATTTTCAATAGGACCTTAGTCTTAGAAAAATAAAAAGGAGTAGTATAGAATCTTGTATGTTTAATCAATTCTATCCACTCCTCTTATATTTTTAGTCTTCTAATTTAGTTAATAATAATGGTCCTTCTTTAGTTACAACAATTGTGTGCTCAATTTGAGCGACGAAACTTTTATCTTTCGTTTCAAATGCCCAATCATTTTTACCGTCGCTAACGATTGTTGCATTTGATGAGATAAATGGTTCTACTGCAAGTACCATACCTTCTTTAAGCAATTGTTTTTCTAATGGATCATAATAGTTCATAACATGTTGTGGTGAATCGTGTAATGAACGTCCTACACCATGACCAGTTAAGTTTTTAATAACTTTTAAGCCATTTTTACGTGCTGTTGCATTTACTGCTCTACCAATTTGAGATAATTTAGCACCTGGCTTAACTTTCTTCATTGCTTCTTCAAAAGCCATAGCTGCTACATCTACTACTAATTGTTTTTTCGGATCATCTGCATTACCAACAACAAATGAAATACCTGTATCTGCATAATAGCCATTTTTACGAGCAGAAACGTCTATATTTACAAGATCGCCTTCGTTAATCACACGTTTACCAGGTATACCGTGCGCAACCTCTTCATTTACACTTATACATGTGTAACCAGGAAAATCATACTCTGCAATAGGTGCTGATTCTGCTTCTAACTCTTCAAATCTTTCCTTTGCGATGTTATCTAATTCTTTAGTTGTAATTCCGGGTTTAGTTGCTTCTTTTAACTCATCACGAATTATTGCACAAATTTTACCTATTTCTTTTAGGCCTTCAAGTTCTTCATTGTTTTGAATTATCATTTAAATCCCGTTCTTTCTTTTAAAATTTTTTTGTCGTTTATCATTATATCAGAAAATGCATGTTATACTATAAAAAAATGATTTCGGAGTTTTGAATATGAAAGAAAATTGGTTATCTCGAATTATCGGTGCAAGAATTATTAAAACTGGATTAGCAACTTTTTTAACTGCTTTAATATGTATGTCTTTAAATTTAAATCCTATATTTGCGGTTATCACATCTATTGTGACAATTGAACCTACAGCTAAAGCATCCTTAAAGAAAGCATTTGTTAGGTTCCCCGCTTCAATACTTGGTGCATTTATTGCCGTTATTAGTACATACTTCTTTGGAGAATCACCTTTAAGTTATTCATTAGCAGCAACCGTCACAATTTTAGTTTGTTATAAGCTTAAATTATTTGATGGTATGTTAGTAGCTGCCATTACAGCTGTTGCAATGGTTCCTGTTATCCATGAAGCATTTGTATATAATTTCGTATCACGATTAGCGACGACTACAATTGGACTTGCAACAGCAGGCATCGTCAATTTTATTATTTTGCCACCTAAATATATAAATCAAATAGAAGACATCAATCATAAAATGGATCAAAGTATTTTAGAAATATACATATCTAGACTTAAAGAACTCTTACTAGGTGAATATGAATCTGCCCTATCCATGAAAAAAGTATCAACATTACAACAACAAGCCACTAAAATTGAACAACTTATCAAATACCAAAAAGAAGAATACGATTACCATAGAGCAAAGAAAGAATCTAAATCTCATATTAGAAAAGTCGAAATGAAATATCACATTAACCGACTACTAAACGCACATTTATTAAACCTAGTATATTTACCAGAGAATACGCACATCGTCTTTACCGAAAAAGAACGCACAGCAATCTCAAATTTCATCAAATCCTATGAACACTTAATAAAAGAAAATGAATATAAAAAACAAAAAAATGCAGCATCCACTTTAAAAAATAGTGTTAAAGGGCTGAACGAATTTGATGAAAACCAAATCAAAAGTCACATTATTTATGAAATACTCATGATTAATAAAATTTTAAACGATAGATATTCAAGATTAACAAAATAACTAAGCTAAAATATTAAAAAGCGGCTGAGACATTAATTTATGTCCCAGCCGCTTTTTATTATTTTGCTTTTAACAATCGTTTAATAATAGCTTGTTTTGCCGCTTCTTCAACTGTATTGTCTAGTTGTTCTGGTTCGAATGTTATACCTTTTCGGATACATGCTTGTTTTAATAAGTAATCCGTGATTTCGTGGTTTTTAGGTAATATTGGTCCATGTAAATATGTACCTAATAAATTTTTATAATGGATACCTTCTTTCTTATCTGTATCATTGTTACCATACCCATCAACGACTTTACCTAATGTAGGATATTCGTGATATGTTCTTCCACCATGATTCTCGAAACCGACAATTTGTCCAAATGTTTCTGATTCAATTACAATATCTCCTATTAGACGGTCTTTCTTAGATTCTGTATAAATATCAAGAATGTTTAAACCTTCTAATCTTGTTCCATCAGGTGTTACATACTCAGATCCTAAAAATTGATAGCCTCCACATATTGTTAATGTTGGCATGCCGTCTTCAATTGCGTCTTTAAGTTGTGTTTTAATTTTCTTTAATTGCTCTGTTGCTAAACTTTGTTCTCTATCACTTCCACCGCCAATAAAGAAAATGTCACAATCATCTAAACTTAATTGATCAGTATCTGTTATATCTATTACTTCTACTTCTATATTACGCCATTTTGCACGTTGTTTCAGTGCAATGATATTGCCAATATCTCCGTATAAATTTAATTTATCTGGCATAAAATGAAATATTTTTATTGATGACATTACGCTTCCTCCTTGAAGGCTTTATTCAATGTTCGATGCATTGGTGATAAAGATGTATAGTTTGGAATTGCAACTGTAAACTGATTGTATGTCATTGATAGTTCCGTTGCCTTTTCTATTGAATGTTCTATAATAACTTCCGCTTCAACTTCAGCATATTTCAGTCTTAATGCTAATTCTTCAGCTCTTTGTCCTGTACAGATGATGGTTTTGATATTCTGTCTAGATAATTTTTCAAAGTCTGCATCATAAATCCATGAAATATCTCTTCCATCTGCACCATTATCATTCAAACTGATTAAATAAACTTTTTCTCCATCAATTTGTTCACCAACAGATAAACTTGCATTAAGTCCTGCAGGGTTTTTAGCTAAGTTAATAAGCGCTTCTTTTTTACTATTTCTATAGTATTGCATACGCCCATTATCAGAAGTATATGTTTCAAATCCAGCTTTAATAGATTGATCATTTAAACCTAATTCTCTTAATACTGAATAAGCTGCAATGACATTAAATACATTAAAATCACCAGCAATCTTCATATCAAAATGTGCATCATTTAAGCCGACATGTATAAATGGTTCTTGTTTAAATGCTGTCACTTCATATTGTGGAGTCGCTCTATTGAATCCACATTCACATGTATAATGACCAATTTGGTTGTAATGTATATGACTATAATTTAATAATCTACCACAATTAGGACAATATTTACTTTCAACCATTGTACTTTGTTCAAATTCATGTATCCCTTTTTGCATACCATAATATACGATGTCATCACTTGCTATTTTTAATCGACTAACGAAAGGATCATCTGCATTCAGTAATAGTTTAATTCCTTTATCTTTGATTGAATTGGCAATATTATCTACCATCGTATCGATTTCACCAAATCTATCCATTTGGTCTCTAAAGAAGTTTGTCACTACCATCATAGAAGGTGTCATTTCTTTTAACACTCTTGGTATAGAACCCTCGTCTATTTCTATAACAGCAATTTTAGTATTTTTATTAGATTGAACAATAAAGCTTGAAGTAATCCCAGCTGCCATATTGGCACCTTCAGTATTATGTATAATTTCAATATTGTTCTTCTTTAATGTATAACCTATTAAGTTCGATGTCGTCGTTTTACCGTTCGTACCACTAATCATCACGATTTCATCTACTTCATTTGCTAACTTTCTTAAAATAAGCGGGTCTATTTTTCGAGCTATTTGTCCCGGAAGATCCGTACCTTGTTTACCTACTTTTCTACTAGCATATCGAGCTAGCTTTGCTATATTTTTCGCAACATACTTCTTCATACGTTACCTCCTTGTTCTGTCACATCATTATACCACGTTCAAAAGCTTTAAAAAAAGTGTTTAACTGTATCAAATCGTTGGTTTCATTTTGTTGTTATTGTATAATAAAAATGTAAGTTAAAATTATTATAGAAGGGAAGATTTCTATGTTATCTAAAAATATTTTAGATGCTTTAAACAATCAGTTGAATCATGAATTTTACGCAGCACATGCATATATGGCAATGGCAGCTTATTGTGCAGATAAGAGTTACGATGGATTTGCAAACTTCTATATTCAACAAGCTAAAGAAGAACGTTTCCATGGTATGAAAATATATGACTATATTAACGATCGTGGTGAAAAAGCTATTTTCACAGCTTTAGATGCACCTAAGACTGAATTCAGTTCTTTATTAGAAACATTTAAAGATGGATTAGCTCAAGAACAAGATGTTACACGTCGATTCTACAATTTATCTGAAATTGCTAAAGAAGAAAAAGACTTTGCTACAATTTCATTCTTAAACTGGTTCTTGGATGAACAAGTTGAAGAAGAATCTATGTTTGAAACACATATTGACTACTTAGAAAGAATTCAAGAAGACAATAACGCATTATTTATCTATGAAAAAGATTTAGCTTCTCGTCACTTCGATGAAGATGCTGAATAATTTATAGTCTTACAATACTTAAACAAGACCATCTCCATGAACTATTCATGGCAGATGGTCTTTATTCATTCTATCTACATACCATCATCATTTACATTATTCCAACAAATGTTTATAATAACTTTCTAAAGGAAGTGATGGCATGTCTTCATTTGTAGCACTTGATTTTGAAACAGCAAATGGAAGTCCGGAAAGTATTTGCTCTGTCGGAATGGTCAAAGTAATTGATCATCAAATTACAGAAACTTTTTATACATTAGTGAATCCCGAAGATTATTTTTCAAATATAAATATTAAAATTCATAAAATTAAACCTTCTGATGTGACAAATTCACCTACTTTCGATGTCGTGTTTCCATATATGATGGATTTCATCGGTACACTACCAGTTGTAGCACATAATGCTAAATTTGATATGACTGTATTGTTTAAATCACTCATTAAACACCAAATCGAAATTCCTGAATTAACGTATTTTTGTTCATGTATATTAGCTAGAAAAACAGTCAACAACCATAGATATGGACTTGCGCCAATGATGGATTATTATAATATTGATTTTAAAGGTCACCATCATGCGTTAAATGATGCTAAAGCATGTGCGATTATTACTTATCGATTGTTAAAACATTACCCAGACTTAGATGCTGTATTAGATATTTACGGCAAAACATTAACCGATAAAAAATATGTATAAATAAAAAGCTTCTAGGATAACATGACGCATCCTAGAAGCTTTTATTTTTTATTTACTCTTTGTGTTGGAATTCTTTTTTTATGTCTCTTTTTAAACTCGCTTTATTAACAGGTCTTTCTAATTTTCTATCAACCCAGAATAACAATATTGCTATCGCAATAATACCTAGTAATTTGATAATATCGAATGAACCTGTTTCAATGGAACTTTTAATAAATAAAATGATTAATAATACTGTAATTGCAATAATTGAAAATTTAAATTTCATATCAATCTCTACTTTCTTATTATAAGTATTAATAAATACCCACTTCTCATTTAGTCGAAACGCGCATTCAACAATATTCAGAATACTAAGGATACATGATGATATCAAGTAAATTGGTTTAAATAAAATCATATATTGTTAAATTGCGATACGTCCTCGAAACTAAATTCCCGATTGATACACCTACTAAACGTATAGAAGTCTCGGGGTCTTTTAATGAATTATATAAATCATATGCTATATTATATATTTCAACTTCGTCATAGACTGGTGTATGACTACTTGTTTGTTTAGATAATGTTTCAAAGTTATGTGTCTTAAGTTTAACTGTTATCGTTCGTCCTGCTAGTTCGTGTTTATCAGCTCTATTGGCAACTTCCGTACTCAATTTTCTAATCGTATTAAGTATAAAGTCATCATCATTTTGATCTGTTTCAAAAGTTGTTTCTCGACCGATTGATTTTCTAACACGTGTTGGTTTCACTGGCGAATGATCAATACCGCGTACTTTATTATAAAAGCTTACACCACGTTTACCGAATAATTGAATCAATTCCATTTGGTCATATGCGTATAAATCTTTACCATTATTGATTCCCAATGATTTCATCTTTTCTTCGGTTACTTTTCCAATACCCGCGAAATCTCCTATCGGCAACGACATCAACAAATCATGTACATTTTCATAATCTATTACTGTCCGACCACTCGGTTTATTCATACCGCTAGCGAGCTTTGCTAAAAATTTATTATAAGAAACGCCTGCTGAAGATGTAAGATACGTCTTATCATAAATATCTCGTTGAATGTATTGTGCAATCGTTGACGCAGGTAAGTCTTTTCTCACAAGTTCAGTAACGTCTAAATAAGCTTCATCTAACGATAAAGGTTCTACAATATCTGTATAACTTTTAAATATTGCCATTATATCATTCGACACTTCTCGATAATAATTAATTCTTGGGCGTACATAATAACCATCCGGACAAAGTTGATGTGCTTGAGCCATGGGCATAGCTGAATGAACACCAAATTTACGAGCTTCATAACTAGCTGTCGATACAACCCCTCTACCTGAAGCGCGTCCACCTATAATCACTGGTTTTCCTTTTAATTTTGGATTATCTCTTATTTCAACTTGAGCAAAGAAAGCATCCATATCAATGTGAATGATTCGCCGTTCCATTCTAAACACCTCTACAAAAAAATAGGAAGTTGGTTGCCCAAATTCCTATATATTATATCAAAAATCTTTTTAACTTGTTGATTGAACGTCTTTATTATCCGTAAATAAATTAATGCCTACTTCTGTATCTTCTACATAATTCATCTGTTTATTACTATAAATCACTTGCGCCATGTAAAAATCACCGATACATGCAGCACCATGAAAAGCAAATACATAAATAATAGAAGTGACTTGAAGCCATAATAATACAATTAATAATCCTATACTAATTAAAACAAATGGTGCTAATAATATGATATAAAATTGTTTTCTTGTAAAAATAGCATGTGGCATCGTTGCATAAAACATGCCTTTCATATATCCATATTTAACCTTTCCCTTTGGGTTAAATATTTTAAAACAAATACCGTGTATTAACTCATGGATAAACACTAATATAATTAAACCAACTAACCCGACTATAATATTTCTTACAAAGCCTTCTTCATAAATATATATGATATTCGCAATTAACTTAAAACTAATTAATATTAATGAAAGAAATAAAACAAATTGTAAAAGTGCTAACCTTTTTAATACAGATATATTGTTAACTAAGTCAATTTTAAGCATCCAATACCCCCGTGAAACCATTTCTTAATAACCTTTACATAATGATTATAAAATATAAATTCAATTTATACTAATGATTTTATGCTCGGTTTGAGTTATGAATTTAATTGACTTAGTGAAACTTTATACATCTTATCATCGTTTTTAGATGGATTACCCCTACCATCTGTATTGTTACTTACAAAATATAAATCATTATTTACAATGTAAACATCTCTAATTCTTCCATATTTAGTCGCCACTTTTTTCATTTCATCTTTTTCTACATCAAATCTCATAATACCTTCTCCACGCAATGCAGCAGAATAAATGATCCCATCTTTAAATGCGATGCCTGAAGGTGCCCAAGTATCATCTGATCCTGAAGTAAATATCGGGGTTTCCATATTATTATTTTCTTCATTACCTTCAATCACTGGCCAACCGTAATTATGCCCTTTTTTAATCTCATTTATTTCATCATTAGCCTGATTACCATGTTCACTCGCATACATCTGTCCATCTGGTGTCCATACAAGTCCTTGTGGATTTCTATGACCGTAACTATAAACATATGAATTAGACATCGGATTATCTTTAGGCTTACTACCATCAAGATTAATTCTTAAAATTTTACCACCTAAAGTATCTTTATCTTGTGCATTTTGTTCGTCTGAAGCATCTCCAGTTGTCGCGTATAATTTATCATCCGGTCCAATTTTTAAACGACCACCATGATGATATTGACCACTCGGAATTTTATCAATTAATACCTCTTCTTCTTTCCACGTATCATTTTCTAATTTTAATTTTACAATACGATTAAACTGGCCATTATCTTCATATGTGTAATACGCATATGCTTCTTGAGAATCTTTAAAATCAGGTGCAAGAACAAATCCTAATAAACCCGCTTCAGCAGCAGTAGAAACATCCTTCTCTAAATCCACTTGTTGCTCAGTCTTTTTATTGCCATCAATTTTAATAATTTTACCAGGACGTTCTGATAAATAAAACACATCATCTGATCTCGCAATACTCCAAGGTGTATCTAAACCTTGAGCTACCGTTTCAATCCCTTTAGTTTCTTTACGTTCTTGGTTGTCATCTGACTGACTCTGTTCATGTTCCATTTCATTCTGAGTTTGCTTACCTTTATCTTCAGTTTCATCACGCGAATCATTACCACAAGCAGATAAAATAAAACTAGCCGAAATCGCACTAATCATTAGTCGCTTCATAAACAACCCTCCTTACATTATTTATACAGTTGTAAACACTTTCACACAAACATAACGCTCAAAGGGAGCGGGACAGAAATCTAATTTGTATAAAAAGATTTCGTAGTCCCGTCCCGGCAAGGATGACTAGAGTTGAAAAAAGCTTGCTACAAGCGCATTTTCAATTCAGTCAGCTACTGCCAAGATACTAAAAGAGACTGAGACATTCCATTATGTCCCAATCTCCTTAGTGAATTCTATTCTGTTATTTTTTCGATTAAAGCTACTGTTTCGACGTGAGTTGTATGTGGAAACATGTCCACTGGTGTGATTTCTTTTAGTTGATAACCGCTATTTTTCAACAATTCTACATCTCTCACCTGTGTTGCAGGGTTACATGATATATATACTATTCTTTTTGGTGATAATTCGATTAATGTTTCAATAAATGTTTGATCGCATCCTTTTCTTGGTGGATCGACCATTACAACTTCTGGCTTAATACCTTCTTGTTGCCATTTTAAGATAATCTCTTCTGCTTTTCCTGCTTCCCATGTCGCGTTGTCTATATGGTTGATTTGCGCATTTTCTTTTGCGTTTTCTATAGCTTGTTCTACGACTTCCACGCCATAAACGTGTTTTGCTTTTTGTGACATGTATGAACCGATTGTCCCAATACCACAATATGCATCAATGACAGTTTCTTCTCCATCTAATTGTGCATACTCTAGCGCTTTATGATAAAGTTTTTCTGTTTGTGTTGGATTGATTTGATAGAAAGAAGTGTCGGATATTTTAAATTCATATTCAGAAAGTTTATCTGTAATGGTATCTTTCCCATATAAAGTATGTGACGTATGCCCCATAATAACATTTGATTTTTCTAAATTAATATTATGTTTAATGCTGACCACATTTTCAAATTCTGTTTGTATAAAATCAATTATTTTATTTTTATGGCTAAGTTGTTTACTATTCGTCACAAATATAACCATTGTTTCACCAGTATAATAACCAGTTCTCAAGATGATATGTCTTAATTCACCTTTGTGCTTTTGTTCATTATAAATACTGATGTTTGTTTCATCTATAAGTTGCTTAAGTTTCTTCATAATTAAATCATGCTTTTCATCTTGAATCATGCAATGATCTATATTCACAATATCGTGACTTCTTTGTCTATAGAATCCTAGTTCAATTTCACCAGATTTATTTTTCCCGACTGGTATTTGAGATTTATTACGGTAATGCCACGGATTCACCATACCAACTGTGTCGTGAATGATTGTATCTTCAAAATGTGATTTTCTCTTGAATAGATTAATCACTTGTTCTTTTTTCATTTCTAATTGCGCATTGTAACTTAAATGTTGGAGTTGACATCCACCACAAACTTTATAATATTCACAAGGTGGTTCAATTCTGTCCTTTGATGCTTCTTCAATGGAGATTAATTTACCAATAGCAAATTGCTTTTTCACTTTGATGACTTTAAATGAAATGGTTTCATCTTTAATTGCATTTGGTACGAAAATTGGATAACGATCGAATTTTACAACACCATGCCCTTCATGTGTAAAATCGATAACCTCTCCAGTATATATTTCATCCTTATTTACGACTCCTGCCATATTAACTCCCTCTTTCACGATAAACATAGAAAAAAGGGACAAAATAATGTCCCTATGTATTTATTCTTCTGTTTGTTCTTCGTGTAGTCTTTCTCGTTCTCTTTCTACTGTTTCAATTCCGTGCTCTCTCTTAACCCTCTCAAGTTTAGAAAAGACTTGTATATGTTGTTTTAAGTTTAAGAAATTAGCAGGTAATACGCCACCAAATTCACCATCAACATTTAATTGAATTTGCTCAAATGATGAGACATTAATTGTTTTAGCTTTAGTGTAATGAACTTTCGGATGATTGATATGATCACCTCTAGAAGCCAATGTCATAATATGTCCAAGTTCTGCTATATTCACTTTTTCTAATATAAGCAAAGTAAAATTACCATCATTAATATCAGCATCTGGTACAAGCTTTTCAAAGCCACCTATTGAATTCGTTAAGCCAATTAAAAACATCATCGCTTCGCCTTGGAATACATTACCATCATATTCGATACGTATATCAGTCGCTTTAATTTGTGGTAACATCTCTAAGCCTTTAATGTAATAAGCGAGTGGTCCAACCATTGTTTTCAATTTACTTGGCGCTTCATAAGAAACTTCTGTTATTTTACCGCCACCAGCAATATTAATAAAATAGCGATTGTTCATTTTACCAACATCTACTGGTACAAGATCACCTTTAATGATTGTATCTACAGCTTCCATTATATTGTTTGGAATAAGAAGTGCTCTACCAAAATCGTTAACTGTCCCCATAGGAATTAACCCTAGTTTAGGTCGCTTCTTTGCTTCTGCTATACCATTGATAACTTCATTTAAAGTACCATCTCCACCAGCAGCAATGATTACATCATAATCATATTTTAGAGCTTCCCTAGCAGCATGTGTCGCATCTCCAGCACTTGTTGTAGCATGAGCGCTCGTCTCATAACCAGCCTGTTCTAACTTAATTAATACATCAGGTAATGCTCTTTTAAATAACTCTCTTCCTGATGTTGGGTTGTAAATGATTCTAGCTTTTTTCTTCATTATGATCCCTCTTGTATATTCTTATATCTTTATATTAAAGCATATACTAAATATAAGAAAGCAAAAAATAATTAGCGTCTTTTCGTTCCAAATATATTACGTACGATTTCTCTACCAATTTGTCTTCCAACTGTTGATAAGAACTTAGACGTTTCTTTTTGGAATTGTGAAGGTTTTTCTTTCTTCTTAGATGTTGTTTCTTTCTTAGTTGACTGTGATTTCTTAGTTTTTGGTTCTTCTTCAGGTTGCTTTTCAATTTTATTTTGTAACATTTCATATGCACTTTCACGATCAAATGTTTCTTTATACGTTTCATTTAATGGTGCATTATCAATTAAATCTTTTTTTACAGATTCATCGATTACACCAATTTTACTTTCAGGTGGACGAATAAATGCACGTTCAACAATATTCGGTTGACCTTCATCATTTAAGAATGAAATCAACGCTTCCCCTGTTTTCAATTCTCCGATTACTTGAGCAGTATCGAAACTTTCATTTTGACGGAAAGTTTGTGCAGCACTTTTAATCGCTTTTTGATCTTTAGGTGTGTAACTTCTAAGTGCATGTTGCACTCTATTACCTAGTTGTCCAAGCACTGATTCTGGAATATCAATTGGATTTTGAGTTACAAAATAAATACCTACACCTTTAGAACGGATTAAACGTACTACTTGTTCAACTTTTTCAATTAACTCTTTAGAGCTGTCATTAAATAAAAGGTGGGCTTCATCAAAGAAGAATACAATTTTTGGTTTTTCAGGATCGCCTACTTCTGGAAGACTTTCAAATAGTTCAGATAATAACCATAATAAGAATGTTGCATATAATTTAGGCTTTTGATATAAAACAGATGCATCAAGTACATTAATCATACCTCTGCCTGATTCATCAAATTTAATAAAATCTTCTAATTGTAATGCAGGCTCTCCGAAGAACGTTTCAGCACCTTCAGATTCTAATCGTAATAATGCACGTTGAATTGCACCAATAGACGCAGAAGAAATATTACCGTATTTTTCAGCATACTCTGCTCTATTTTCATTAATTTCTTTTAAAAGCGCTTTAAAATCTTTCATATCAATCAGAAGCAGACCACTTTCATCAGCAACTTTAAATACAATATCTAATACACCTAATTGAGTATTATTTAAATCTAATAATTTACCGATTAATAGCGGACCCATTTCTGTGATCGTTGTACGAACAGGTACGCCCGTTTTTTGAAATACATCAAACAACGTTACAGGAAAAGCATTATTTTTGTAATCATCAATTTTCATCATATCAATACGTTCTTGAATCTTATCATTGATAGAGCCAGCCTCTGCAATACTTGATATGTCCCCTTTAACATCTGACATAAAGACTGGAACACCAGCTTTAGAAAATTGTTCAGCCAATACTTTTAAAGTAATTGTTTTACCAGTACCAGTAGCACCAGCAATCAAACCATGTCTATTAGCTTGACCTAATTCTAAATTGATTTCATTTTCATTTTTAGCTATTTTAATTTGCGTCATATGTAATTACGCCTCCATCGTCATTATGATTTAATACTATTGTACTTCAACACACCAACCATGCAAGTAATTAGATATAGAATTTGCAATTTAATAAGATTAAGAATTAATGGTGGCGTACCATTCATAATTCTGAATTGTGGTAGTTATGTGGGCGCTAACTTCCATTATTTCGAATTCTGGTAGTTAGAACGCTGTTACTTCCATTATTCTGAATTCTGGTAATTAGGTGGGCGCTCTCTTACGGACATTTCTCAGAATTCTGTCCCTAACAGCACCTCTTACGGACATTTCTCGGAATTCTGTCCTTAACACCACCTCTTACGGACATTTCTCAGAATTCTGTCCCTAACAGCACCTCTTACGGACATTTCTCGGAATTCTGTCCCTAACAACGCCTCTTACGGACACTTCTCGGAATTCTGTCCCTAACAACGCCTCTTACGGACATTTCTCGGAATTCTGTCCCTAACAACGCCTCTTACGGACATTTCTCAGAATTCTGTCCTTAACAGACCATCTTACGGACATTTCTCGGAATTCTGTCTCTAACAGCACCTCTTACGGACACTTCTCAGAATTCTGTCCCTAACAGCCGTGCCACCAACTCATTCAAAAAAATCTCGTCACGAGTACTTCACTCTGTGACGAGATTTTCATTATATTTATTATCTTTTTTCTAATTCTGATTTTAGTAATTGGTTGACGATTTGTGGGTTTGCTTGGCCTTTTGAAATTTTCATAATCTGACCTACTAAGAAGCCCATCGCTTTGCCTTTACCATTTTTAAAGTCTTCTACTGATTGTGGATTGTTGTCTAATGCTTCTGTAACAAATCCTAATAGTGTTGCTTCATCAGATATTTGTACAAGACCTTTGTCTTTCATAATTTGATGTGCGTCTCCACCGTTTTCAGCTAATTCAGGGAATACTTTCTTAGCAATTTTACTACTCATTGTACCATCTTCAATAAGTTTAATCATACCTGCTAAGTTTTCTGGAGTTAATGCAGTATCTTGTAATTCGATTTGATTTTTATTTAAGTATTCATTAACGCCACCCATTAACCAGTTAGATGTTAACTTAACGTCTGCACCATGTTCAATTGCTGCTTCAAAGAAATCTGACATTTCTTTAGTTAATGTTAATACATGTGCATCATAAGCTGGTAATCCTAATTCATTAACATAACGTTCTTTACGTACGTCTGGTAAATCTGGGATTGTTTGACGTACACGTTCTTTCCACTCATCATCAACGTATAATGGTACTAAGTCTGGCTCTGGGAAGTAACGATAGTCATCTGAACCTTCTTTAACACGCATTAAAATTGTTTCGCCAGTTGATTCGTTGAAACGACGTGTTTCTTGTAAAATTTCTCCACCAGCTAATAATACTTCTGCTTGGCGTTTTTCTTCATGTTCAAGACCTTTACGGACATAGTTAAATGAGTTTAAGTTTTTAAGCTCTGCTTTTGTACCGAATTCTTCTTGACCATATGGGCGTAATGAAATGTTGGCATCACAACGTAATGAACCTTCTTCCATTTTACAATCTGATACGCCTGTATATTGAATAATTGCACGTAATTTTTCTAAGTATGCATATGCTTCTTTAGGAGAACGAATATCAGGTTCAGAAACGATTTCGATTAAAGGTGTTCCTTGACGGTTTAAATCAACTAAAGAATATCCATCTTTATGAGTTAATTTCCCTGCATCTTCTTCCATGTGTAAACGTGTGATACCAATACGTTTAGTTTCTCCATCTACTTCAATATCAATCCAACCATTTTCACCAATTGGTTGATCGAATTGAGAAATTTGATAAGCTTTTGGATTATCTGGGTAGAAATAGTTTTTTCTATCAAATTTAGATTCTTTCGCAATATCCATATTTAATGCCATTGCTGCACGCATAGCCCAATCAACAGCTGTCTTGTTTACAACTGGTAATACGCCTGGATATGCTAAGTCAATAACGTTTGTATTTGTATTAGGTTCCGCACCGAAATGAGCGGGTGATGGTGAAAACATTTTTGATTCTGTTTTTAATTCGACGTGAACTTCTAAGCCGATAATTGTTTCAAAATGCATTCAGTTTCACACTCCTTGTAAAGTTTTATAGTCATCATGTAAGTTATATTGTGTTTCATATTGATAAGCAACTTTGTATATCGTTTTTTCATCGAATGGTTTACCAACAATTTGTAAACCAATTGGACGACCATTTGATTTACCACAAGGAATAGAGATTGATGGTACACCTGCTAAGTTAACTGGAATCGTTAAAATATCATTAGCGTACATTGTTAATGGATCATCAATTTGTTCACCAATATTGAATGCTGTCGTTGGTGCAGTTGGTCCTACGATAACATCATAATCTTCAAATACTTTTTCGAAGTCTTGTTTGATTAATGTACGAACTTTTTGAGCTTTTTTGTAGTAAGCATCGTAATAACCTGAACTTAATGCGAACGTTCCAAGCATAATACGACGTTTAACTTCATCTCCAAAGCCTTCACCACGAGATTTTTTGTATAGTTCTTCTAGTGTATTTGCTGCTTTTGAATGATAACCATAACGGATACCATCAAATCTTGCTAAGTTAGCTGATGCTTCAGAAGATGCAATGATATAGTAACTTGCTACACCGTATTTAGTATTTGGTAATGATACGCGATCAACTGTAGCACCTAAAGATTCTAAAGTTTTAACCGCTTCATTTACTGAATTCTTAACTTCTTCAGATACACCAGATCCAATGAATTCTTCTGGTACAGCTACTTTTAAGCCTTTAATATCTTTACCAATTTCAGACGTAAAGTCTACATCTTCAATCGGTGCACTTGTTGAATCTTGTGCGTCATGTCCAGAAATCGTTTCTAAGATTAACGCGTTATCTTTAACACTACGTGTAATAGGTCCAATTTGATCTAATGAAGAAGCAAATGCTACTAGACCAAAACGAGATACACGACCATATGTAGGTTTCATACCAACAACACCACAGTATGATGCTGGTTGACGGATTGAACCACCAGTATCTGAACCTAATGCAAATGGTACTAAGCTTGCTGCAACAGCTGCTGCTGAACCACCTGATGAACCACCTGGTACGGCTTTATGGTCAAATGGATTAACAGTTGTCTTGAAATAAGAGTTCTCATTTGAACCACCCATAGCAAATTCATCCATGTTAAGTTTACCAACTAAAATACCATTTTCAGCATTTAATTTATTCATAACTGTTGATTCATATATAGGAATAAAGCCTTCTAACATTTTACTTGCACATGTAGTTTCTACACCTTCAGTAATAATATTGTCTTTGATACCCATTGGAATACCAAATAACTTACCTTCCATTTTACCTTCAGCTTGTAATTTATCTTGTTCTTCAGCTTTTTTAATTGCTTGTTCTTTATCTAAAGCTAAGAATGCTTTAATATTTGCGTCGTCTGCTTCTATCGCATCAAAAATATCTCTAACAATTTCAGATGGCTTAATTTCATTATTTTTAATCATTTCTGATAAACGTTCAATTGTTTCATAACGAATTGTCATGCTTTAGTCCTCCTCGTTCATAATTGCTGGAACTTTAAATTGCCCCGCTTCTTTTTCTTTCGCATTAAGTAATGCTTGTTCTTGAGGAATTCCTGATTCACTCTTATCTTCTCTTAGAACATTTTGTAAGTCTAATACGTGGAATGTTGGTTCAACATTTTCAGTATCAACTTCATCTAATTGTCCTGCAAAATTTAAGATCTTTTCTAAAGATTGTGTGAATTCATTGACTTCGTCTTGTGAAACTTCAAGTCTAGCTAAATTAGCAACATGTTCAACTTGCTCAGATGTTACCTTCGTCATGTGCGACGCCTCCTTAGTTAATCTAACATCATATAATTTTAACAAATTTTCATATAAAAATCTAAAGTTATTAAAAATTAACTACATGAAAGCGCATACATTGTGTATAATAAATTATCAGAATTTTTTCTGAATTTTATGTCAATGAGTGAGAGGTGGTTTTTCATGTTTATACTTGGAAATACTTTTAAGAATGTTAAAGTCGAAACTTCTTGGGAAACATACGTCATGATTGCTATTTATTTTGCCATTTTATTAGCAATTGGATTTTATGCTTACAAACGTTCGACAAGTACGCTTGATGAATATATGTTAGGTGGCAGAGATTTAGGTGCACTTGTTACTGCCCTATCAGCAGGTGCTTCAGACATGAGTGGTTGGATGATTATGGGCTTGCCGGGATCTGTATATAGTATTGGTCTATCAGCAACTTGGATTGCGATTGGTCTTACAATAGGTGCTTGGCTTAATTACATACTCGTTGCATCACGTTTGAGAATTTATACTGAACTGACTGATAACGCTATTACTTTACCTGACTTTTTCGAAAAAAGATTATCAGATCATACAAGAATCGTTAAAGTTATTTCAGGATTAGTTATCGTTGTATTCTTTACGTTATACACACATTCTGGAATGGTAGCTGGTGGCGTACTATTTAATAGTGCATTTGGACTAGATTACCATGTCGGTTTATTTATAGCCGCTAGTATTGTTATTTTGTATACACTTTTCGGCGGTTATTTAGCTGTATCATTAACGGACTTCTTCCAAGGTGTCATTATGATCTTAGCATTGGTATTAGTACCTATCGTTGCGTTGTTAAAGTTAAATGGTCTAGACACGTTTAGTGAAGTTGGTGATTTAAAGCCTACGAATTTAGATTGGTTCAAAGGTACAACAACAGTTGGTATCATCAGTTTACTCGCTTGGGGATTAGGTTACTTCGGTCAACCACATATTATAGTACGTTTTATGTCTATCAAAACGCATAAACTAATGCCTAGAGCGCGTAGAATTGGTATTTCATGGATGGCAATTTCTTTATTAGGTGCTTGTATGACAGGATTAATTGGTATTGCTTTTGTTGAACACACTAATATAGAAGTTAAAAACCCAGAAACAATCTTTATCGTGATGAGTCAAATTTTATTCCATCCACTAATTGCAGGGTTCTTCTTAGCAGCAATTTTAGCTGCGATTATGAGTACAATTTCTTCACAGCTTCTTGTAACATCTAGTGCATTAACGCAAGACTTTTACATGTTATTGCGCAGAAAAACGTTACAAGATAAAAGTCATGAAAAGGAATTCGTTCTTGTAGGACGCTTATCTGTTTTACTAGTATCAATTGTTGCGATGTACATCGCGTGGAATCCAAATGATACAATCTTGAATTTAGTTGGTAATGCTTGGGCTGGATTTGGTGCAGCATTTGGTCCTTTAGTTTTATTATCACTATATTGGAAACGTCTAACTAAATACGGCGCGATTGCAGGAATTTTGACTGGTTCATTAGTCGTTATTTTCTGGATACTCATGAAAGATCATGGTGGCATTTTTGAATTTTACGAAATCATACCTGGATTTATTTCAAGTATAATCGTAACAGTTATTGTGAGCTTAATGACGAAACCACCTGTTGAATATGACCTTAAAAAGTTTGACGACATGGAACAAATTTTAAAAAGCTAAAAATTTTTAAAAAAGTTTACATCGTAATTTTATGAGCAAAATAAGTCATATGCATATCCTTTGTAAACATTTACACCGCAAGGCATAGAGCAATATTAAATATGAACAAATTGTGACATCATTCTATATAAATGATAAACTGAATATACGGATAATTTACTTTTTACCCTTTGATTATTATTTCATTTGTGTATAATGGTCAACGTGCAACTTTAAAATATTTAAATAAAGGAGCGGGAATATGTTTATTTTAGGACAAATTGATGCGAGCACTGGAGTTGCTTCAGGCTGGCAAACTTATTTCATGATTATAGTCTATTTTGTTGTTCTATTAGCAATTGGTTATTATGCTTATAAACAATCAACAAGCAATTTAGATGAGTACATGTTAGGTGGCCGTAGTATAGGTCCTTATGTAACAGCATTATCCGCTGGTGCATCCGATATGAGTGGTTGGATGATTATGGGACTTCCTGGTGAAGTTTACAGTATTGGATTATCAGCAACTTGGCTTGCTATCGGTTTAACAGTAGGTGCATGGTTAAATTACATATTAGTAGCACCGAAATTACGTGTATATACTGAACATACTGGAAATGCTATTACGATTCCAGATTTCTTTGAGAAACGTGTTGCAGATAATACACATGCTTTAAAAATTATTTCAGGTATTATCATTGTAGTATTCTTTACACTATATACTTCAGTTGGTATGGTTTCAGGCGGTACTTTATTCGAAAGTGCATTTGGTATGGATTATCGTCTTGGTATTATCTTAACTGCTGGTATCGTTGTAATATATACATTCTTCGGAGGATATTTAGCTGTTTCTCTAACAGACTTCTTCCAAGGTGTGATCATGTTAATAGCGATGGTTATGGTACCTATCGCGGCATTATTAACTTTAAACGGGTTAGATACTTTCCACACTGTAGCAGAAGTTAAACCAACAAACTTAGATTGGTTTAAAGGAACTTCAGTTGTAAGTATCATAGGATTAATTGCATGGGGACTTGGTTATTTTGGACAACCACATATTATTGTAAGATTTATGTCTATTAAATCACATAAACAATTACCAACAGCAAGAAGATTCGGTATCGGTTGGATGGCAGTTTCATTATTAGGTGCATGTTTAGTTGGTTTAACTGGTATTGCATACATTCATGACACGAGCCAAACAATTGATAACCCAGAAACAATCTTCATCTTAATGAGTCAAGTGTTATTCCACCCATTAGTTGGCGGGTTCTTCTTAGCAGCAATTTTAGCAGCTATTATGAGTACAATTTCATCTCAATTACTCGTTACATCAAGTGCTTTAACACAAGACTTCTATAAAATCATAACTAAAAAACGTGGTTATGAACCAGATAGAGATAAAGAATTTGTTATGGTAGGTAGATTTGCAGTATTAGCTGTAGCAGTTGTGGCAATATTACTTGCTTGGACTCCAAACGACACTATCCTTAACCTTGTAGGTAATGCTTGGGCAGGATTCGGTGCAGCATTTGGACCACTTGTATTAATGTCATTATACTGGAAAGGCTTAACGAAAAACGGTGCAATCGCAGGTATGGTTACGTCTTCAATCGTCGTACTATTCTGGATTATGATGAAAAGTCATGGCGGTATTTTCGAATTATACGAAATTATCCCAGGATTCTTCACAAACATCGTCGTTACAGTTATTGTAAGTTCATTTACTAAAAAGCCAGACAAAGAAGTTATTGATAACTTAGATCGTATGAAACGTATCTTAAAAGAAAATTAATATGGAAGAGACTGGTACATATAATGTGCCAGTCTTTTTTATGGAAAAATAGCTGTAACATTGGGGGCTATGTTGCTTGTTTAGGGAGTCTTGCAATATATGGGCGATCTATGTTGCTTGTTTGGACAGTCTTGCAATATATGGGCGTTCTATGTTGATTGTTTGGACAGTCTTGCAATATAGAGAGCGTCTATGTTGCTTGTTTGGACAGTCTTGCAATATAGGAGGCTCATATTTATCTTGTTTGGCCTGTCTTGATAAATACAGAGCTCATATTTATCTTGTTTGGTCAATCTTGATAAATACAGAGCTCATATTTATCTTGTTTGGCTAGTCTTGATAAATACAGAGCTCATATTTATCTTGTTTGGCTAGTCTTGATAAATACAAGGCTCATATTTATCTTGTTTGGCTAGTCTTGATAAATACAGAGCTCATATTTATCTTGTTTCGCTAGTCTTGATAAATACGAAGCTCATATTTATCTTGTTTGGGCAGTCTTGATAAATACAGAGCTCATATTTATCTTGTTTGGGCAGTCTTGATAAATACAAGGCTCATATTTATCTTGTTTGGCCAGTCTTGATAAATACAGAGCTCATTTTTATCTTGTTTGGTCAGTCTTGATAAATACGAGGTCCTGAACATTGCTTGTCGCACCCCACTTGCAATGTTCAGACCCATATTTCCGAAAATACGAAAAGAGTCTAGAACATTTCTGTTCCAGACTCTCTTATTAATTATTTATAAATATGAATTTGTGGTTCGTCATCATCTTTAGTCTTTGTAATTAGTGCTTGTGGTTCTTCTCCGTCTACGATAGATATTTCTAAATCATCTATACCTTTAAAGTATTTTTGAGATAGGTCTGCTACGTACTGAGTCACACCAATTACTTCTGCTTTTCCATAATAATCAAGTGGTACTTTTATTTCTAGTTCTGTCAGTTTATCGTCATCAAATTTACCTGTTCCTACTGATTGTGTAAAGTTAGGGAAGTATTTTTGTAAGTCTTGATTGAACTGTTCAAAATTAGAATTTAAATTTTCATCTAAATCTGCTGCATCGTTTGATGGGATTGTGACATATTTTTGATTCATTTTTTCCCAACTTTTAACGTTTCGCTTACCGCCTTCACTAGAAGCATAAGAAACGAATTTACCTGGTTTGATGTCACCTTCTCCAGACTGTATGAATATACCAAAGTTAATTGGAATATTTTTAAGGTCATCTCTTACACGAAGACGTGAAAGGATTTCTTCAGCCATCTCTTTACCTTTTTTCTCTACTTCTTTATTATCAAGTTTCTTCGTATATGTTTCGCCGTATTCTTCTTTTTGGTAAACATATTCACTATTCATGGCTAAACCAATTGTCATACCAGAAATCTTTTGTTTTTTAGCATCACTTTCTGTGAAGTAATCTTGTTCGATGATATGTGATAAATATGTAGGTGAATTCTCAGCTATTTTTTCAGGATCTGTTTCTCCATTATGAGTTGGATTCAAACCTAAGTTTTCTCTAGCATTATTTTGTTCTTTTTCATCATCACTCATATCTTTAATTTCTGCTTTTGTATATTTAGGTGCTAAATATGCCCTCACAGTATCTTTATCTAAGAATTGGCCATCTCTGTATAAGTAATCATCAGGTGAAAATGTTTGTTTACTTATATCTAACAAACCACTTTCAAATGCTTCACTGTTATAACTAGAAATCATATTATCTTGTGTTAAACCTCTAGCAGCACTTACTTTAAAAGGTAGTAAAGTTCGATAATAATCACTGGAAATTTGCATACCTGTAGAAATTTGCTTTGTTTGCTCTTTTTCTTTATCTGATTTATCTTGATTATCTTTTTGGGTAGTATCTGATGAACATGCTGTAAGCAATATTACAGACGCTAAAATAAGAAATCCTTTTTTCATATCTTTAACCTCTATTCATTGATATTACGATATTTGTTTAACCAATCTTCTTCTGACCAAACTTCTATATTTAATTTTTCAGCTTTTTCAAGTTTGGATCCAGCATCTTCACCAGCAATAACAACATCTGTATTTTTAGTGACACTTCCTGTTACCTTTGCACCTAATGATTGGATTACTTTTGTTGCTTCAGGTCTTGTCATCTCTGTCATTTTACCAGTTAAGACGAATGTTTTTCCAGTAAAATCTGGATGACCTTCAATTTCAGATTGCTTAATACCTGTATAAGTCATGTTAACATTTTTTTGTTTAAGTTTATCGATTAATACTTTTATATCATCATTTTCCATATACGTAACAAGTGATTGAGCCATCTTATGCCCCACATCTGGAATTTCAGTTAAATCTTCTATCGTTACTTCGAATAAACGATCAATTGTTTCATATTTTTCAGCTATTACACGACTTGCTTTTGTACCTAAATGTCTCACACCTAAACCAAATAATAAATGTTCAAGTGATTTTTCTTTAGAAGCTTCTATTGCTGTTAATAATTTATGAACTTTCTTCTCGCCCATTCTTTCCAATGGTAGTAAATCATCTTTAGTTAAATAATATAAATCCGCAACGTCTTTAATTTTATCATTTTGATAAAGTTGCTCGATGATTTTATCTCCTAAACCGTCAATATTCATTGCTTGTCGTGATACGAAATGAATCATACCTTCTACTAATTGAGCAGAACATTTAGGGTTAATACATCTTAATGCAACTTCGCCTTCTATTCTAACCAATTCATGCTCACAACTAGGACAGTGTGTTGGCATATGATAAACTTCACTATCTTCGCTTCTTTCTTCAGCAATACTTTTAACGACTTCAGGGATAATGTCACCTGCTTTTTTGATGACAACTTTATCTCCTATACGGATATCTTTTTCATGGATTAAGTCTTCGTTATGTAATGATGCACGAGAAACAGTTGTTCCTGCCACTTTAACAGGCTCTAATATCGCAGTTGGTGTCACAACACCCGTTCTACCTATACTTAATTCAATATCTGTTAATGTAGTTAATACTTCTTCAGCTGGGAACTTATACGCAATTGCCCATCTTGGTGATTTCTGAGTAAATCCAAGTTCTTCTTGCTGACTTAAATCGTCAACTTTAATGACAATACCATCTATATCATATGATAAATTATTGCGTTGTTCAGTCCACTTACTGATAAAAGATAATACACCTTCTATATCATCAAAAGTTTCTCTTTCTTTGTTTGTTTTAAAGCCAAGTTCATCTAAATTATTTAATGCCTCTGATTGACTATCCGCTTCTATTTCAGTTAAGTCATTAACACTATATAAGAAAATATCGAGCTTTCTTTTAGCAGTTAATTTTGAATCAAGCTGTCTTAATGAACCAGCAGCGGCATTTCTAGGGTTTGCAAATAGTTGTTCACCGTTTTGTTCTTTTTGTTCATTCAAAGAAACAAAAGATTTTCTAGGCATGTATGCTTCACCACGAACTTCAATAGAAAGAGGTTCTTTAATTGTTAATGGAATGGCATGTATCGTTTTTAAATTTTCAGTGATATTCTCACCAGTTGTACCGTCTCCACGCGTTAATCCTTGGACAAATCGTCCGTTTACATACTTTAACGATACCGCTAAGCCATCAATTTTTAATTCACAAGTGTAGCGAACATTGTCTACTTTTTCTCTCACTCTTTGATCAAATCTTCTTAAATCTTCTTCATTAAAAGCATTACCTAATGACAACATAGGTGTGTCATGATTAATTTTTTCAAATTGAGATAACGGTGGTCCACCAACTCTAACTGTTGGTGAATCGTCCGTTTTTAGTTCAGGGTGCTTTTCTTCTATAGAAATTAACTCATGCAATAATTGATCATATTCACTGTCAGGAACAGTTGGATTATCTAACACATGATATTCATGGTTATAACGATGTAACAATTGATGAAGTTCTTTAACTCTTGATTTTAAATCTTCCATAGTTTACTCCCCTTTCTTCTCAATAGGTGCAAATTGTGCTAATAGACGTTTTGGCCCTTCTTTTTTGAAAATGATATCTAATTCAACAGAACCATTTTTATCATTTACGGCACTTACCATTCCTTCACCCCATGATTTATGAGTTACTTTATCCCCAACATTCCATGATGTTTCTGGTTTCTGCTTCGTATTCATACGCCCTGCAAAACTACGTTTAGGTGTTGATGTTTGTTTTTGCTTGAATGATGTTTTTGGTTTCACGCCATCCAGTAAATCTTCTGGAATTTCTTTTAAAAATCTTGATTTTAAGTTCGCTTGAGATCTACCAAACAATGTACGAGTTGTCGCATGAGATAAGTGTAACTCTTCTTCGGCTCTCGTAATAGCCACATATGCAATTCGGCGTTCTTCTTCCATTTCATGTTCTTCACCTGATTGAAGACTTCTAAAGTGTGGAAAAATACTTTCCTCCATACCAATGATAAATACAACTTTGAACTCTAGACCTTTCGCTGAGTGCATTGTCATCAATGTTACACCGGCTTCTAAATCTGCATCATCAACATCTGCAACGAGTGATAAATCTGTTAAGAAGTTCATCAATGATTGCTCTTCAACTGGTGTGTTTTTCTCATAGTCTCTTGGTACTGATAAGAACTCATCAATATTCTCAAGTCTACTTTGTGATTCAATCGTTTGTTCGTTCTCTAACATACGTCTATAACCAGATTTTTCTAGTATTTGTTCTACAATTTCAGTTACTGATAAGAACTCTTGTTGTTGCATAAAGTTGTTCATCATCTCATAAAATGCTGCGCCTTCTTCAGTAACTTTTTTAGATAAACCGATAAAATCAACTTCTCCTAAAGCATCAAAGTAACTTAATTGATTCATCGCTGCATATTGAGCAATTTTTTGAACTGATGTCGGTCCAATACCTCTTTTAGGTACGTTAATGATTCTTTCAAAACTAATATCATCATTGCTATTTGAAATTAATCTTAAATAACTCAAAATATCTTTAATTTCTTTTCTGTCATAGAACTTTGTTCCGCCAACCATTGTATAAGGAATATTAGATTTTAAGAACGTTTCTTCAAGTACACGTGATTGCGCATTTGTTCGATATAACACGGCTATATCTTGGTTTTTATAGCCTTCTTGTTTTTTCTTTAATATTTGACGAATAACATATTCTGCTTCATCTCTTTCAGTTGTTGCTTCATAATATTTTATCTTTTCGCCTGAGTTATTATCCGTCCATAATGCTTTAGGTTTACGTTCAGCATTATTACGAATCACTTCATTTGCTGCAGTTAAAATCGTCTTAGTTGATCTATAGTTACGCTCCAAGAAGATTGTTTGTGCATTCGGATAATCTTCTTCAAATGACAAAATATTTTTAATATCTGCACCTCTCCAACCATAAATAGATTGGTCAGAGTCTCCTACGACACATATATTTTCAAATTTACTTGCTAATAAATTAACGAGTGTATATTGTGCTTTGTTAGTATCTTGATATTCGTCAACATGAATATATTGGAATTTATTTTGGTAATATTCCAATACTTCAGGCACTCTATTAAATAATTGAATTGTCATCATGATTAAATCATCAAAGTCTAATGCATGATTTCTAAGTAATTTTTCTTGGTAGCCTTTGTATACACTAGCAACCATATTGGCATGAAAATCACTTGCTTCTTTTTCAGCATCTTCTGCTGTTTTTAATTCATTTTTTAAATTAGAAATCGCACCAATAAATGTTCTTGGGTCATATTTTTTACTATCTATATTTTGCTTTTTCAATATTTCTTTAATCACTGATTTTTGGTCAGTCGGATCTATAATTGTAAAGTTTCTTTCAATTCCAATACGGTCAATGTCTCTTCTTAAGATTCTTACACACATTGAGTGGAATGTAGATATCCAAATACTTTCAGCTTCAGGACCAACTAAATGGCTAATTCTTTCTTTCATCTCTTTAGCTGCTTTATTAGTAAATGTAATTGCCAAAACATTATAAGGAGAAACATCTTTCTCATCTAATAAATACGCAATTCTGTGCGTTAATACTCTCGTTTTACCACTACCTGCACCTGCCATAATCAGTAATGGCCCTTGAGTTGTTTTGACTGCTTGTTTCTGTTCGTCATTCATTCTATCTAACAATGCGTTCATAAAAACCTTCCTTTATTGTTTTACTTTTACTGTTTGTAAAGCTTTTTTCAAATCTTCATAAATGGCATTACCGACTACAATTATGTCAGCATATTCTGCCATTTCTTTCGCTTTTTCTAAATTATCTATACCGCCACCATAAATAAGTCGGGCGTTTTCTAAATGTTCTTTAACAGCTTTAACCTCTTCCACTTTTCCATACTTACCACTGTATTCTAAATAAAAAATAGGTAAATGATAAAGTTTATCTACCATTCTTGCATAACTGATTAAATCTTCTTCATCTAAATCTGTATTCGCGCCTGTCAATTGCGCTACTTTACTGTCTTCATTCATGACAACATAGCCTTCTAAGAAAATTTCATCAAAATCCATCATATAGCCATATTCCTTAACAGCTTTTTGAAGCAGACCATTATGGAAATCAACATTATTACTATTTAAAACACTTGGTACAAAATAAAAATCAAAGCCAGGCACAACACTTTCAATATTAGAAATTTCAAGTGCACAAGGTAGAGGATAACGTCTAATTCTACTCATTAAATTTAGTACATTATCTTCCGTAACATCATCAGTACCGCCAATTATAATAGCATCCGTACCAGATTCACATATTTTCATTAAGTCCTCATCTGATATAGATTTCGCTGGATCTAATTTAAATACGTGACTCCACAAATTTATATCGTACATACTTAAACTCCTTTAATTATCATAAGATTAATTATAGCATTTTTAAGTTTAAATTCCGAAATGAAATAGGACAATTATCATAAAAAAAGAAGCGAAAAATTTCGCTTCTTACATTGATTAAGATACGGTTAAGATGAAGATATATATTTGTGAAGTTGCGAGGTGTGAGTTGGGTATCTCTTGGCTTTACTCAGGACTTAAGCCATGACTTTGGCTATCTCTTGGCTTTATTCACCACTTAAGCCAAGACTTCAGCTATCTCTTGGCTTTACTCACTCATTAAGCCACGACTTTGGCTATCTCTTGGCTTTATTCACACATTAAGCCATGACTTTGGCTATCTCTTGGCTTTATTCACCACTTAAGCCATGACTTTGGCTATCTCTTGGCTTTACTCAGGACTTAAGCCACGACTTGAGCGATTTCTTGGCTTTATTCAGCATTTAAGCCATAACTCGGACGATCTCATGACTATATAATCTCATTTATAACTTCTATTTACCGTAATCAAAGTATTCTTCTAATGTTGTGTCTTGCTTATAAATTTTTTCTGCTAATTCTTTACCGACATATCTTAAATGCCATGGTTCATATTGGTATCCTGTTATTTTTTCTTTGCCTAATGGATATCTAATGATAAATCCGTATTGATGTGCGTGTGTTTTAATCCATTTTCCTTCGTTTGTATTACCGAATGACTTTCTAAAATCATCAGTGGCTGAGTTTGAACCTACATCAAATGCTAATCCTGTCTGATGTTCTGATTGTCCTGGTTTAGCACTATATTGGTTGGCCGCTTCTTCACCATCTCTTGCTACATAATCATTATATAGTTGTTTTTGATTTTCATAAGAACGATAGCCGCTTCTAAATACTAAGTCTAAACCTTCATTCGTTCCATCTTGAATCAATTTATTTAATTGATTTCTTGCAGTACTATTTTCACCTGGGGCATAATCATGTGGTAAGCCTACTTTTTTGTTTACAAAAACATGTCCATCAACATAAGTGATGCCATCTTTCTTTGTCACTTTATGTTTCTTTTGTTCTTGCTTTTTAGATTTTTGTGCAGTCTCTTTTTTATCTTTTTGAGTATGTTCTTCTTTAGTTGATTGCTTATCTGTATTCTGATCATCACTACATGCGCTTAATACTATAGTAGATATGCCAATTATTAAAAATAATTTCTTCATGCGTAAAGCTCCTTATTTCATAAAATTTACTATTATTATACGATTTTAACCAATTAAGAGACTGAGACATAATAAAATGTCTCAGTCTCTCTTAGTCATTTGGCAGTAGATGACTGAATTGAAATGCGCTTGTTTCAAGCTTTTTCAACTCTAGCCATCTTTGCCGGGGCGAGACTACGAAATCTTTTTCACAAATTAAATTTCTGTCTCGCTCCCCCTCATACATATTTATGATTATTTTTCGAAGTCAATATTCATTCTTTCAAGAATCATCGTATATGCATCATTACCCCATTGCAATGAGCGTTTAACTCTTGAAATTGTTGCAGTTGAAGCACCTGATTCTTTTTCTATATGAGCATAAGTGTATCCTTGTTTAATCATTTTAGCCACTTGTAATCTTTGTGACAATGACTGTAATTCATTTACTGTACATAAATCATCAAAAAATTGATAACATTCTTCTCGAGTTTCTAGTGTAAGAACTGCATCAAATAGTTCATCTAATGCTTTTCCTCTTAATTTTTCAATTTGCAAAAAATCAACCCCTGTTTAATATAAGTTCATTAATTGCATTTTAACGCACTAACCTATTAAAGTACAGTAAAACGTGTCTTATTCTATACCTGCTCTTCTGAATATTGTATCGACTTGATTTAAATGGTGTTTCTCATTGAAGCATTCATCTAATTCATCAGCACTTAACAAGTTTGTAATTTTTTCATCTTGTTCTACTAATGTTCTAAATGGTGTTTGAGTTTCCCATGATTCCATTGCTTTTGGTTGAACGATATCATATGCTTCTTCTCTTACCATACCTTTATTAATTAACGTTAACATAACACGTTGTGAATAAATTAAACCAAATGTTTTATCGATATTACGCTTCATGTTTTCTGGATATACTGTTAAACGATCGATGATATTAGTAAATCTGTTTAATGCATAATCCAATGCGATTGTTACGTCTGGTAACATAATTCTTTCAGCAGATGAATGTGAAATATCTCTTTCATGCCATAATGGTACATTTTCATAAGCAGTCGTAATATATCCTCTAATCACACGTGCTAAACCTGTCACATTTTCTGAACCAATTGGATTACGTTTATGAGGCATTGCTGAAGAACCTTTTTGACCTTTAGCAAAAGCTTCTTCAACTTCACGAGTTTCAGTTTTTTGTAAACCACGAACTTCTACTGCAAATTTTTCAATAGATGTTGCGATTAATCCTAATGTCGCAATGTAATACGCATGACGATCACGTTGAAGTGTTTGCGTAGAAACTGGCGCACAACCTAAACCTAATTCAGTACATACATACTCTTCAATTTCTGGTGGAATGTTTGCAAATGTACCAACTGCACCACTCATTTTTCCAACTTCAATTTCTTCACGAACTCGTTTAAATCTTTCTAAGTTACGTTTCATTTCTGTATACCATAGTGCCATTTTAATACCAAATGTTGTTGGTTCAGCATGTACACCATGTGTTCTACCCATCATTAAAGTCGTTTTATGTTCAATTGCTTTATTTTTTAATACTTCTAAAAATCTTTCTAAGTCTTTTTCAATGATTTCATTTGCTTGTTTAATGACATAACTTAAAGCTGTGTCAACAACATCTGTTGAAGTTAAACCGTAATGTACCCATTTACGTTCTTCACCTAAAGTTTCAGAAACTTGTCTTGTGAATGCCACAACATCGTGACGAGTTTCTTGTTCAATTTCTTTAGCTCTATCAACGTCGACCTTAGCATTTTGTCTTATAAGCTTTACATCTTCTGCAGGAATGTGTCCTAATTTACTCCATGCTTCACAAGCTAGTATTTCAACTTCTAACCAAGCTTCAAAACGATTTTGTTCTGTCCAAATATTAGCCATTTCTTCTCTTGAATAACGTTCAATCATTGATAAATTCTCCTAACATATTTTAGTCATTTATAGTATAACAGACTTCTTCGAACACGTACATTGTTTATAAAAAATACAAAATTGTTCGTGATTTATAATTTTATTCCTAATATCTTTCATTATATATTGTAACAGTAGGAGAATAAACTAAAAGTAGAAAAAAATCTGGGCCACATTCTCATGTCCCAGATTTATAATCATTCTTTGATTTTCTTACCTACGAATTGTATTTCTTGTTTGAGAACTTCAATGTCACCATTTTCTTTCTCAATAAATACAGGTTTTTCAAATCTTTTTACAGGTGTATAACCTTGAGCTTTCATTCTTTTTAGACACATTTCAATCGTTTCGTTGTCTTCTACTCTAAACTTCATCCGTATCATACGCCTTTAATTTTTTGCTTCGTACACCTTTAACCCAGAATCCACCGTGTATATTCTTAGGTTCATAAGCGATTACAAAGGCTTTAGAATCCAATTGTTTAATTGTATCCATTAATTTTAATTCGAATCTACGTGGTGTTAAAATTTGCATTACTAAGCGATCACCATCTCGTCCTTTAGCAACGTAATGTGTAACACCGTAACCTAAATCTCGTAACGTTCTTGGTAAATCTGTTTCATATTCAGCTGTTGTAACATTTACAACAATATATCCTAATGCAATTTTCTCTTCTATCTTCATGCCGACAATGATGCCTGCAGCAAATCCAAGCGCATAAGCTAATATATTCTGAATTTGGTCAAGACTATTAATTACTAAACCTAACCCGATAACATAAACAACTACTTCAAGTACACTAACAGCAGCGGCCACATATCGATATCCTTTTAATGTTAAAATTGTTCTCATTGTTAAACAGGATACATATACTATATTAATGACAAATATAGATAGCACCATTAACCATGGATTATCTAATATAGCTGACATTTAAACCCTCCATAAATCAAAATACTGGAATCATTTTATCAAGCAAACTTATGAAAGTCACGAATTATTTTGGCCATGTATAACGGTTATAAGGCATTTCTCTTTTATGCGCATTTCTTACATAGTGATTTTGAATAATTTCTTGATCTTTTTCACTGATTTTTTTACCTTCTAAGAAGTCATCAATTGCATCATATGTCACGCCTAACGCTTCTTCATCTGGTAAAGCCGGTTTATCTTCTTCTAGATCAGCTGTTGGTACTTTATTGATTAAATGATCTGGACCACCTAAATATTTTAAAATTGCTTTACCTTGGCGTTTATTAAGTCCGAATAACGGTGCAACATCACAAGCACCATCTCCAAATTTCGTATAGAAGCCTGTAATATTTTCAGCAGAATGATCCGTACCAAGTACAAGTCCGCTATTAGCAGAAGCAATTGAATATTGAACTTTCATACGTTCTCTCGCTTTTTCATTTCCTTTTTGGAAATCAGTTAATTCTACACCCGCTTCTTTCAACGATTGAATACTCGCGTCCACTGCCGGTTTAATATTGACTGTCACACGTTTACTTGGATTGATAAAGTCTAATGCATCTTGTGTATCTTGTTCATCAAATTGTTCGCCATATGGTAATCTTACAGCGATAAATTCATATTGATGATTTTCTTCAGCATTTAATTCATCTACTGTTAATTGCGCGATTTTACCTAATAATGTTGAATCTTGCCCGCCAGAAATACCTAACACTAAAGATTTAACAAAGCTATGTGCTTTAACGTAAGATTTTAAAAACTGCTTAATTTCTTCATATTCCTTTTTGGGATCAATTGATTTTTTAACATTCATTTCTTTGACAATGATTGATTGTAAATCTCTCATGACTCTTCCACATCCTTTATCGCTTCTGCTACTCTTTCAGCTACATCGAATATCTTTTTATTTTTATTATCCCAACATGCTTTACTCAAATCTACTGGATATTCTTCAGGATTTAAGTAACGTTTATTTTCTTCCCATAGTATATCTAAATTATTAAAAGCAAATTCCCTAATTTCTTTAATTTCTGGAAGTGTGTATACACGTTTACCATCTTTAAAAATGTCATGATGTAAATCGACAGCTTTAAAATGTTTGATATATTTCATTTTATAAGTATGAACTGGATGGAACATTTTTAGTCGTTCTTCTTTATTCGGCTCTTCATCTTCTAAAGTAATATAATCGCCTTCAGATTTATTCGTTTTAGTATTGATAATTCTATAAACATTTTTCTTACCTGGTGTTGTAACTTTTTCAGCATTGTTAGAAATTTTGATGCGATCTGATAATTCGCCATTCTCTTCTTCGATTGCTACTAGTTTATATACAGCACCTAATGCTGGTTGATCATATGCTGTAATCAGTTTTGTACCAACACCCCATGCCGTTACTTTTGCACCTTGTGCTTTTAAACTTGTAATCGTTTGTTCATCTAAATCATTTGAAGCGAAGATTTTTGCTTCTGTAAAGCCAGCTTCATCTAACATTCTTCTTGCTTCTTTAGATAAATAAGCGATATCTCCAGAGTCTAGTCGAATACCGATAAAATTAATTTTATCTCCTAATTCTTTCGCTACTTTAATCGCATTTGGCACACCTGATTTTAAAGTATGGAAAGTATCTACTAGAAACACACAATTTTTATGTCTTTCAGCATATTTTTTAAACGCTGTATATTCATCATCGTATGTTTGAACCATTGAATGCGCATGTGTTCCTGAAATCGGAATACCAAATAATTTACCAGCTCTGACATTACTTGTAGAATCAAATCCACCAATCATTGCTGCTCTAGCACCCCAAATCGCAGCATCCATTTCTTGCGCTCTTCTAGTACCAAATTCCATTACTATTTCATCACGAACAACTTGTTTAATTCTACTTGCTTTAGTCGCAATTAACGTTTGGAAATTCACGATATTTAAAAGTGCTGTTTCAATGAGCTGTGCTTGTATAAGTGGCGCTTCTACTCTAATGAGTGGTTCATTATTGAAACAAAGTTCCCCTTCTTTCATTGCTCTAATATTCCCTGTAAATCGCAATGACTTTAAATAATCTAAATAATCATCTTGATATCCAACTTCTCTTAAATATTCAATATCTGACTCTGTAAATTTAAAATGCTCAATAAATTGCACAATTCTTTCTAATCCACTAAAAATAGCATAGCCGCTATTAAATGGCATGCTTCTAAAATACAAATCAAAAATAGCAGTACGCTCATGAATACCATCATTCCAATAAGTTTCACCCATATTGATTTGATATAAATCCGTGTGTAACATCAAACTATCGTCTTCATATTTATACATTATTCAATACTCCTCAGGTTATCTAATTTTATATTATTTTATCATACTTTTTAAATTAAAAATTAAAAAGTAACTTAAATATATCAAGTCATTTACCTCTGTGATAAAATACTAAAGATGTAAAATTTAGAAGGAGGCATACAAATGAAAAATTCTTCATTCAAAAAATTATTTATTATACTTTCAATTATTGTAGCTGTCTCTGGTTTTTCACAAGGAATGCTCTTACCACTTATATCGGTCATCTTTGAACGTAATGGTATTTCAAGTTCATTGAATGGTTTGCATGCAACTTCATTATATATAGGTGTATTCTTGTCATCATTCTTTATCGAAGGGCTTGTTAGAAAGTCTGGGTTTAAATATATGATATTAGTTGGTGGAGCCATAGTTGCCTTATCTTTATTGTTATTTCCAACTTTAAAGACATTATCTATTTGGTTTATTTTAAGACTATTAATTGGAATTGGTGATAATATGTTGCACTTTAGCACGCAAACTTGGTTAACACATATTACACCTAAAGAAAAATTAGGAAGAACGATTTCTGTTTATGGTTTCAGTTTCTCAGCAGGTTTTATGTTAGGGCCCCTTTTAGCTAAACTTGTAGATGTTTCGGAAGCTTTACCATTTATCCTTTCAGCAATACTTTCATTAATAACAATTTCATTAGTCCTTTTAATACACAATGAATTCCCTTCATCTAATGTTAGACCAGTCAGTATATTAAATACGTTAAAAAATTTTGGAGATGTTATAAGAACATCATGGATAGCGTTTATGTTTCCACTATTATATGGATTATTTGAAGCAGGATTACATAGTAACTTCCCTGTTTATGGTTTAAGAAATGGACTTGATGTCACAAGTATTACATTAATCTTACCTGCATTTAGTCTCGGTGCTATTCTTTTCCAAGTTCCATTAGGCATGTTTAGTGACATTCATGGTAGGAAGAAAGTATTAACTGGATTAACATTAATCGGCAGCATCGTGTTTATGTTAGGTGACTTTTTACCAACGAGTACATTTATTATGATGGGATTATTCTTAATTGCCGGATTATTCACAGGATCATTTTATGGATTAGGTGTAAGCTTTATGACAGATTTAACACCAAAGCATAATCTACCAGCTGGTAATTTAATGATAGCCATGTCATTTAGTGTCGGTAGTATCATTGGTCCAATGCTTGGAGGAACGATTATACAATTATCAAACGGCACAATATTCTTTACGATGATTGCTGCATTTGTATTTATCGTGTTTATTCTATTACTTATTCATAGAACACCTACAAAAGTTGAAGCGTAATTTAAGTAATTAATAAAAATTAAAATCGCATCGCTATAATATAATTTAAACCCATAGACTTTGATCAATTCAAATGTCTATGGGTTTATTATTTATATATTTTTTTGATATTTTAAATATTCAGAACTTTCAATTGATATGTTTCGTTATGCATGTTATAGTATCATTTATAATTAAATAAATACTTTAACTTGGTAGAGAGTAAAAGCGAGGTTTATAATATGGATTATGTAAAATACAGAGATGACGTTATTCAAAAGAAAGAAAAAGAACTTAAATTTCTAAAATATTTTAGTGCTCGAGATTTCGAAGTGATTGATATGAGTTTTATAGAAAAACTTCATTGGAAACAATTAACACAAGATGATTTGAATAGTTTAGATACTAGAAGCATTTGGAAAAATGGCGATGCATTTTATAGTTTAAGAAATGATTGGACGGATCAAATCCAACATTATAGTCGTGAATATAACCTTGATGCACGTTCCGTAACATATGCTGGCCCTATCGCAATTAATGAACATATATATACAAATTTAGGTGTTGAAATCTTTAATCCTAAAAGGAATGACATGTTGCAATGTTATGAATATATACATGACTTTATCCAAAATGAACTTGATTTAAATGTTGATTTTGCTGTTATTGGACATTATCAATTATTTGATCTTTTACTTTCTAAAGAAGAACAAAACGAAGAATTATTTACGGCTATTAGTGAAAGAAATATTTCAAAAATTTCTAAACTACTTTCACAAAATCATTCACTCGTACAATTACTTAAAACACCTACTCATCAACAATTAGACTTTTTAACAACTTTTGCTGATACTGACCATCCAACTTATAAATCTTTACAATATTGGAAAGCGACATTAGAAGCATCAGGTATTAACCATATACATTTAGATATAACAACAATGCCCCCAAAATCATATTATGTTGGGAGCTTCATTCAGCTTTATGAAAATAACAATCGAAATCCAATCGCTTCAGGCGGACATTATAATGGTACTTTAGAAGGTTTTGGATTTGGTATTCAACTATCATAGGAGGTCATTATGTTAACAGTTGCATTAAGTAAAGGACGTTTATTAAAAGATTTCATAAAATTCATTGATGAAAATGGCAACCCAAAATGGGCAGACGCATTAAATAATAGAGAACGTAAACTTCAAATTGAAGTTGCGAACGTTAGATTTATTCTTGTTAAAGGAAATGATGTATCAACTTATGTTGAAGAAGGCATTGCTGATATTGGTATTACAGGCAGTGATATACTTGATGAAAAAGATAAACTCAATGTAAACAACTTAGTTGATTTACCTTTTGGTTATTGTCACTTTGCTGTTGCAAGTAAACCTGAAGTAACAGAATACAAAAAAATTGCGACGACTTATGTTAAAACGACGAAAGCATACTTTAAAAATAAAGGTCAAGATGTCTCAATTATTCCATTATCAGGATCTGTAGAATTAGCAGCAGTAGTGAATATGGTTGATGCTATCGTTGATATCGTCCAAACAGGTACGACATTAAAATCTAATGGACTTGTTGAAAAAGAATCTATTGGTGACATCAATGCTAAATTGATTACAAATAAACATGCATTTTTTAGTAAATCAAATATGATTGAATCATTTATAGAAGAAATCGGGGTGTCGATGAATGCTATCTAAAACGGAATTCATAAATAAATTTGAACAAGATAGATTAACAGACGAAAGTAATACTGAAGATGTTAAAAAAATTATCCAGGATGTTAAAGAACAGCAAGATCAAGCTTTATTTCGTTATAACAAGAAATTTGACAATGTTGATTTAGAGCAACTTGAAGTCCCACATTATGATATAAAAAACAGCATCAACCTTATATCAGATACTTTAAGGTCAGCACTTGAAACAAGCTTTGAACAAATTAAAAATTTCCAACAAAAAATTAAACATGAAAATGTAACTACAGGTCAAACTTACCAACTTTATCACCCTATTGAAAAAGTCGGTATCTATGTACCAGGTGGAAAAGCAAGTTACCCATCAACAGTTCTGATGACAGCTACACTTGCTAAAGTAGCAAATGTTCAAGAAATTATTGTTGTTACCCCACCTCAAAAAGATGGTATCGACCCGGCAATACTAGCTGCATGCCATATTACGGGTGTTGATCGTGTATTCCAAGTTGGTGGCGCTCAAAGTATCGCTGCATTAGCTTTCGGTACGGAAACAATTCCGAAAGTAGATAAAATTGTTGGACCTGGTAACCAATTTGTTTCATTAAGTAAACAGTTATTATACGGTGTAGTTGGTATTGATCAAATAGCTGGACCAAGTGAAATTGCACTTATTGCTGATGAAAATTCAAATGTAGATTACATCATTCAAGATATATTAGCGCAAGCAGAACATGATGAACAGGCTAGAACATTTCTAGTTTCAACAGATTCTTCATTCTTAACAAAAGTTCAACAGAAACTACAACAAGCTATAGATCAAGCACCAAGAAAACAGATTATCGAACAAAGTATCAAAAATTATCATTATCCAATTTTAACGCGTGATATTCATGAAACGATAGAAGTCATTAATTATATTGCGCCAGAACATTTATCCATTCAAATGACTGATCCAAGCAAATATATTGGTAAAATTAAATACGTCGGAGCAATGTTCTTAGGTCAATATTCACCAGAAGCAATTGGTGACTATGCTGCTGGACCAAGTCATGTATTACCGACTGATAAAACAGCAAGATTCTCGAATGGCTTAACAGTCAATGATTTCTTAACGAGTCATTCTGTCATTCATTTAGATGAACACACTTATCAAAGTATTGCACCTAGTGCTATAGCTTTAGCTGAACAAGAAGGTTTATATCAACATAAACAATCTTTAGAAGTGAGATTAACAAACAACGAGGAGTCGTGAAACATGATTAGAATAAACAAGAATGAAAGCCCTATTCCTGCATTAGATGATGCAACTTTAAAAAATATTATCGCCAATTCAAATTTTAATTTTTATCCTGATGAGGAATATGATGCCTTTATCAAGTCTTATGCAGACTACTATCAATTATCACCTAACCAAGTTTCTGCAGCGAATGGTTCAGATGAGTGGATTCAAAAATGCATGATTGCGTTACCTGATGGACCAGTCTTAACACTTAATCCAGATTTCTTCATGTATACAGCATATGCACATCAGATTAATCGCCCTATTCATTATGTAGATGCAGAAGATGACTATACTTTTTCGTTAGATAAAATTAAGCAATCAATCCAAAAATTAAAGCCAGCATTTTTCATTATGAGTGTGCCTCATAATCCTTCAGGCATTCAATATCCTAAATCATTTTTAGAAGAAATTGCGAATGAAATGAAGGCAATTGGTGGTTATTTTATTATTGATGAAGCTTATTTAGATTTTGGAGATGCATACGATATTGAATTACAAGACCATATCATTCAAATGCGTACGTTAAGTAAGGCATTTGCAATAGCTGGTTTAAGAGTCGGCATCGTCATTTCAACTGAGAAGACCATTCAAACTTTAAATCGTATCGCACATCCGTATCCATTAAACACATTAACTTTAAATATTGCGACTGAAATTTTCAGTAACAAAGAACTTGTACATTCATTATTAACACAACAAAGACAATTGAGTATTCAATTAAGAAATATTTTTGAACAACATGTGAGCGATGTTATCCATGTCATACCTTCAAAAACAAATTTCGTATTAACTTATGGAGATTTAGCAGAATCATTAGGTCAGTATATTTATGACCATGGCTATTTACCAAGATTTTATGATGAACCAAACATGCAACAAACTGTTAGATACTCTATTGCTACAGAATCTGAATTAAATGAACTTGAAAAAATCGTTAAAGAATGGAGACAAAAATATGACTTATCAAAAAGAAAGATCAACTAAAGAAACAGATATCAAAATTCAACTACGATTAGATGGAGAAGATTCACACATTAATACAGGTGTTGGTTTTTTAGACCATATGTTGACGTTGTTTAGTTTTCATAGCGGTATTGCCTTAAATATAGAAGTAGATGGAGATACACATGTAGATGATCATCATACTGTTGAAGATATTGGCATTGTAATAGGTCAATTACTGCTTGAAGTCGTTAAAGATAAAAAATCATTTACAAGATATGGTTCATTCTATATACCAATGGACGAAACTTTAGCACGAGTTGTAACAGATATTAGTGGCAGACCATATTTATCATTTAATGCGACATTTTCTCGTGAAAAAGTTGGCACATTTGATTCAGAACTTGTTGAGGAATTCTTTAGAGCACTTGTGATTAATGCAAGATTAACAACACATATTGATTTAATTAGAGGTGGCAATACGCACCATGAAATCGAAGCGATTTTTAAAGCATTTGCTAGAAGTCTAAAAATCGCATTAACACAAGATGATTATGCAGGTATTCCTTCTTCTAAGGGTGTGATTGAATAATGATTGCAATCATTGATTACGGACTTGGCAATATTAAAAATATTGAACGTGCCCTCTTACATTTAGGATATGATGCCATATTAACTTCAGATGAAGAAACTATAAAAAATAGTACACATGTCATTCTTCCTGGTGTCGGGCACTTCAAAGATGCTATGACACAATTAACATCAAGTGGTCTAGACAAAGTGATTAAAGATATTAAAGATACGCATAAAATCATTGGGATTTGTTTAGGTATGCAAGTGTTATTTGAATACAGTGCAGAAGGTTCAACAAAAGGATTAAATTTATTGCAAGGGAACGTTATACCTATAGAGAGTCCCTACCCTGTTCCTCATTTAGGATGGAACAATTTACAAAGTGAACATCCACTTCTTGATGGTGATGTTTACTTTATACATTCTTATCATGTCTCTACTGATTTACCTATAGTTGCTACAGCAGATTATGGACAACCAATTACTGCTATCGTGCAACAAGAAAATATTATCGGTATACAATTCCACCCAGAAAAAAGTGGTGATTATGGACTCAAAATACTAGACCAAGCATTGAAAGAAGGTTTTTTAAATGATTGAAATTTGGCCAGCAATAGATTTAATAGACTCCACAAGCGTGAGATTAACTGAAGGTAAATATGATTCTAAAGAATCTATGCCTAGAACTGCTGAAGAAGCAATTGCTTTCTATTCAAAATTTAAACAAGTTTCTAGAATTCATGTTATCGATTTAATCGGCGCTAAAAATCAACAACCAACAGAAGCAGATTACATAGAACAACTCGTCAGTTTAACTCATTTACCAATTGAAGTTGGTGGCGGTATTCGAAGTGTTGAAACAATTGAATCATATTTAAATAAAGGCGTTGAGTACATTATCGTCGGCACTAAAGGCATACAAGACTTAGACTGGTTAAAAGAAGTGACTAATAAGTTCCCTAACAAAATATATTTATCTGTCGATGCGTATGTTGAAAAAATCAAACTAAACGGTTGGCTCGATGATGCCGGTATAGACCTATTTGATTTTATTGAAAAAATCAACACATTCCCTCTCGGCGGAATTATCTATACAGATATTTCAAAAGACGGAAAAATGTCTGGACCAAACTTTGAATTAACAGGTAAATTAGTACAATCTACATCTATTCCTGTCATTGCATCTGGTGGTATAAGAAATAAAGATGACATAGATCAACTGGATGCATTAAATGTGCACGCTGCAATTGTTGGAAAAGCAGCAAATACGGATGCATTTTGGGAGGGTATTGAATGATCAAAAAAAGAATCATCCCATGCTTAGATGTTAAAGATGGACGTGTCGTTAAAGGCATAAAATTTAAAGGTTTGAGAGATATTGGACATCCAGTTGAATTAGCTGAATATTATAATCAAGAAGCGGCAGATGAGCTTGTGTTCTTAGATATTTCTAAGACAGAAAATGGACATCAAATGATGTTAGATATCATATCAGAAACAGCTTCAAAATTATTCATACCACTTACTATTGGTGGTGGTATTAGTACACTTGAAGATATTTCGGTATTACTTAATCATGGTGCTGATAAAATTTCATTAAACTCAAGTGCTTTGCGTAATCCAACATTTATTCGTGAAGCGAGTGATAAGTTCGGAAAACAATGTATCTGTATCGCAGTTGATGCTAAATGGGAAGAAGAACATCAAGATTGGTATTGCTATACTCATGGTGGTAAACAGCGTACAGATAAACGTGTGTTAGATTGGGTTCAAGAAGTTGAAAATCTCGGCGCTGGTGAATTATTAATTACTAGTATGGATTACGATGGCGTTAAACAAGGATTTGATCATCGTTTATTAACTGAAATTAATCAACGGGTTTCTTTACCTGTTATTGCATCAGGTGGTGGCGGTAATAGTCAGCATTTTGTTGATTTATTTAAACAAACGGATGTATCTGCAGGTCTCGCTGCAAGTATTTTTCACGATAAAGAAACAACGATACAAGCAGTCAAAACACATTTATCTAATGAAGGAGTGAATGTACGATGAGTGAATTAGCACCTGATTTTTCTAAAGGTCTTGTACCAGCCATCCTACAACATTACCAAACTGGACAAGTATTAATGTTAGGTTATATGAATGAAGAAGCTTATAACTTAACCATTCAAGATAAAGTCTGTTGGTTTTATTCAAGAAGTAAAGATCGTCTATGGAAAAAAGGCGAATCGTCCAATCATATCCAGCATGTTATCGAGATACAATTAGATTGTGACCAAGATACGATTTTATTACAAGTCAATCCTGATGGCCCTACTTGCCATACTGGATCTGTTAGTTGCTTTAATACTGAAGAACCTTACACGCTTGAATCATTAGAAACGACTATTCAAGAAAGTGTTGATTCTAATAATCCAAAATCATATACAAATTATTTACTTAATAAAGGTATAGATAAAATATCTAAAAAATATGGAGAAGAGTCGTTTGAAGTCGTTATTGCAGCTATGAAAAATGACAAATTAGAACTCACAAATGAAGTCGCTGATGTACTTTATCATTTATTCGTATTACTACATGATAGAGGCGTTAAATTTGAAGATGTCATATCAGTATTGAAAGAACGTCATAAAAAGTCAGGTAACTTTAAAGGTGAACGACAAGACATTAATAATTGGTAAATTGTCATAATTCATATATTGTCAAAAATTAGCAGTCGCTTATACTAGTACATAGAGGTGTATTTATGTTACGAGATAAAGCGACTGCTTTTATTAACGATATGTATAAAGAATTAGAAATATCAGAATTACAAATGAATAAAAGAATACAAGAAATAGAACATGAAATTTCACAAACTGGTACTTATACCCACACTACCGAGGAATTAGAATATGGTGCGAAAGTAGCTTGGAGAAATTCAAATAGATGTATTGGTAGACTATTTTGGGATAAATTGACGGTTAGAGATTTAAGACATATTCAAGATGAACAAACATTTATCGCTTCAATTGAAGATCACATTAAAGATGCTACAAATGATGGAAAAATCAAACCCATGATCAGCATATATAACAACCAAATAGAAATTATGAATGAACAATTGATTAGATATGCAGGATACGGAGATAAGGGCGACCCTAAATCTATTGAAATGACGAAATTAGCACGCCATTTAAATTGGCAAAGTCCTCAAACTGATTTTGATGTACTTCCATTAATGTATCGAATTAATCAACAACGCCCTAAAATCCATCAATATCCACAAGAACTCATTAAAGAAATTGACATCACTCATAAACAGTATCCTAAGTTAGCATCACTACAACTGAAATGGTATGCAGTACCCATCATTTCAAATATGGATTTAGAAATTGGTGGTATATATTATCATACTGCCCCATTCAACGGGTGGTACATGGAAACTGAAATAGGCGTTAGAAATTTTACTGATGAATATCGCTATAATAAATTAAAAGATATTGCAGAAGCATTTGATTTTGATACGACGACAACATCAAGTTACTGGAGAGATAGAGCTTTAGTAGAGTTTAATTATGCTATTTATCATTCGTATAAAGAAGCGGGTGTTGCAATTGTTGATCATTATAATGCCTCTAAACAATTTAAGAAATTTGAAGAAAATGAATGTAAAGCTAATAGAAAAGTGACCGGAAAATGGAGTTGGCTTGCACCTCCTCTTTCACCTTCACTTGTACATAATTATCATAAAGGCTATGATAATGAGATGAGAAGTCCAAACTTTTTATATAGACAAAATCAACAAGGTTGTCCAATGCATTAGAAAGGAAGTCATTTATGAAGTTATATTATTTAGGACCACTAGGTACATTTTCTCATATGGCAGCACTTAAATATAAGCCAGATGAAATCAATGAATATATTCCTAAGTCAAATTTGTATGAAGTGGTTAAAGCAATTGAAGCTGACCCAGAAAACATCGCAATTGCACCAATTGAAAATTCTATCGAAGGTACGATCAACATCATTGCCGATTCATTAACAGAACAGAAAATCCACGTTATAGACGAATTACATCTAGATATATCATTTTCTCTTTATGTTCAAAAAGGCGCAAAATTAGAAGATATTAAAGAAGTTGTTTCTATTGCCCCTGCGATCAATCAAACATCTAAATTTATTAAAAATCATAACTTTGCATACAGATATTCTGATAGTACCGTTCAAAGTTTAGATGAAATAGATGCACATACTGGCGCAATTGCACCAATTGGTTTAGAAAAAACTAATGACGATGTTGAAGCATTGCATGAACACATCGAAGACTATCCACATAATACAACAAGATTTTTAATTTTATCAGCTGAAGAAAAACATGTTGAAAAAGCAACAGATAGTATTTTATTAATTACTCCTGACCAAGATAAACCAGGCTTATTAGCAAGTATATTAAATACATTTGCTTTATTTAATATCAACTTATCATGGATTGAGTCACGACCACTCAAAACGCAACTCGGCATGTATCATTTCTTTGTTCAAGCAGATTGTAGCGCTGAAGATGTAGAAATGAAAAAAGTAATTACAATCCTAAAAACATTAGACTTTAATGTAAAAGTGCTAGGTAATTTTGATAAGCGAATTACATAAATAAATAGTTTGGGATATAATTCCTAACTAAAATTAAAAAACACCTTATTTACTGATTTATTCAGTAAATAGGGTGTTATTTTATAATCTACGATTTTGCTCGTGCATGCTTGCCTAGGGTATGGCTCGAGCCTATAGTCTCTCACTCATACTATTCCCTCAGGCGTCAGCACTTTGCAAAATCGATACAAATCTCCAATTTTATGCATAAAATAAAGCATTCTCGTATAATTCAAGTAATCATCACTAAAACTATTATTTTTGATTTCTATGTCCTGATTCATATTTTTGTATCCATTCATCTACAGTGACTTTTTCACTCAACTCACCTATTAAAGTAAAGGGTATGTTTTTATTGTTTGTGAATCTAATACAACTTTTCCCCATATTTAATTTAGTTGGTACTTGCTCTTTGTATCTGTCTTCAAACCATTCTTTCAATTCTTTCATCCCATATAAGCCCATATGATATAAGGCAATATGATTTTTTTGAGCAGCAAGACTAATGAACGGAAGTGGTTCGTCTGCTCTATTTAAATAACCTTTTGGATATTTATCTAAAGGTACTACAAATGTCGGCATACCGTATTGCATGACTAGTTCATATCCTGGTGGTAAATGTGTTTTGATTGTATCTAGCAAATGAATATATGTTTCTTTTTTCTTTTCATCTATTTGTTCAATATAACGGTCTATGCTATTCATCATGTCCTCCATTTTAATTAAATATGAATAAGATTCTCAACTTGATCTTGTTTGATATTGCTTAAATTACGGTTATTGTATAAATAAATATCTGTCGTCTTAATGAATTTAATATTATTTGAAGATTCTCCTTCAAAATGATTATTATAAATATAAATATCTTTATTCATAACGTCTTCATAACTTTTAATTAAAATACTTGGTTTACTTTTAATATCTTTAAATGTATTATCACCTATCAAAATAGTTGACCCTGCTTGTCCGCCTCTATTTAATTTATGGATATCTACAGAATATTTACCTGTTGGTACTGCTAAATAGCGTATGCCACCCTCACAATTTATAAATTGATTGTTTGTAACAGTTGAATCTTTCGCTTTTAATAAAGTAACTGCGAAATCCCCTAACCCTTCAAAAGTATTATGTTGAATATTTATATTCTCATAAAACACATCATACATACTTGCATGAGATCCGACTGCTCTATTCCAAGGTAACATGTTCGGATCACCTGAATTTCCGAAATAACAGTTTTCGATCAGTGCATTTTTAGTTATCGTACCATCTGTCGCCCCAAATTTAGGAAATGCCCCTTCAGTTTGAATATCTATTTGTACAGCTTCACTAAATAACCTTGTTCCACTATCGTCACGGAATCCAAGGAACTTACATTCATTTACATAAAAGCCATCTAAGCCACATGCATCAATCGCATGCCCACCAACAACATTCTTAAATGTCACATTATGTATTTGAATATTTCGTGCATGACCAATAGACATGATTGTGTTATTTGTATTATTTGTATGTCCATATGCATCAAATGTCCCACCGATAATATTGATATTACCATGACCTTCATAGCCATAGTATTTTTTCAATCTATGTCCGTTTTTCAGCATAGCTGTATGCGATTTTCTGATTAACACTGCTTCATCATGTAAAATAAGCGTTGTATTTTCATATATCACTAATTCATAAATAATATGATAAACACCTTTAGGTATATAAACAGTTACTGGTCCTTTCTTAGCTTGTAACAAAGCTAATTGAATACCAACTGTATCCGTTATTCCACAACCACCTTTAGCACCATAACGATTTACATTAACAATATGCTTCATACTTCATAACCACCTTAATATAGCGTATACTTGCATGTATATTTATATTACACTGAAAACATTTTATAAACAATTAGGGGGAATATAATTGAAGAAAGCACTCATTATCGTTGATTATTCAAATGATTTCGTTGCGACAGATGGTAAGTTAACATGCGGAGAACCTGGTCAAGAAATTGAACAAAATATTCACCACAAAATTGAAACATACAATTCGAATGAAGATTTAATTTTTTATTTAATGGACTATCACCATGAGAATGATCCATATCATCCTGAAACAAAATTATTTCCACCTCATAATATTGTAGGTACAGAAGGTCGAAATTTATATAACTCATTAAAGCCTCAATACGATTCAATCAAACATTCTAATCATGTATTTTGGATAGATAAGACAAGATATAGTGCATTTTTCGGTACAAATCTTGATAGTTTATTAAGAGAACGACATATTGATACTGTTGAAATTGTTGGCGTTTGTACAGATATTTGTGTGTTACATACTGCTGTCGATGCTTACAATTTAAATTATCAAATTATTATACCGAAGAATTGTGTCGCTTCTTTTAATCAAGCTGGACATGAATGGGCACTTACACATTTTGAAAATAGTATAGGCGCAGTTGTAGAATAGACAAGGTGTTCATGTTAAAATAAAGTGACAGAATATTCAAAGCAAAAGGAGAAATTACATTGGTAAACACATTTATATTTGGACATAAGAATCCTGACACAGATACAATTGCTTCAGCATTAGTAATGGAAGATTTACAAAAAGAACTTGGAAATGACGTTCAAGCTGCAAGACTTGGAGACGTTTCAGACGAAACACAATTTGCATTGGATTATTTCAAAGTTCAAGCACCTGCATTGTTAGAAACACCTTTAAAAGATAAAGACGTTATTTTAGTCGATCACAATGAATTCCAACAAAGTGCAGATGACATTTCAGATGCTACAATTACAATGGTTGTTGATCACCACCGTATCAGTAATTTTGAAACAGCAGCACCTTTATATTACAGAGCTGAACCAGTTGGTTGTACGACTACAATCCTTAAAAAAATGTATGAAGAAAATGGTGTTGAAATTAAACCTGAAATTGCTGGTCTTATGATTTCAGCTATTATCTCTGATACATTACTATTTAAATCACCAACATGCACAGAACAAGATAAAAAAGCTTGTGAAGCATTAGCTAAAATTGCCAATGTTGATTTAAATGAATATGGTTTAGAAATGTTAAAAGCTGGTGCTTCAGTAAAAGGTAAATCACCTGAATTCCTTTTAAATATGGATGCTAAATCATTCAACATGGGTGATAAAGTCGTACGTATTGCACAAGTTAATACTGTTGATGTAAACGAAGTTCTTGAAATTCAAGAAGACGTTGAAAATGAAATCAACGCAATTATTGCTAAAGAACAATATGACTTATTTGTATTTGTTATTACAGATATCTTAAACAGTGACTCAACTGCTATTGCTTTAGGTAAAGAACAACAAGTCGTAACAAAAGCATTCAACACTGAATTAAATGGAAATGTCGCTGTATTACCTGGCGTTGTTTCTCGTAAGAAACAAGTCGTTCCACCTATTGATGAATTATTAGGTAAATAATTTATAAGGAGTGTGCTTTAAATGGAAATCAAACAAGGTACAAACAAATTTTATGTAGGCAATTCTGAGAATGATTTTGAAGCAGAAATCACGTATCAAGACTTAGATGGCAAGACACTTGTGGTCGATCATACATTTGTAGATCCTTCACTACGAGGACAAGGTATTGCTAGAAAATTGGTTGATGTTGTTATTGAAAAAGCAAGATCTGAAGAGAAAGTAATTGATCCAGTTTGTCCGTACGTTAAAGATGTTATGACTAAAGATGAAAGCACACATGATGTATTAAAGAAATAATCAAAAAATCCTGACGAAATGATATCATTTCGTCAGGATTTTTTATATTTCTGTACTTTCTAATAACCGTTTAAGCAATGATTTATATTGAGGCTTTGCCTTTTCTTCTGTGCACGTATTCATAGGTGGATATTTTAAATCTTGAGCATCTTTATATGTTACTTCATCGATATAATTTGATGCTTTTTCGTAATCATAACAACTCGGAAATGCATACTTATGATTAAAGTGATCAACGACCACTCTTGATGTCGAAGATGGATTTTGTTTAAATGGCACAAATGCCACGACTAACAGTAAAACGATAATAATCATAGCCGTAATGATGAAGTACTTTTTAGACATTAAATTGAACTCCAATTTGCTGTCTAATTTCATCTAATACTTTAATCGTTTCTAATGATCTTTGATGTGTATTAATAGATGACTCTACCTTATGATTCTGTACACACTTAATAAATTCAATTATTTCATCTTTCATTGTTAACGGTGAATCATTATTATATTCTTTCTGTAATACACCTTCTCTATTAAATACTTTTATATTTGAAGGTGCACTTATTTTATCAATTAATACATAACCATTTTCCCCTACTATTTCTGAAGGACTGGGGCGGTCACATATTTTTGAATAACTAATCGTTGCTTGGAAAGTATGATAATCCAATATCGCATTACCTTGTCCATCTGCTCCAGTATCTAATTTAAAACCATTTGCTTTAATACTTTGTGGCATACCAAACAAATGTATCATCGGTGCTACCGCATAAACACCTAAGTCCATTAAAGCGCCGTTCCCTAACTCAGGTTTAAACGCATTTTCTATGATGCCTTTTTTATAGTTATCATATCTTGAAGAATATTGGTGATAATGAAAATCAGCATATCTTATTTCACCAATATCAATTTGATCATTTGTAAATTCTACAAATGGCGGTAATAATGTTGATTTCATCGCTTCCATAACAGTAACATTATATTCATAAGCAAGTTTAGATAATGCTTCAAATTGCTCTTGCACAATTGTCGCTGGCTTTTCGATCAAGACATGTTTTTTATTTTTAATCGCTATTTCTGCTTGTTCAAAATGGAACGCATTTGGTGATGCTATGTATACCGCTTCAAAATTAGGTGATTGACAAAATAACTCTAAATCTGTGAATGTTTCAGTAAGTTGATGTTTCTCCTTATAATAGTTTGCTCTTTCTTCAGTACGTGAATAGACAGCATATGGTTCAAACGCTTCAACTTCTAAACCATTCTCTATAAATTTATCACTTATCCAATTGGTACCTATAAATCCAAATCTCATATTATTTCACCTTTTCGTTATTTTTTTAAAAATAAAAATTTCATAAATAAACACTTCGCTTTTAATTATAACTATTGTTAAAATATAAACAATAGAAGTATAAAGGAGACATCCATATTGACTATCGCGACTCAATTCGAAAACTTGCAATCACTTTTTGATAGTGATGTAACAAAAGATATTAAATTTAGAAAAAAACAGTTAAGAGCACTGAGAAAATCCATTAAATCAAATGAAAGTGCTTTGATTTCAGCATTGCAACAAGATTTAGGTAAAAATTCTGTTGAATCTTATGCTACTGAAATAGGTTACATTTACAAAAGTATCTCTTTCATGCTAAAAGAAGTCAAGAGTTTAGCAAGTAAAAGAAACGTGAACACACCTGTATTTTTATTCCCAGGTAAAAGTTACACAATTAACGAACCATATGGCACAGTCTTAATCATCGGTCCGTTCAATTATCCGTTTCAACTAGTTATCGAACCTTTAATCGGCGCCATTGCTGCTGGAAATTGTGCAGTTATCAAGCCTTCAGAACTTACACCAAATGTTAGTGTTATTATAGAAAAAATTATACAAGAAGCATTTAACCCTTCATATGTATCTTGTATAACTGGTGATCAAACTGTAACTGAAGAACTGTTAACTTATCCATTCGACTTTATATTCTTTACGGGTTCTACAAAAGTTGGACAAATTGTTTATGAACAAGCTAGTAAACAACTGATTCCAGTAGCACTTGAATTAGGTGGAAAGAGTCCTGCAATTGTAGATAAGACTGCAAATATTAAAGTAGCAGCAGAAAGAATCGCATTTGGTAAATTCATTAATGCCGGTCAAACATGTGTAGCACCAGATTATGTCATCATCGACGCATCGATTAAACAACAATTCATTAAAGCGATTCAAACAACTATTCGAGAGTTTTATACCTCATCAGCACAAAATAGTGAAGATTATGGCCGAATCGTAAATGAACGTCATACAGATCGATTAGTGAATTTACTTAATCAAACTAATGGTGACATCGTTTACGGTGGTAGCTCGGACAGAGAGAATCGCTATATAGAACCGACTATTGTCGATAATGTTAAATTTGATGATATTCTAATGGAAGATGAAATCTTTGGTCCAATATTACCTATTATGACGTATGAAGCATTCGGCGACGCCATTCAATTTATCAAGAATAAGCCAAAACCACTATCATTATATTTATTTAGTGAAGACGAAAATCATACTGATGAAGTCGTCAGAAGAATATCATTCGGTGGCGGTTGTATCAATGACACACTTTTACATTTAGGTAATCATAACTTACCATTTGGTGGCGTCGGTCATTCAGGTATTGGTAAATATCATGGCAAAGCTTCATTTGAACTCTTTAGCAATGAAAAGAGCATCATGTTTAAAACAACTAAACTAGAAACTGGTGTCCTTTTCCCACCTTATAAAGGAAAAGCTAAATACGTGAGAGCCATGTTTAAAAAGTAATTCTGAATTGTTACTAATAGCGACAAAACTAAATTTAAGCATATAAAATAAGCATATGGTATAGACATTCTTTAACGTCTTAACCATATGCTTATTTTTATTTATATTGACTTTCAATGAGTTGCTGCTTTTTATTAAATAAAGTTGGATATGACAAGAAGCCTAATATTACACTCGTCATTGTAGCGCTTGTTAATAACATAAATACGATTAATATTTGAAAGAGTACCGCTTCAATTGGATCTGCCCCACCTATAATTTGACCACTCATCATCCCGGGTAATTGAACAAGACCAATTGTCTTTTGTTGTTCTATAGTTGGTATAACACTAGACTGTATAGAAGTGATCAGTTGCTTATGTATAGCTTGTTTAGGAGTTCCTCCCAAACATAGAACAAGCTCTATCACATTTTCATTTTGTTTAACTTCTGACATAAATCTATTTAAGAACAATATACTTAATACCATCGCATTACCAACAATCATGCCACTTATTGGTATGATGTATTGTGCTGTTGGTGGTGTTATTTTAAATCCTAATAAGATACCTTGTGTAATAACTTCTATTGCTACAAAAGCGAGTAATAATTTCCAAGTGATGCCTGGTATTTCCAAACCTTTTTTTCGTGCATTTTGTGTTGCAGCACCTATTATGAGCATGACCATTAAAATGATAAAAATATGGCTCTCTTGATCAAATATAAATTGTAAAATATACCCTACAATTAATAATTGAACAAATGATCGAATAGCTGCAATTAATGTATCTTTCTCTAAGCCTAAATTAAAACTTTTCGAAATAACGATCGGAATAATTATAAAAATAAACATTAACACGATTGATGTTATACTCATATTAATTTTTCTCCTATAAAGCTTCTGACATTTGGTTGTTCTGAATTTTTAACATTTTCAGTTGTATCAGCTTGTGCAACTTCTCCATTGATCATAACCCATATGTAATCGCTCATTCTAAAGGCTTGATTAATATCATGTGTAATCCATATCATCGTAACTTCGTGTTCTTTAATAATTTTTTTTAATAGCTCTTCAATTGCACGCTTTGAGTTTCTATCTAATGCCGATGTCACTTCATCTAGCAATATCACTTTAGGTTTATTAACGAGTGATCGTGCTAATGATAACTTTTGTTTTTCTCCACCTGATAATTCTTTACTATTTTTATTCAAGAAAGTATCTGGCAAATCGACTATCTTCAAATAATATTTAGCTTCTTCATCTGTCATTTTTTTATTTTGAAGTATTAATGGCAGTTCTAAATTATCTTTTACAGTTCCTTTAATCATCGTCGCTTCTTGAGAAACCAGTTGTACTTTTCTTCTAAGTTCCATTGGATTATATGTTTGAATAGATTGTTGATCAATGAATATTTCGCCACTTGTACTAGACTTTAACAAATTAATTAAAGAGAGTAGTGTTGACTTTCCTGCACCTGATGGCCCGATTATAGAAGTGAGTTTACCTTTATAAATGTCACCTGTAACACCTTTTAAAATACGAGACTGTTCTATTTCATATTCTACATTTTTAAATTGGACTGCTATACTACTTTCCAAATAGATCATCTCCATGCCTTAACTATTTTCTGTCTTATAATTGATTTTATACTTTTTCTACAAATGTTCAATATGACATTTGTAAGATAATAATAAGAGACTGGAATATCATATAATATCCCAGTCTCTAACTACATCTACCTATTATAAATCTGTTCTTAAACTATTGAAAATAGGAATAGCTTCTCGAATTTTTTCTTGCGAATCAAAGTCTATATCTACGATTAATGTATCTTCATCATAGTATAAACTATCAATTAATGTACCATCTGGTGCATATGCTAAACTATGCCCACCAAATTCGTTATCATCACAAGTCCCCACACTATTACAAGCAATAATATACACTTGGTTCTCAATTGCTCTAGCACGTAATAATACTTTCCAATGATCAATTCTTGATTTCGGCCATTGTGCCGGAACAAAAATTACTTTTGCATCTTCTAAAGCTAATGAACGTGTTAATTCTGGGAATCTTAAATCATAACAAATAATCGTTCCCATCTCTATTTCATCTAACTCATATACAGTTGATTTCTTACTACCTGAAGTTAAGAAATGATGTTCATTAAACATTGGTACAAGATGTGCTTTGTCGTAAGTATTAATGCACTTTCCTTCGTTATTGACGACAATTGTTCGATTATAAATTTCATTTCCTTTTTTATATGCAATTGAACCAGCCACAATATGTTTATGGATTTCTTTTGCTTTTTGCTCTAAGAAAGGTAAAATTCTTTGACCATCTTCATCAGCAAGTTCGGTTAACTCATTTAATCGATAAGAAGTGTTCCACATTTCAGGTAACACTGCTATGTCAATTTCATCATCTAACTCATCTAACCATTGATTAATTTTTTCAATATTTTTTTCAGGCTCTCCAGGTATTACATGCATCTGATATAGTGCTATTTTCAACGTTCATCACCTACCATTATATAAATTGAACACAAACGCCTTCTGCAGCTTTTTGTTCATTCTCTATTTCTGTCAGCTTACCAGTTTCTTTATTTCGACTAAATAATACTAAATTATATGAATGTTCATGTGCAACAACTATAAATGAATCACTTGGTGTGATATTTAAATCTCTAGGCCAAGTTCCACCACTTGTTACAATTTCAACTAATTCAACATTTGCACCATCACCTAATATTTTATAAACAGCTATACTATTATGTCCTCTGTTAGAAACATAAATAAACTGACCATCATGACTTAATCTAACAGCAGCAACTTGTGAATTTAAATCAAAGTCTTCTGGAATCGTTAATAGTGCTGGACTGATTGTCGCAAACACTCCATTTTTATATGACAACACTTGAATCGTATTGCTCAGTTCATTTACTAAGTATGCGTAAACACCACTTGGATGGAACGCAATATGTCTTGGACCGCTTCCAGCTTGGACTTCTAACGTTTCATATAATTCCAATCCTTCATCAGAGAATTTAAATGTTCTGATCACATCTGCACCTAAATCAACTGTAACGATATAATCTAAATCTGGTGTCTGTTCTGCAAAGTGTATATGGCTACCTTCTTGTCTTGCTTCATTTGGTCCATGACCTTCACCTTTATACACATCTATTAATTCAATAATTTCGCCATTTTCAGCGTTTAATTTATAAAGTCTTACATAACCACTACCATAAACAGCTTCAAATAAATATTGACCGTCTTCAGAAACTGAAATATGACAACCCGTTCCTTCTTGTGAAGCTAAGCAATCATTTATATATGTTAAACTACCATCTTCATTAATATTAAAACTTGCAACACCGCAATCATCGCCATCTCTTTTAATAGCATATAAAAATTGACCATGTTGTGTTAAATATGTAGATGCTTCAATTTCATAACCAACTTCAACCTTCTCGATTGTTTGATCATTCTCATCAACATCAAAACGATAAATCCCTTTTCCTTCTTTCTTCGTATAACTACCAATATAACCTTTCGTTTTCATAAAATTAAATTCCTCCCTAATTTGTTCTTTAATATCATTCTACATGAAAACGCTCAATAACTATAATAAAAACGCATACCAAATGGTACACGTTAAAATATTTATTATATGAATAACCACGTATCAATCACAGCAGATATTTAAGTAAACAACCCATTAAAAAGTTCCACTAACCAATTAAAAATACTACAAATAGCATTGACGATATCGCCTGCCATAAAGGATCCTCCTTTATATTTAAACTTTTTAATTTATCATAAAAAATTAAATATTCACTAAATATATTATAGTATTTCAATAATAGAATTTTATATTTTCCCTAAGTCGTTAATTTAAGTTCTTAACTGCATTAAAATTATGTTAAAATACAAATATATTATAAATTCAAACAGTTAGGCATTGAAATAATACAGTTAGGCAAAAGAAGTAAAATGTAAATCAATATGTTCTATAATCATAATGAAGGAGGGGCGCTATGTATCAACCTGTCCAAACACAAATAGATAAAATTGCTGCAAGTCTTCAAAATTCAAATAATCTAGATCATGTTAGTTATTTAAAGGTAAAGTATGGACTAGAAGTATTTGTAGGGAATATGATGAAGACCATAGTTATATACGGCGCTGCCCTTCTATGCCATATATTTTTATACACACTTATTGTACATCTTAGTTATTTTGCCATTCGATATTTCGCGTTTGGCGCGCACGCTAAGTCCACATTTCTATGTACGATACAAAGCCTAATCATGTTTGTCGTTGCACCACTTATAATTATAAATACCAACATACCCTACTGGCCATTCTTAGCCATAGCGTTAGTCGGTTATCTTATCATTATAAAGTACGCACCAATGCAAACAAAGAAACACCCAATATTAGGCAAATGGAAAAAAGGACTTAAACTAAGATCAATCCTAGCAGCAACAATTTTGATAGTATTAACTTTATTCCTTAAAGAACCCTATCAACAATTAATATGTTTAGGATTAATCTTTGAAGCAGTATCACTATTACCTATATTTTACAAAGAGGAGGAAACATTATCATGAATTTATTATCTAGCCTATTTTCAAAATCAGTATCAAATATCCTTTCAGCAATCGGTGAAAAAGCGGTAATTAGAGGTTGTAACGTATTCTTAGATGAAACAGAAGTACCACAAGAATTATTAAACGAAAAACAATAAGTAATATATAATTTGGGAAGTGTAAGTATATGGCACAATTATCAATTACAGAGACTATTATATATGGTTTGTTTCAAACATCATTATTTGTAGTTTTATTAGCACTAACTCAAAACTATCGATATTCAAAAAGGGATTATGTCATCCTATTATTAGGGTACATGATCCCTTCTCTTGCTTTATATTTTATAGTTGGTGTAGCATCTATAATATTTGTTATAACTTTTTTGGGAGTCTTTTTCTACTTTAAATTTAGAATATTTGGGATTATAAATACATTACTGGTCATAATCATTTCAGTAGTTTCAGATTATTTATCATCCTTATTAATTAGACTCATCTTTAATATAGAACCTTCTGCAATATCAACACATGTATTTTATTTTGTCTTTCATTTTATAATCTCAGTATCAATAGCGATTATAATAAGACAATTAATGAATAGACTTAAATTAAGCTATTTATATAACAACCGTATTTACCTACTATTGTTAGCAGCGTTTTTAGGTCTTTCATTTACGGTGTTCTATGTATACATGCCAAAGTCTTACAATACTGAAAAAGAGTTTGAATTCCAAACTTTATTTTATGTGATTTATGTATGTGTTGCGGCTATTTTTATTATTTTAATTTCTTTCACGGTTATTAGAGAGATGGCTTTGCAGCGTACGAAGAAAGAAATTAATCAGTATTATAAGTATACGTTGCAGATTGAGCAGATTAATAATGAGATGCGTAAGTTTCGTCATGATTATGTAAATATTTTAGCGACGTTATCTGAATATATTAGAGAAGATGATATGGATGGTTTAAGAACATACTTTGACCAAAATATTGCACATCTTCATGATGATATGAAATTAAATGCGATAAAAATTAATGGTCTTCAAAATTTACACGTTAGAGAAATTAAGGGTTTATTAACGACGAAAATTATTCAATCTCAAGAACAGAATATCAATATTAGTGTTGAGATTACTGAACAGATTGATCATATAAATATGAACATTGTTGAATTAAGTAGATGTATTGGCATCATTATGGATAATGCAATTGAGGCTTCTGAGTTTGTTGATAATCCAACGATTCAAATTGCATTTATTAAAAATGAGGAATCGATTTTACTTGTATTCATGAATAAATGTTCTAAAGATACGCCTAAGGTACATAAACTATTTGAAAATCATTATTCTACTAAAGGTCGTAAGCGTGGTATAGGGTTAACTACGTTGAAAGAAATTACTGAGAAGACAGACCATGTTTTCTTAGATACTTTTATTAATAATCAATACTTTATTCAAAAGCTTGAAATTTTAAATGATAGCAATGAGGAAGTGATTCAATGAAAATCATCATTTGTGAAGATGACCCGAAACAATTAGAGCGCATGCAGACGATTATCAATAATTATATTATGATTGAAGAAAAAGAAATGTCTATTGAACTTGCAACACGTGATCCGTACGAATTGTTGGAGCACGTTAAATCTTCAAATGATATAGGTTGTTACTTTTTAGATATTCAATTAGACGCTGATATTAATGGTATTACATTAGCAAGTGAAATACGTAAGTATGATCCTATTGGTAATATTGTTTTTGTCACAAGTCACAGTGAACTGACTTATTTAACATTTGTTTATAAAGTTGCTGCGATGGATTTTATTTTTAAAGATGATCCAGATCAACTGAAGACTAGAGTGTTAGATTGTTTAGACACTGCATACATAAGATTAGGTATGCTTTCAAAAAATACAAACGTTGAAAAGATAGAATTAACGAGAGGTAGCAATTCTGTATATGTTCAATATGATGACGTTATGTTCTTTGAGTCATCATCAAAATCACATCGACTAATTGCTCATCTAGACAATAGACAAATTGAGTTCTATGGAAGTTTAAAAGATTTATCTAATTTAGATGACCGCTTCTTCAGATGTCATAACAGCTATGTCATTAATCGTAATAACGTTGATACTATTAACACGAAAGACCGTGCAGTATATTTTAGTAATGGTGAGCATTGCTATGCATCTGTACGAAATATTAAAAAAATATAAACAAAACAGCGTACATGATTTTTTCAAATGTACGCTGTTTTTTATTAATGATTTTCTTTTTTATTCATGGTTAATAGCATTTCTAAATGATTCAATATCTTCTATGTAATATTTCACTTCGCCGCATTGTAAACATACTGCTGCTTTCGGTATTGCAATCGCTTTGTTTAAAATATCTTCATTCTCTTCTTCTTTTATTAATCTAACATCAACTAGAGTGCCTGGAACATTCGTACGAAGATCATCTACCATTTCTTGATTACAACTTGCACATTTCATATAAGACATCCCCTTTTAGATTATGCTCTTTCTGATTATATTTTACTCTTTTATTTTATCACTTGCAAAAAGATTCAAACGTCCATTCACAAAAATTTTGAATGACATATATATAGGAAGATTTTAGTTGTATTAAAAATTTTATATAAAAAGCATAAAATAATAGTGGCATATCACTTGAGTTTATGGCATAATGATATCAGATGATCATCTAACCATTAATAAGATGAAAGGAGGTCAATATGAAACCTTTCCCAATCTTTTTATTTAGTATTGTTTGTATAGTCGCTACTTCATTCAATACGTCACGAACTGCACACGCTCATAATGATATGACACCTATTGGTTTTCAATTTTATGCTTCTGATAATACCCCGATATCTAATGAAACTTTCCAATTACAGTTAGATCAAGAAGTTAAATCATTAACAACTAAATCTGATGGTTTAGCATTTATAGAAATTCCTAATAAGAATATTAAACCTCATTACACTTTAACCACTTCAAATAATCAAACTTTTACTGTTGAACCTAATAAGTTATATAGATTAACTTCTTCTAGCAATATCCAACGCAATATAACAAATACAAATAATCAATTCATTTCAATTAATGTACTTTCAAAGACCTATCACCCTTTAAATAATGTCGAAGTTAAACTCATTGCAGATAACCAAGAACTTTCTGGCATAACAGATCAGAACGGTAATACTTCAATCAATATACCCACTACATTTACTAAGTCTACTAAATTTAATGTGAAGATTAACGGCGTAGATAGCCACTCAACAATTTCACTAGGAGAGGATAAATATTATACATTTAATTCTGACGACAGGACTACTTCAACTTTTGAACAAAGTACAAATCAACCTACTCAAATAGATCAAGGACAACAAAGTCAAAGTCAAATTACTGATAATCCGAATTCTAATCATATTCCAAGTCAAAATCAGACATATCAAATCTCAGTTATTAAAGACTCTTTAATTCCAAACCCTAATAAACTTACTAACGATCACACTAATAAAGAAAAAAAGACCAAATCAGAAACATCAAAGCTTCCTGAAACTGGTCAAAGTTCAAAACATTTCTTGAATTATTTAATAAGTGCATTACTCATATGTATTTCATCAATTCTATTTTTTATATTCAAAAAGAAGCGGTCTAAACAATAGCGTTGAATTTTGAAATGATTTTACCATCTTCGATTATTATTGGTTTACCGAGATGATTGATACTTTTAATATGTTCGAAATACTTTTCACCTACTATTTGAAACATCGTTTGGGACAATAACGCATTTGAACAATATGTTCGATTAGCATCCCAATTTTCAAATCTATATAATCTTTTTAACAAATTGCAGAAACCTATATGAGATCCTAATATTATCCACGCATCTGGTTCATACTTCATAAATTTATCAACATATTTTTTAGAAGAACCAACATGATTCTTCCAAATGACGATATTAACATATACTTCAGATTTTTTTCGTTCGTACCACATATACTCTATGATTGCTTTTAAATGAAATGCTGTATTAATCATCTCTTTTTCATTACTCGTTCCAATTGTAATCGATTTTAAAAATGGTTGGTCATATTCAATGCTTTCAAGTATGGCATATAATTCATCTTCGCTTGGTACTTTGAGATTATGAGATAAAGCTTTTAATTGATGACATTTGTCATTTTCTAGTCTTGGGGATATTAAAACATTACGCTCATATCGCAAATATAAACCCTCCTAATTTTTAAATATAAAAAAGGGAGCAATCACAGAAATATTGTGATTGCTCCTTTATTTTAATTATTAGATTCGATTTCAGATACAATTTCTTTTGTTTTTTGTTCTAATTCTTCAAAGTCTTTTTTAAACACAAATGCTAAGACAGCAATACCTGCCCCAACAGCAACTGTTGTTATAGCAATTAAGATGAAAAAGAATTTGAATATCCCTTTAATACAATCCATTGAAGTCACCTCATTCATCATTTTCTACCTCTTTCATCATAACATAATATTTAAAATACATAAAAGATATTATCCTTTTCTAAGCGAGATATTATCGATATATAGATATTTTAGTATAATTTCACTTAATATATGTATCATTTCATCATTAATAAGTGAAATAAATAATTAATTCAAATAAAGTATTGAAAAATTTTTGTATTATTGTTAATATTCTGATTATTATTTAATTGGAAGGTGTATATATGAGTAATATTAAGAAGTTCAGTCAGTTTATCAATAAAACATTTGTATTTTGGATGCTTTTGGCAGCAGTGCTAGGGTTTAGCTTTCCAAATGCCATTGCTCAAATAGCACCTTACATTCCTTATTTATTAGGAATTGTAATGTTTGGAATGGGCATGACTATTTCTACAAATGATTTTAAAGAAGTATTTAAATCACCCAAAAGCGTATTAATTGGTGTTATTCTTCAATATACCGTAATGCCTGTCACTGCTTATTTAATCGCTAAAGGGCTTAATTTAAGTCCTGACGTAGCATTAGGCGTTATCTTAGTAGGTTGTTGTCCAGGTGGAACTGCATCAAATGTTATTAGCTATTTAGCTAAAGCAAATACTGCGTTATCCGTTTCTATCACAACTGTTTCTACATTATTAGCACCTATTGTTACACCTAGTTTAATATATTTATTTGCAAGAGAATGGTTACAAGTATCATTTGCATCTATGTTTATATCAGTAGTTCAAGTTGTATTGATTCCAATTATTTTAGGTTTCATCGTTCAAAGATTCTTTAAACCAGTAGCTGAAAAATCTATTGATATTTTACCTATTATTTCGGTTGTATCTATTTCACTTATTCTTGCAAGCGTAGTCGCAGGTAATAAAACACAAATCATTGAAACTGGTCTTATTATGTTCGGCGTTGTTTTACTTCATAATGTCAGTGGTTTAACAATCGGATACTTATTAGCTAAATTATTCAAACTTAACAGACCAGATAAACGAGCAATTTCTATAGAGGTTGGTATGCAAAATTCCGGACTAGCTGTGTCACTCGCAACAGCACATTTCAATCCCCTATCCGCTGTTCCAGGTGCAATATTCAGCTTTATCCACTTAATCACCGGACCTACAATTGCTATTATATGGTCTAACCAAACTAAAAAGACAAACAAAGCGCAATCTTATAGAACATCAACAGATCAAATATAAAAATTTAGGAGCAAGAGACATTAAATCGTCTCTTGCTCCTTTATTTCAAAAATATATATTCTAGCTGTTCTATAAGCGTCATTTAATAGATTATCTTCTATACCATTCTTGCCATATTTTCTTTACGTAAATATATCCTTGATTCCACATTTTACATACCCCCTTCTCACATAATCTGTGAGATAATTGGTAATTCAAATATAACATGGTAATAAATTACATAGGTTAAGCGATTATTACAATCTCTTTAACATCATATTTCCAATTATATGAGAGGATTTACGTGACAAAGTTCATAAGTTCAATCAAAATAAATATAAGAGGAGTGATAATGTGCAAAATGTTAAGATGCAAACATTAGAGTTTAGAGGTAACCATTATGATTATGGTGTTGCCCAAGCAGAATGGTTAAAGTCTACTAAAATGTTGCAAAATAGAGAAAAAGAATGGCGAATTAGAAGACCCCGCTTCGATATTAATATAGATGAAACAAAAAATATATATCAAAAATTCGCACCAAAAATTTGGGACGAACTGATGGGTATTCAAGATACATTAAAATTCCCGTTAGAAACAATCTTGTTAAACTACGGTCATTATAGAGTTTATGCTAAAGATAGTGGTTGTTCTATTTTCTTAGGAGAAGATTATATGGTTAGAAACTATGATTATAGTCCAGCTACATATGATGGTAGATTTAGTCTATTTCAACCTACAGATGGTGGATACGCACAAATCGGCCCTACTTCTAGAGTAACTGGCAGAATGGATGGCATGAATGAACATGGTCTAGCAATGGGCTATAATTTTATGCATCGTAAAAAACCTGGTGATGGATTTGTATGCTATATGATTGGAAGACTGATCTTAGAAACATGTAAAGATGTCGATGATGCTGTTAGACTATTAAATGAAATTCCTCATCGCAGTTCATTTAGCTATATTTTAATGGATAAAACAAACAAGAGAATTACTGTAGAAGCGACACCAAGAGAAGTTGTGACTAAACAAAACAATTTATGTACTAATCATTTTGAAATATTAAGTCATGAGAATCGAAATTATATTAAAGAGTCTGTCGAAAGATATAATCGAATTGACCAAATCACAAATGATCAAATGTCTTTAGAAGATGCTTTTCGATATTTTAATGATCCTCAATATGAAATTTACAGCAAGTTATTCAAAAGTTGGTCAGGTACGATACATACATCAGCATATATACCTAGCCAATTAAAAATGAAAATTGCTCTTGGTGAAAATGGCACCATACATACATTTGATTTCAAAGAATGGTTAGATGGTAAATCCATTACCCTCCCTACAATAACAGGTCAGATTGATTCAGACATTCTATTTGCTAGTGAGTGAATGAAAATAGGCTGAGACTTAGAAGTCTCAGCCTATTTTCATATTATTTTATATAAATATCTCCATTATCTGTATAACTTTCAATAACGTGTTTCCCTTTACCTACTTTTTCGCCATTAAATGCTTTATTTTCAATTTTTGTATTTCCAGATTCAGATTGAAGTTGTAATAAAGTATTCTTAGGTGGATTCATATAAGAAATTGAAATATCTCCATCTTCTGTTGAAGATTTAATATCGCATTCATTTTTCAGTTGTCTAATATTTATATTACCTAATGATGTAATCATTTCACTATTAACGAGACTACTTTTATCTACAGATATATTACCCGTTTTAATTTCGCCTGTGAATTCCGTTAAATCTGAATGTTTAACTTTAACACTACCTAAATCAGTCATCGCTTTAGCATGTTTCAAGTTTACATTATGATAAACAATGTCACCTGTATCCGTAATCATATTACTATTGTTGCTTTTAGCGTCACGTACTGAAATGTTTCCAGTATTCGTAGTAATGTTAAATGATTCGTAATTTTTTGGTGGTAGTGTGATCACTAAGTGATTGACCGTCTTTCTAAATGGAATAAAATTAGCATTAAATTTGTATTTATTTTTTCTCTCCGTAAAATGCAATAAATTATTTTCTATGCTCGCATTTACGTCTTGATTACCATTATATTTAATACTTAAATATTTCCCTTTCTTAACTTCAACATTTGTATTTTGCCCGTTCACGATAACTTGTTCTATTTGATTGTTTTTATATACTTTTTCATACGTTTCTTGCTTTTCATATTTATTATTAACCGTAAACCAAAGTATCGTTCCTAAAATGCCAAAAATTAAGAAGATGCCTAGACCAGATAAAAATAACTTCTTCATGATTCAGCACGCCCCTTAACGAGTTTCACACACCATCTTAAATATTTTAAGATACCTTTGTAACTCACTTCTATTAATTTAAGCCCTGCTATTAACAACATCAGTCCTAATCCTAAGAAAGAGATTGAAAAAATAATATTAGTAATATCTACCCAATAAAAACCGTGAACAAATACATTAATCACACTAACGATAGGACCTAGCATCATTAAAGCGCCGATTACAACTACAATGAGCAGTACAAAGGCAATGATAAGAAATGGAATAATTATAAAAATTATATTAAAAAAGCTCAATCCTAATGTAGCTAAAATTGCTTGAAATACATTCTTAAAATTGGGTGATAACTCTGCATCATGAATGGCACTTGTTGCATATATTTTCTTGGCGATTGCTTTAGGTTCACCAAGTTCTTGTATTAAACTTTGTTCATCTTCTGATTCAAAAAATTTCGTTTCATATTCGTACATTATTTTATCTCGTTCTACTTTAGGCAGTCGAGATAATTCATCCTCAAGGTAATTAAGGAAGGTTATTTTATCCATAGAAATACCCCTTATTTTCTGAAGTTAACCTTACATTATTCATTATTTTACCATTCTTTTTACAAACAAACTTATATTATCATTTGAATTATTTGATTTCAAGTTATACCCGTATGCTATACTAATTTCAATATACAAATAAGGGGGTAATGATGTGAAAGAATTAATAAAACCGAGTAAGCTTTCTAAAGGCGATACTGTAGCAATTGTCTCGCCTTCTTCAGGATTAGCTGGCGAAAAAGACATATTATGGAGAACTGAAGTTGGTATACAAAGATTAAAGGATGAGTTCGGATTAAATGTCAAAGTCATGCCACACGCATTAAAAGGTGCTGACTATACATATAACCATCCAGAAAAACGTGTAGAAGATTTACATCAAGCACTTCAAGATCCAGAAGTTAAAGCTATTATCTGTACATTAGGCGGAGACGATTCTGTTCGATTGTGGCCATACATAGACTTAAATATTATTAAGGATAACCCTAAAATTTTCAGTGGCTATTCTGACACGACTGCACTTCATTTTATGTTTTATCAAGCAGGTGTTTCTAGCTTTTACGGACCATTGTTATTAACTGATTTTGCAGAAAATGTTCAGATGGATGACTACACTGTTCAATCGATCAATCAAACGTGGTTCCAAAATGGAATTGTCGGTAATGTACCTACTTCACCACAAATTAGAAAATACGGTTTACAGTGGGATGAAAAGAATAAAAATATTAACCGGGAATCTTTTGACAATAACGGATATGAAATTCTAAATGGTTCTGGCAAAGCTACTGGACATCTTATTGGCGGTTGTATGGAATTATTCCATTCCTTAAAAGCTACTGACGTGTTCCCTAATAAAGATGTCTTTGATGGTGCAATTCTTTTCATTGAGACTGCTGAAGTTCATGCCCCACCATGGTTGATGGAAGATTATGTTCGTGCATTTGGTTCTATGGGTATTTTTGATAGAATTAATGGCGTTATTATCGGAAGACCACAAGACGATGTATATTATGAAGAATATAAAGAAGTCTGGGTTAAAATGTTAAAAGAGTGGCATCAAGAAGATATGCCTGTTTTCTATAATGCTAGTTTTGGACATAATGAACCAAAATGCATTATTCCATACGGTGCACAAGCTGAATTAGATGTCGATAATAAGACATTTACAATAATCGATAATGCAGTAGATTAATTATTCATTTTAAAGTATTGTACTTTGCGAAATATTTCAGAATTGTTATAATATTAAGTATATCAAAGGGGGATTTTTACAATGACAAAGTTAGCTACATACTATGAACAGGCACAACCCATTAAAGAATATGTTAATGAGATGACAACAAATAAAGAGCAATTACTCGATATTTATCAATCTTTCCAATTACCGAAAAATGATGAACGATTAGATAAAATTAAAGATAAAAATTATAAAGTACTTGTGATTACTGAAGATTGGTGTGGAGATGCAATGATGAACATACCTGTTCTATTAAACATTGCTGATTACGCTAATATAGAAGTGAAAGCTTTCCATCGTGATGAAGATACAAACTTAATTGATCAATACTTAACAAATGGTACTGCTCGCTCTATACCTATTTTTGTATTTTTAAATGACAAACATGAACAAGAACATGTTTGGGGACCAAGAGCAATCAGCGTCCAAAAATTTGTAGAAAATATTCGCAAAGATTTACCAAGTAAAGACGATCCAACATATGCTGAAAAAGAAAAAGAAGTACATCATAGCATCCATGAAACTTATCAAAATAAAACAGAATTTTGGGATGACGTATACGAATCAATCGTTAGTTCAATTTCATAATTAAAAGTATTAAGGCTCGGACATTTAGTCCGAGCCTTATTTATGTATGAATGCCCCTATTCACTTAGGAGAATTTCTCGCCATCCCCATGGCTACTAATATAACTATACTTCAAATCAACAAAAACTGAAAATTCATGTTATTAAAGTTAACATATAAAAATTGGCAAGTGAAAAGCGCTCGTCCGGGAATTAACGAGCGCTTTTCGGGGAAGGGTTATTAATTAAGGAAACATGTATTTTTATAAAGCCGGGAAACTTTATAAAAATATCTTGAATCATTTTATGATCCATTTCAACGTTACAATTACAGATAACTATCAAAACACGTTCTACACAAAGTCATTTACAATCATGAAAAAAACATATACGAAATAGTTTTGAGGAATTGAATGGATTGTGCTTCGTGTTGTGTTATCTATGACTAAAGTATATCAGTGAGATAGGAATTTTTGTTGATTCATTCTTAACTCAAATATTTCATTTCTTAAGTGTATTTTACAACTATTTTTTTAACAGTTAGGAATGCCTAACTGTTAAAAAGGCGATGAAATCAACATGCATTCATGCTGCCTAACTGTTCAATAATGTCACTTTTTTCAAAATTTTGATTGCTGAATATTCTGAATTTAGCTATAATGACATCAATTGGACACAATTACTATAGGGGGAATATGATGAACAAGAAAATCAAAAACAGGTGGCTCATTGCTGTTGCAGCTGTTGGAATACATATTTCAATAGGATCTGTTTATTCATGGAGTGTTTTCACGAAACATATTCAAAATGATTTAGGCTTTACTTTAAGTGAAGTATCTAGAATATTTAGTATTGCAATATTATTTTTAGGTCTTTCTGCAGCTTTTATGGGGCATTTCGTTGAGAAATTTGGTCCACGTTTATCTGGACTTGTTTCTACGATATTTTTCATCTCAGGATTGTTACTTTCTAGTTATGCGATTTCCGTTGAGAGCTTACCCTTACTTTACTTAGGATATGGTGTATTATCAGGTATTGGACTTGGTATTGGTTATATTGCACCTGTATCTACATTAGTAAAATGGTTCCCCGATAAGCGTGGTATGGCTACAGGATTAGCCATTATGGGATTTGGATTCGCATCAATGATCGCCAGTCCAGTTATAGAATTTCTCATTACACATTTTAATCTTGTCTCGACTTTTATCATTTTAGCAGTCGTGTATTGTGTTATCATGCTGATCTCTAGTTTATATTTAGAAAGACCACCAGAATATTATAGACCTAATAGTTTTAATCCTCAAAAAGATAAAAAGAAAAAACCAGACTTAGTTCAAATGTCTGCTAATGAGGCCGTTAGAACTAAAAGGTTTTATTATTTATGGTTAATGCTTTTTATCAATGTTACTTGTGGTATAGCGATTTTATCTGTCGCAAGTCCAATGGCACAAGAAATTGTAAACTTAACACCTGCTCAAGCTGCAACAATGGTTGGCATTATAGGAGTGTTTAATGGTCTTGGTCGACTCATTTGGGCAAGTATATCTGACTTTATTGGCAGAACAAATGTCTATACAATTTTCTTTGTCATACAAATCGCATTATTCTTATGGTTACCAATCGTTGATAATCCAATGCTATTTCAAATTATTCTGTTCATCATTATCTCTTGTTATGGCGGTGGTTTCTCTTCTATCCCCGCTTATATCGGTGATATATTTGGTACGAAACAACTCGGTGCCATACATGGCTATATATTAACTGCGTGGGCAGCAGCTGGATTAGTTGGACCTTTTATATCAGCAACTGTCAGAGAAGTTACACAAAGTTACATGGCAACATTATATATTTTCGCAGCATTCTTTGTAGTAGCTTTAGCGATTTCATTCTTAATCAGAGTAGATATTAAAAGAATTAAAGAAATGCAAGCACAGTAAACATCAAATAAAAACACATAACAAAACCTCCAAATCTGATTATTTACAGATTTGGAGGTTTTTATATTCATATTTAAATATATTATACAAATAGACTTATAAATAGTATAAAGATAATACCTGAAACTGAGATAACTGTTTCAAGAAGCGTCCATGATAAGAATGTTTCTTTCATCGTTAAACCGAAATATTCTTTAAACATCCAGAAACCTGCATCATTCACGTGTGACGCGATTACACTACCAGCACCAGTTGCTAATACGACTAATGCTAAATTAGCATCTGATGATTCTAATAATGGCATAACAATACCAACTGTTGAAATAGCAGCAACTGTTGCAGAACCTAATGCTAATCTTAGGACTGCTGCAACGATCCAAGCTAATAATATTGGAGACATTGCTGTATCTGTAAATAGTGACTCAACTGTTTTACCTACGCCACCATCAATTAATATTTGCTTAAATGCTCCACCACCACCGATGATTAAGAGCATCATACCGATTGGATAAATGGCATTTGTTAATGTATCCATAACTTCTGTAACTTTATATCCTCGTTTAAGACCCATTGAATAAATAGCGAATAATACTGAAATTAACATTGCAGTACCCGCTTCACCAATAAAACTAATAAATCCTAAAATACCTTGTGGGTTTTCTGGTGAGCCTGTCAATAAATCTACAATAGTTGAAATAAGCATAATAAATACTGGTAATAAAGCTGTTAAAGCAGAAATTCCAAAGCTAGGTGTTTCATCTATATTGAATGTTTTTTGTTTACCTAATGAAGCTAAGTCACCTGACTTAGTAAATGCTTCTGGAATTGCTTTTTTCGCAAATCTTGTAAAAATAGGACCTGCAATAATTGTTACTGGTATTGCAACAATAAAGCCGAATAGTAATACTTGACCAATATCTGCACCAAATTCTTTAGCGATCATGACTGGACCTGGATGAGGTGGTAAAAATCCATGTGTAACAGATAATGCAGCTGTCATTGGAATACCTAAGTATAATGTTGAAACTTTAGACTCTTTAGCAATTGTAAAGACAATCGGAATTAATAATACTAACCCTACTTCGAAGAATAAAGCTATACCAATAATAAATGATGCTGTTACAACTGCCCATTGAATACGTTTTTGACCAAATTTATCAATCAATGTATGTGCTATTCTAGTTGCACCGCCCCCGTCTGCTAATAACTTACCTAACATAGCACCGAGACCAAATATTAAAGCAATGTGACCGAGTGTAGATCCCATACCTGTTTCAATTGTACCGATGACTTTGCTTAGTGGCATACCGAGCATAATACCTGTTAACATAGCTGTGATAATCAGAGATACAAATGTGTTAAGTTTTAACCACATAATTAAACCTAATAATATAACAATTGCAAGTGCTACAATTAATAATGGTGCAATATCTGAAAACATATAAACATCTCCTTATGAATGTGTTGATTGAAATTCTGAAATTAAATCGTATTCTTCATTTAATTTACGACTTAAATTGATATATATCGGAATTAACGATTGGTAAATATCGACATTCTCTTGATTAGGTTCATGTTGATATGTTTTACCGACCATTTTGTTTAAAACTTCAAAATCCTCTATTTCCCCAATAGCTTTTAATCCTAATATGCAAGCACCTAAACATGAACTTTCGTAACTTTCTGGTACCTCAACAGAAGTATCAAATATATCTGCCATCATTTGGCGCCATACTTCACTCTTAGCAAATCCACCTGTTGCTTTAATTTGTTCAGGCGCTTTATCCATCACTTCTATTAAAGCAAGATATACTGTATATAAATTAAGTAGAACGCCTTCTAACGCAGCACGTATCATATGTTCTTTTTTATGAGACAGTGTCAAACCAAAGTAACTACCTCTTGCATTTGCATTCCAAAGCGGTGCCCTTTCACCGGCTAAATATGGATGGAATAACAAACCATTTGCCCCAGGTTTTACTCTACTTGCAATCTTAGTTAAAACATCATATGAATCAACGCCGAGTCTTTTAGCTGTTTCAACTTCACTTGCTAACAATTCATCTCTTAACCATCTTAGAACAACACCACCGTTATTCACTGGTCCACCGATACAATAATGATCTTCTGTTAATACGTAACAGAATATTCTTCCTTTATCATCAGTCTTTGGTTTATCAATAATTGTTCTAATAGCACCGCTCGTTCCAATCGTTACGGCTACTTCTCCTTCACGATAACTATTAACACCTAAATTGGACAATACGCCATCTGAAGCGCCGATTACAATCGGTGTATCTTCATTGATACCCATAATATCAGCATAATTCTTTTTAACTTGCTTCATAATATGTGTTGTTGACACTAATTCTGGTAATTGCGCTTCACTAATTTCAAGCAAGTTCAAGACATCTTTATCCCAATTTAATGTATTCAAATTCATCATACCCGTCGCTGAACCAATTGAGTGGTCCATAACGTATGTTTCAAATAATTGATAGAATACATAAGTCTTAATATCTATCCATTTCTCAGTGTTCTTGAATATATCGGCATGTTCATGTTTTAACCAATAAATTTTTGATAATGGAGACATTGGATGAATGGGTGTACCCGTTCTTTTATATATTTCTAATCCGTTATGTTCATTATTTATCTTATCTGCGTATTCACTTGCTCTATTATCTGCCCAAGTGATACATTCCGTTAATGGCTGATTATTTTTATCCATTGCTATCAAGCTGTGCATGGCACTACTGAAACTTAATAATTTGATTTCTTCTGGCTTAGCGCCAACTTCTCTAATCACTTTTTTTACTGTAAATAGTACAGCGTCGAATATTTCTGCAGGACTTTCTTCTGCAACGCCGATTTCATGGGTCGTCATTGGATATTCTATATTATGTTTTTTCAAAAAGTTCCCTTCGCTATCATAAATAACAGCTTTAGTACTCGTTGTACCAATATCTACACCAATCATATATTTCATTACAAAATCCTACTTTCTATCTATATTAGTTTGAGAATTCCACAAGATATCAATTTGTTCATCAACGTCATCGAAATTTAAATGAAATGCTTCTTTCATTTTATTTCTATCTTTATTTTCAATCGCTTCAATATATACTTTATGGTTGTGTATCACTCTTTTAAAATCTTCTGGTTCATTTTGCATTCTTTTTCTCATCGAAATTAAAACTAAACATTCCATAACTGGCGTTAAATTGTGCCATATCATTTCAATGTATTGATGGTGAATAGCAGTGATCATTGATTCATGAAATAGTAAATCCAATCTCGTGAATTCATCTGCATCTTCAAATTCAACAGCTACAGTCATCATTTTTAATATTTTATTCAGCTGTTTAATCACTTCTTCATTATTTTCAACTAGTAATCTTTCAAATACAAATGACTCTAACATCAACCTAATGTCATATATTTCTTTTTGGTTTGCTTTAGATAACCCCATAACAACTGCTCCCATACGTTCTAATGATATTAGACCATCTTGTTGCAGGAGTTTAAGTGCATCTCTTACTGGTGATCGACTCACTTCAAATTGTTGAGCAATTTTATTTTCACTTAACTTATCGCCTTCTTCTATAATCTTACTTATAATTGCTAGCCTAAGTTCACTCGCTACTTGCTCTCCCGTTGAACGATGCTTTAACCATTCGCTTGGATAATGATAATGATGTTTCATAAAATACCTCCAAACTTCGTATACTTGTATACAAGTTATTGTAAACGTTTTCGAATTATTTGTAAACGGTTACTGCTTATTTTTTAAAATACAAAAAAAGAGTTCAGGATATTTTTTCATCCTAAACTCTCATAAATATAACGCTATTCTATTGATAATCTGTTTAATACAACTTCCCCTAATGCTTTACTCGCCGTTAATAAAGCATCTTCATTTACGACAAATTTTGGACTATGGTTAAAGTGCGCTTTATCAATTCCATATGGTTTACATCCGACAAAGAAAAATGTACCTGGTATTTTCTCAAGATATATCGCAAAGTCTTCAGAACTCGTTAATTGTTCATGTTCTTTTAAAGATTCAAAATAATCACCTTGACTCGTTGCCAAAATATCTATTAAATAATCTGTTTGTTTATAGTGATTGACTAGTGGAATACAATCTAATTCATATTTAAACTCACATTGAATATTAAAAGTATCTTCTAATCCTTTAATTAACTGCTCGATTTCATCATGGATTTGATGACCTATACGACTTTCCATATATCTTACATCACCAGCTAATTCAACACTATCTTGGATAACATTTAATGATCCTAAACCATTGAATGAACTAATCGTAACAACACCCATATCAAATGGATTCAACCTTCTCGATACAACGGTTTGAACATTCGTTACGAAAGTACTTGCTGCCATAATTGCATCATTCGCAAGGTGTGGACTTGATCCATGACCACCTTTTCCTTTAACTTTAAGGTGAAATAATGATCGACCACCCATTGTAGGACCTTTCCTATATGAAATAACATCAGGTGTATAATCTGGGAATAAATGAATACCATAGATTTCATCCACACCATTTAAATATCCAGACTGCATCATGTCAATTGCGCCACCTGGTGCTAACTCTTCTGCATGTTGATGGATAATCATAATCTTACCTGGTAAATGCTCTTTAAGTTCAATCAAACATTCCGCAAGTATTAACAAATATGCAGTATGTGCATCATGCCCGCAAGCATGCATCCAACCTTTATTTTTAGAACTAAATGGTAATCCCGTATCTTCAGTAATATTTAAAGCATCAAAGTCTGCTCGTAATGCAATTGTTCTTCCCGGTAAACTGCCTTCAATTTCTACAATCAGCCCGTAATTACCACCAATGCGTTTATGTATAACGACGTCTTTATTTTCATAAAACGCTTCTATATATTGTGATGTCTTCACTTCATTAAATGACGGTTCAGGATATTGATGTAAATACTGATAATGCTTAATCATATCTTGCTCTTTTTGTTCAAGCTTTTTGAATAGTAAACTACGTAACATAGATTCACCCCCTCAATTTCATAAAAAGTAACTACCACAAGATGTAGTAGCTACTTTTTTTCGTTTTTATCTTTTAATTTATCTGGATGTTCATCAACTTTATCTTCTTTTTCAAATTTTGCTAATACGGCTGTTAGGAAAAATCCTAGTCCAGCTCCAATCATTAATGAGCTTGGTGTGCCGTGGAAAAAGAAACTTGCAACAATACATATTATACCAATAATGATATAATGTTTAATAAATTTTTTACCCAAAAATATCCCTCATTCTTATGTCTAATAATTTAAATTTAACATAGAAATGAGGGATAAACCATTAAATATTCTTATTTCTTATCATGTAATGATTGATACCTGTGAATACAGCAATACATGCTACAGATATCCAAATTTGTGTTACTTTCATTGAGAGTAAACCTTGATTCAATATTTTTGGTAAAAAGTCTAAAGGATTGTATTTCATCATTTTTGATAAATCTTCACCTATTTCAGGAATAAAAATCAATGCATCAAAGATGTTAGGTAAAAATAATATTAATATGATGGCAGTAGTATAAACAACTGCTGATTTACCAGTAAGTAAATTAAGGATATTTAATAATGTTCCATAAAATAGCATGATAAGTAGAAATTCACCAAACATTTTGAAATAGTCAGATACACTTAATTCGCCTGCATCAATTATAGTTGATGCTAATAATGTAAATAACGTACCTAAAATCGTAAATATAATAACAATGCCGATAATAGATAGTAACTTGGCGTATAAATACTTCACTCTATTTGTTTTAGAGTTTAAGAACAACTGAATCGTACCATACTGCATATCACGTACTATCGTTCTAATAGAGAACATTAATAATACAAGTCCACCAAATACGAAGAACATAGCCAATACAACTTGTGCATCAAATGGTCCATCTAACGTTTTAACAGAAATCATGATAGCTATTCCTGGAAACAATGAAATAAGAAATCCTAAATAGCCTAATGGACTTTTAAATATTCTCGTTAAATCATATTTTACATGTTGGGCGATATTCATGATACTTCAACTCCTTTGTTAATATTAAAGTATTGATCTCTTAAAGTCGTTTTATTATTTTGAATAAACTTAGGATAAATATTTTTAGCGCTTAACGCTTTTAACACGTCTTGATAATCTTCTAGCGCTTCTACTGAAATAATCGATTCTTGTTTATTACTTGTTACTACTTTGTAATTCATCGTAAGAAGATTAAGTGCTTCATTATAGTTTGAATGGTCAAAAATAAATTTGGTCACGTCTTTAGATTGGGCTTTCATATCGTAATCTTCAACGATTGCACCATCTTTCATAAATACCGTTCTATCGCATATTAATTCAATATCTTCTAACTTATGACTTGAAATGAGTACTTTAATATTCAAATCTTTACTTACTTTTTCTAACGTTTTTAAGACGTCAATCGAACCGTCTGGGTCCATCCCGTTTGTCGGTTCATCTAAAATCAAATATTGTGGTTTATTCATAAGTGCAACTGCAATAGATAGCTTCTGTTTCATACCCATTGAATATTTTTTTACTTTTTTGTCGATATAAGGCTTAATGCCAAATGACTCAATTAACATATTGATATAATCATCATCTACATTAGTCCCTAATACCTTTCTAAAGAAGTTCAAATTATAATAGCCTGTTTTATTTAAATATAATTTAGGATTTTCTATTAAATAACCCACTTTGTCACTATTTTCTTTGTTAAAATTTCCTTCATACTTCATAATATTCTGGTTCATAATTTTCATTAATGTTGTTTTACCTACACCATTTTTACCTATTAATCCGACAATTTGGCTATCCCCAAAATCAAAGTCAATATTTTTGAGGATATGTTGCTTACCATAATACTTTTGTATATTATTTAATTTCACGATTATTCACCTCTTCTTTAAATTGTAATTGCATGCTTTCGTGCTTTAATAATTGAAATGATATAACTCACGATAAATAAAATGATGGAACAGCCTAAGAATATAGACATGTCGTGTGTCTTGAATATATGCGATTGTACTGAGAAGAATTTAAGCACATAATCTATAAACTGTATTGAGTTTGGTACAATTGCACCGACTATAATCATCCAAAATATAATAGGAATTTTGATTAATCTTTTATACTCAGCAAATGGCAAGATTAAACTAATCGTCAACAAATTCCCTGCAATACTTAAACACATGCCTGAAATATCATATGAGACATCCATACCTGGTTCTTGTATTAAAAATGCTACAATTGTACATAAACCAAGTAGTAATTGTGTGAATAAAATAAATATTAATCCTGTTAAATAATGAGCATTAATCACTGTTGATTGCTTAACAGGTAAACTTAGAAATGTATATTCAGAATGATTTTTATTGATTTTATTGAATAGAAAATACATTGGTACTAAGAACACAATATGGATCATAACGACGAGTATGCCTAATATACCTATTTTAATAAAGCCATTAAGAGGTAATACGACTATTAATGGTAATAACAATGCTGTAACTAACATTAAATTTAGGTATGATTTTGATAAAATTAAGTTTCTATATAAGATTGCCTTCATTTTATACCTCCATAAACCGTAATTTGATCTTGTTTCGCTTGTTTGATAGCTCTGCTAAACTGAATCGACCATATGATTGCAACGATTAACAATATGACTGCTGGTGTATAGTATAAAAATATTTTCCAACCAAATGCCTCAGCAAATGGATAATGCCGATTCGAATATATCCCAAAGTAAAACATTGTGAATATGCCATACATAGCAACTAATATCCAAGCACCGAATTGATTAATATTCAAATGTGCAAATGTTGGATAAACGATGCTTAAAGTAAATAAGTTCGTTGCTACAATAAATAACCCAGCTTGAATAAATATTGTGTCTTGTTTTACGAATGCTATGAACATAATCATGATAAATGAAATACCTGTTACTAATAAGTTATATAAATAATGCCCTCTTACAATATCAACTTTAGAAATTGGTAAACTCATATAAAAGATTTGACTACTTTGTTTATTTAAAAATATTGCGTGATTAATACTGTGAACTGAAACGACTGCGACAAAATATACCGCTAATACATTCATGAGTTCTATACTTTGAAAAGACACAGTAAATTTCGTTAACAATACTAATCCGAAACAAATTAAATAAAGTAAGTAATACCCTTTCTCATATTGAAAGTTTCGGTAGAAAACAGCTTTCATTTATACCACTTCCTTATCGAATTGATCTTTCTCAATTCTTACCATGATATCCTCTATTGATGGCGTTTCAACGACTACTTCATTTCCAAATAACTCAACAAATACTGAACTTTGTCTTGTTAATCCTGAGAAACCTGTTTTCGTTTCTTTCACACTGATTAATAACGATCTTAATTCATCATCAAGTATAGATTGGTCTCCTTTAATAATTCGATAACCATCTGTTAAATCTTCTACACTTTCATTAATAACAATGGATCCATTTTTCAAATAGACAATATAATCAGCGATTTTCTCTAAATCTGAAATAATATGTGTCGAGAAAAAGATTGTTTTTTCTTCATCTATTAATTCTCTTTGTAAAATTTCAAGCACTTCATTACGTACGACTGGATCAAGTCCTGCAGTTGGTTCATCTAGAATGTAGAGTTCAGCATGGTGACTTAATGCGATTGCTAATGACAATTTCATTTTCATACCTGTTGAAAATTGCTTAATCTTTTGTTTATAAGGTAATTTAAATTCTTTAATATAACCTTGAAATATTTCGTGATCCCATTGTTTATAATATTTACTGATGACTTTCTCGATTGTTTTAATATTCCATTTTTCATACATATATAATTCAGAATAGACAAAGCCGATTTTATTTTTAATATCAACTGGGTTCTCACTTAAATATTCTCCAAGTATTTTTAAATCTCCACTTTGTTCTTTAAGTAGACCCATAATAATACGAATAATCGTTGTTTTACCTGCACCATTCGCACCAATAAATCCTGTTACATAACCTTTACGTACTTCAAAGTTAACATCTGATAATTTAAGATTTTTATGATTAAAATTTAGATTTTTAACTTCTATCGCATTGTCCATTTTATTCACCTTCCTCATAAATCAAATTAACGATTTCATTGAGTTCTTTAACATCCATTCCGATTAACTTTGCTTGTTTAGTTAAATCTCTTGCTAAATCCTCTATGACAATAAATTGTTTTTCTTTCATGATTGAGGGATCTTGTGATTTTACAAAAGTACCTTTCCCTCTTATCGTCGTGACAAATTGCTCTTGTTCTAAATCAACATAAGCACGTTTAGTTGTTATTAAACTGACGCCTAAATCACTTGCTAGCTCTCTCATAGAAGGTAATGAAGCACCCGGTTCTACTTTACCTTGTAATATTTGTGCTTTGATTTGTTCTTTAATCTGTTCATAAATTGGCTGATTACTATTATTTTGAAGTAGAATCTTCATGTTTAACCTCCCTCTCTTTAACTGTGTATAAACAGTATATACACTATATACATATTTGTCAAACTCATTTACTAAAAAGCTTATAAATCAATGTTCTTAGACACAAAAAAACAGAGTGTGTATACTCATTGTATATACACACTCTGTTTGATTTTATTATTTTAAGTCATTGATTGCTTTAGCAATAGATTCAAATACATGTTCTATATCAGATTTTTCAATACAGCTAAATGCAATACGAATATCAGTTTTATTTAAAGCAATAATACCAATACTATACTTATCAATTAAATGTAATCTCAATTGCTCAGGATCTACATCTAACACTTTAAGTGCCATAAAGTAACCTGAATTAAATGCATATGGCGTCCATAATGATTTAAATTCATCACGATATGCGACTTCTTTCGTTACTTCATATCTTTCTTTTAGAATATTCACGTTATGATCAACTTGATCTTGGAAAGAAGGATCTTCCATTGCATGAATTATTGCAGTTTGGCTAGGTAAAGAACAACTTGATAAGTTACTTCTAATTAAACCTTTTAATTTAGCAACTAATACATCTTTAACAACTTCATTTTGACTACCAAATGTTAAGAAACCAACACGGAAGCCCCATGAGAAGTATTCTTTAGTTGCGCCATCAACTTTAACTGGCATAATATTTTCGTGATTTAACGCTGTTAATGCTGTAAAGACAGATTGTTTATAAACATCTTCAAAGAACAATCCATAATAAGCATCATCAACTAATGTAATCACTTGCGTACCTTTGTCAGCTAATTGTTTAATAGCTTCAACCATTTCTTTAACTTCTTCAACTACTGGTGTATAACCAGTTGGGTTATTTGGGAAGTTTAACACGAGAATAACTTTTTCTTTATTATATTGTTCTAAAGCATGTTTGAAATATTCTAAAGTGTAACTACCATCTTCTTCAAATGCTTTGTAAGTTTCAATGTTCGCACTATGTCTTACACCAAAAGCTAATTTATAGTTACCCCAGTTATGTTCAGGTAATAAAATTGTATCTTGGGCATCTACAAATAAATCTCCAGCTAAAGATAATCCATGTGTTAATGCGTTTGTTACGACTGGTTTAGAAATATCATCAACACTTAAATCAGGATTGTCTTTTAAAATTTTCTGTTGCCATAATGTACGTAAACGTTCATCACCTTGTGGCGGTGCATATGGGAATATATCACTTGGATCTTGGTCACCAAATTGATTATATAAAGCATCTGTGTACATAATACCTTCATCAGTAGTTGCCATACCGATTGTTGCATTATACTTAGTACCTTTTGCTTCTCCAGATTGTGATAAAATACCCTTTGGATAATAAATAGATTTACCTAAATCGGAAAGCATATCTAATACAACAGGATATTCTTTTTTCAGTTGTTCATTTAATTCTAATGCTAGTGGGTTCATAGAAAGTCATCCTCTTTCATTGTTATGATACTTCTATACTAGACGAGAATTATGAAAATTAAAAGTGTGTTCACTAAATTTCATCATTTAATTTTAGAAAATCATCCCTTTTTGGATAACAAAGAAATAATTGATATAATAAATAAAGTAAAGGAGCAAAACATATGTCTACAATTACAAAAGTTCTCGTTGGGTTAGCTATAATCTGCTTAATTATCGGAATAGGCATTCAAATAAGCGGCAACTCAGGCATTCAATTTACATTCTCTTCAATATTATTTTTAATAGCCGCATTTATAAGTAGAAATGGCGACCGTAAAAAAGCTAATAAAAAGAAGTAAAAAATATAGAGACTGGAACATAAGGTAATGTCCTAGTCTCTATATTTATATTATGATTGCTTTGGTATTTTCCAATAATCATCTTTATTTTCTTTATCTAATACTTTCTTAAATCCTTTTGATTGATATGCCTCTTTTATATCTTTAACCCATTTAGCATCTTTATTTTTACTATCTACAACAACTTGTAAATATAAATCTTCTACTAAATCTTCTTTTAGAAGTCCTTTAGCTGGATCAACTTTCGAAGCGTAAACAATTGAACCTGGTATAACTGCATAATCAACTTCGTCTAAAATTCTAGGAATATTTGCAGAATCCATCGTTTTAATATTAAGATTCATTGGATTATCAGAAATATTTTTCTTCGTGATTTTAATATCATTTTTATCTGCATTTAATTTAATCCATCCTGCTTTTTCTAATAAACGATACGCTCTAGCTGCATTTGATGGATCTTGTGGTATAGCTATTGTATCTCCCTTTTTAATACCTTTAAGATTTTTATTTTTATTAGAGAATATTTGTGCAGGCACAGTTGGTATTTTAGTAATATTCGTTAAATCAGCATCTCTTTCTTTATTAAACGTATCCATATACGCTTTATGTTGATCAACGTTAACATCCACACTACCTTCTTGCAAAGCAACATCAGCTTGAAGTAATTCTGTGAAGTCTTTATCTTTAACAGTATAACCTTTCTTCTCTAACTCAGGCTTAATACCTTTTATGAATAATTCACTATAAGGTCCCGGTGATGTAGCAATAGTAATTTCCTTCTTTTCTTTGTCATCATTATTTCCACAAGCTGCTACCACAACTGATAAAATAAGTGTCAAAGCTAAAAATATGTATCTCTTCATAAAAACATCTCCCTTAATTCCGACTAAACTAATCTGTTTAATTATTATATTATCATTTACTATTCTAAAGTCAATCAAATTTTTATATGTTAAACTCTCATTAGGAGTGATGATTATGGCTTTATATCAAAAGTTAATTCAAACGAATGCTGGTGAAATGACTGTACCTATAACATAATAAAAAAACAGAAATCCTCTATTGAAGAATTCTGTTTATTAGTACGTTTAATATTTTGGTTTATTTCTATTCATTTTAGTTAATGATTTCCATTGATTTTTCTTTTCAGAAGCCGCTTTTTTAGATACTTTCGAATTGTTATAAGCAATTTCTTTTTTAAGTTTTAAATAGTTGTTATATTGACTTATATCTAAATCACCATTTTTTAAAGCTTCTTGAACTTTACATCCAGGTTCAGTTTCATGTGTACAATCACTAAACTTACAGTTTTGTGAGAGTAATTTAATTTCTTCAAAACTGTCTATTATATTATCTTGGTCCACTGAAAGACCTAAGCTTCTCATTCCAGGTGTATCAATTATTACACCGTTAGGCTGAATCAAATACAAACCTCTATGAGTTGTTGTATGTCTCCCTTTTTGGTCGTCTTCTCTTGTTGAATGAGTTTTTAAAATATCTTTGCCAACTAAATAGTTCGCTATACTCGATTTTCCGACACCCGACGAACCTACTAGTGTTGCTGTCATACCTTTATAGAACCTTTTCGTAATTTGATCCATATTAATATTTTCAAGCACACTAGTTGTGATAATTGGGACATTACTTAATCTTCTACTAACTAATTGAACTTTTTCTTTATAATCGTGAGCAGTGTCCATCTTATTCAAAATGATAACAGGTAATGCACCACTTTCTTTAATTTGAATCACGTATCTTTCTAACCTGTTTAAATTAAAGTCGCCATCTAGTCCCATTACAATAAACACTTCATCAATATTCGTTGCTATATATTGGTCAAGTGATTCATGTTTTTTAGATTGCCGTTTTAGCTCACTAGTTCTTGGTAATATATCAATTATCAATTTAAAATCATCTAGTTCATTAACGACAACCCAGTCTCCTATAGCAGGTATCAAATTTTGATTAACTAATTTTTGTGTAATTTCTGCTTTATACTGACTTGTGGTTGTTATGACTTTAAAATGATTTTTAGAGACGAAAGATATTCTTCCAATTTTAAATTCATCACTAAAATTATTCTTATAATATGATAATTGTTCTTCTTTAATACCTAATTGTTCTATTTTCATTTAACTCCCCATTTATATAAATTAGGAATTATGGCCACCCATACTTAAGTTAACAAGAAACAATTGATTTAAATCCATCATAATACATCACCCTTTCAAACTTATTACCATAATTGTATATGAACATATATTTTTATTCAAATTCATAAAGTATGAGTTGTCTATATGTTAAACTCTCATTAGGAGTGATGATTATGGCTTTATATCAAAAGTTAATTCAAACGAATGCTGGTGAAATGTTAGCAATTGCTAATAATGAGTATTTATTAATGTTACATTTTACGAATAAACCTTCGTTAGAAGATGAATTACATATTGTACGTAAACAACTTAATTCAGAAATTAATGATGAAAGTAATCATGTTTTAGATAAACTTGAGGAAGAATTAGCTCTTTATTTTGAAGGTAATCTTTCTACTTTTACAACACCTATATATTTTAACTTTGGCACACCTTTTCAACAAAAAGTGTGGCGTGCTTTATGTGATATTCCGTTTGGCGAGACGATATCTTATAAGCAGTTAGCTGAAAATATCGGTAAACCTACTGCTTTTCGTGCTGTCGCTAATGCAAATGGTAAGAACTTTATTACGATTCTTGTACCTTGTCACCGTGTGATAGCTGCTGATGGATCAATTGGTGGATATTCTAGTGGCATAGAGCGTAAAGAAATCTTGCTTGATATTGAGAAAAATAAAAGTAACATCGGCTAATATTTTCAACCGATGTTACTTTTTTAATTTGTTATAAATGTTTAATCATATATTTGTAGTCATGTCCGCTTAGTTTTCGATCATATGATGGTTTAAAACCAAGTTTTTCATATAATTTCATTGCACCTTCATTATCAAATTCACAATTTAATGATACTTGCTTAAACCCTCTTTCTTTAGCTCGTACAAAAGCATCTTCTATAAGTTTAGAGGCAATACCTCTACCTCTATATTCTGAAAAGACCGCAACTGAATCAATATATAAATCACCATTATCCGCTTCTTGTTCAGGTAACGGCGTTCCTTCTAATTTAAATGAATCTTTAAATGCAATATTGTGCCAATTTTCTTCAAGTTGTTTTTCGTCACTGCCACTATAGCAATTAAGAAAGCCTGCTACTTCTCCATCGACTTCATATACTTGACTATGTTTATAATGGTTTCTATATTCACTTTCAACACTCGCTTGTTCAAGTAATCTTAAAACAGTTTCTTTATCATTTTGAACAACTAAAGGTAGCTCCATATCATGCCAAATCATAAACATTAACTCACTTAATTTTTTTGCATCTTCTTTAACAGCAGGTCTAATCATATTTTCTACTCCTTTAATACAAATTAGATTCATTTTAACATAAAAATCCCCTTTCCATATGGTTTAATACCATTTAGAAAGGGGATTATACATATCTCTTAGTTTGTAATGTCGGTTATATTCACCGAATTACATCATACCTGGCATTCCGCCCATGCCGCCCATATCTGGTGCTGCTGGTTCTTCTTCTGGAATGTCTGCTACTACTGCTTCAGTAGTTAAGAACATTGCAGCTACAGATGCTGCATTTTGTAGTGCTGAACGTGTAACTTTTGTTGGATCGACAATACCTGCGTCTAACATATTTACCCATTCGTCTGTTGCTGCATTGTAACCAATACCTTCGTCAGCGTTTTTAAGTTTTTCAACTATAATTGAGCCTTCTAAGCCAGCATTTTCAACGATTTGACGTAATGGTGCTTCAAGAGCTTTCAACACAATGTTCACACCAGTTTGTACATCGCCTTTTGCTTCAACTTCAGCTACTTTATTATAAATAGATACTAATGCTGTACCACCACCTGCTACAATACCTTCTTCAACTGCAGCGCGTGTAGAGTTTAAAGCATCTTCAATTCTTAATTTACGTTCTTTTAATTCTGTTTCAGTTGCAGCACCTACTTTAATAACTGCAACGCCACCTGCTAATTTAGCTAAGCGTTCTTGTAATTTCGTACGATCAAAGTCTGAAGTTGTTTCTTCAATTTGAGCTTTAATTTGACCAACACGAGCGTCGATGTTTACTGAGTCACCTTGTCCTTCAACAATTGTAGTGTCGTCTTTAGTAACTTGAACTTTACCTGCTTCACCAAGCATATCTAAAGTTGTTTCTTTTAAGTCTAAACCTAAGTCATCAGTAATCACTTGACCACCAGTTAAAATTGCTAAGTCATCTAACATAGCTTTACGACGGTCACCAAATCCAGGCGCTTTAACTGCTACTGCTGTGAATGTACCACGTAATCTGTTTAATACTAAGTTTGTTAATGCATCTCCATCAACATCATCAGCAACAATTAAAATTGGTCTATTTGTTTGTAAGATTTTTTCTAAGATAGGTAAAATATCTTGGAATGAAGAAATCTTTTTATCTGTAATTAAGATGTAAGGATTTTCTAATTCAGCAGTCATCTTGTCTGAATCTGTCACCATGTATGGAGAAGTATATCCTCTATCAAATTGCATACCTTCAACAACTTCTAATTCTGTGCTGAATCCTTTAGATTCTTCAATTGTAATAACACCGTCATTACCTACTTTTTCCATTGCTTCTGAAATAAATTTACCAATTTCTTCATCAGCAGCAGAAATAGAACCAACTTGTGCAATTTCTTCTTTTTTCTCAACTGGTTGTGAGATATTGTGTAATTCTTCTAAAGCTACTTTAACTGCTTTATCAATACCTTCACGAATACCAACTGGATTTGCACCACTTGTTACGTTTTTTAAACCTTCTTGAATCATCGCTTGAGCTAAGACAGTTGCTGTAGTTGTACCGTCACCTGCAACATCATTTGTTTGGTTCGCAACTTCTGCAACTAATTTAGCACCCATATTCTCATATGGATCTTGTAATTCAATTTCTTTAGCGATTGTAACACCATCATTTGTGATTAATGGTGAAGTGAATTTTTTATCTAAAACGACGTTACGTCCTTTAGGTCCTAAAGTTACTTTAACTGCATTTGCTAATTTATCAACACCAGCAAGCATAGAACGTCTAGCGTCTTCTGAAAATTTTAGTTCTTTAGCCATTTATAAAAACCTCCATAAAATATCTTCAAAAATATTATCTAAATTATTCAATAACTGCTAAAATGTCATCTTCTGAAAGGATAATATATGTTTCTTTATCACGTTTAACTTCTGTTCCTGCGTATTGTTGATATACAACTTGATCACCTACAGCAACATCTACAGTAAGTCTTGTACCATCTTCTAGACGCTTACCTGGTCCAACAGCAACAACTTTTCCTTCGTTAGACGATTCTTTAGCTGAATCTGTCAATACAATCCCGCTAGCTGTAGTTTGTTCTGTTTCTGTTTTCTCAATAATAATTCTATCTCCCAATGGTTTTAACATTTATAAAATCCTCCTTGGCGCTAATAATGTTAGCACTCTTTATACTTAAGTGCTAACTACATTTTTATAATAATCAAATTTGGTCAAAATTACAAGCAATATAACTTAAATTTTTCTCTTTTTCTGCTAAATAAGGTACAATGTTTACATGTTTATTTTTGGAGGAATTGAAAATGCAATTTAATCGATTAACTGTTAATATTGCTACCCTATTACTATTTGGTGTTGTACAAACAATCGCAATTATTCCAAATAGTTTATACGCTGATTCAGGATTATCTAAAGTCACAAGATTAGAAATCAGCTTAACATGGATGGCAACAACAGCTATCATTACTGTTTTATTATTATGGTATATGAACTCAAATATTAAAAATCCAACTCGATTAGAACAACAGAAGAAAGAACCATGGGTATACGTGATTTTCTGGTGTGTTGCAGGTATTATAATGGCCATGCTTGGACAAATCATCGCCGCTTTGATTAATACATATATATTTAATCAACCAGTAGAAAGTGGTAATACTCAAAATCTCATGAAGATTGCACAACAATCACATATATTAATCGTTTATATCGTATTAGCAGGTCCAATATTAGAAGAATTAATATTCCGTAAATTAATTTTCGGAGAAATATACAATATGATTAAAGCACCTAAGTGGTTAAGCTTTATCGTAGCAGTATTAGTCAGTTCTTTTATTTTCTCATTAGCACATTCAGATCCAGAACATACATTAATATATGTTGTAATGGGAACTGTATTTAGCGGCCTTTATGTATTAACGAAACGTATCATCGTACCAATGGTTGCACATATGGGAATGAACGGAATAGTTGTTTTAGGACAAATTGTATTTAAAGATCAAGTAAACGAACAATTAGAGAAACAATCTCAAATTTCACAACTGATATATCATACAATCTTGAGCATGTATAGCTAAGCGTAAATAAATAAGCATATCACCGAACTGAAGAACTCAGTCTTAAGTGATATGCTTATTTTTTTGTATTTGGAGGGCGGCTAACTTCCATTATTCTGAATTCTGGTAATTAGAACACTGTAACTTCCATTATTCCGAATTGTGGTTGTTAGAACGCTGTTACTTCCATTATTCTGAATTGTGGTTGTTAGATGTGCGCTCATTTAGAGACATTTCTCACAATTCTGTCCCTAACGACACTTCTTACGGACATTTCTCGGAATTCTGTCCCTAACTGCACCTCTTACGGACATTTCTCGGAATTCTGTCCCTAACAGCACCTCTTAGAGACATTTCTCGGAATTCTGTCCCTAACTGCACCTCTTACGGACATTTCTCGGAATTCTGTCCCTAACAACGCCTCTTACGGACATTTCTCACAATTCTGTCTCTAACAGCACCTCTTACGGACATTTCTCACAATTCTGTCCCTAACGACAGCTCTTACGGACATTTCTCACAATTCTGTCCCTAATATACTCTAATATTGTTTGACACCCCATAATACTTCTTCACATTTTTTAATAATGTATTTGATAACTTCGATTCTAGCTGATTTTTTATTGTCAGCTGGTACGACAAGCCATGGTGCATGATCTGTGTTTGTGAATTTAATCATATCATGACTTGCTTCGATATATTGATCCCATTTTTCTCTATTTCGCCAATCTTCGTCTGTAATTTTCCATTGTTTTTCTGGTGTTTCTTCTCGTTCTTTAAATCTTCTTAATTGTTCATCTTTATCTAAAGTTAAGAAGAATTTTAGAATAATTGCACCTTCGTCCGTCCACATTTTCTCAAATTGATTGATTTCTTCATAGGCACGTTTCCATTCTTTTTTAGTAGCAAATCCTTCTACTCTTTCTACTAATACTCTTCCGTACCAACTTCTATCGAATATTTCAATGTGGCCGCTTCTTGGCATGTCTTTAGCAAATCTCCATAAGTAATGATGATTCAACTCAACATCTGTTGGGGCACTTATTGCATTTACTTCATAACCAGTTGGATCTAATTTTTCTCTAACTCTTTTAATATTACCACCTTTACCGGCTGCATCCATGCCTTCGTATACTAATATTAACGGAATTTTTCTTTCGTATAATGCAAATTGCAATTCTTTCAGTCTATCTTGTAAGTCACCTATAAGAGATTTATATGTCTTTTTATTTACTTTATCTATAGATTGATCAAATAGGTCTGTTTTAAAATCTTCCGTAAAATCGCCATCAATTACTTTGTCTTTCTTTTTATGTAGTTTAATCGCGTTGTTCAATCGATCGATGATATGTTTATACATCAAATTGATAGCTTCTTCTCTCTCCGTATAATCAATGATTTCCCATTCATCAGGGGAAGCTTTAAGTATTTTGTGCATTTCTTTATGATATACGTCATCATTAATGGCACTTTCGTATTCTTGCGCTTTCCAACTTGTTAATGGATTTTCTTTCATTTCTTTTAAATGTTCTTTTCTCTTTTTATCGCTAATCTCAATATAAAACTTAATAATTTCGTAGCCATCATCTTGGACCATAGTTTCAAAGTCTTGGATTTGTCTGCGTAAAGCATGATATTTGTTGTATATAGAATGCTTTATTTTGTTTGCTTGATATTCTATATAATATGCATACCAACTTCTAAAATAAATATTGATGTCACCTTTTGAAGGTAAACTGTTCCAATATTTCTGTAAAAATTGATATCTTAGATCGTCTTCTGAAGGTGATTTCATCGGTACAAAGTGTGTGTATTTAGCATCAAGTGTTAAAAGAAGTTCATTTGATAGTCTCGTCTTACCTGATGCGGGAACACCTTCAAATACAATCATGATAGGAATTCCAAGTTCTTTTGTCTTCCTCGTTAATGCTGCTACTTCTAAAGATAATTGCTCATTATTTTTAGTCATTTATATACACCTCTTTTCATTTCATATTATATGCTTTTACCTTTATTTTCGCAATTTTCAATAAAATTACAACAAAGAAATGTTATAATAAATTTATTAAGGGAGGTTTTAACATGACGTTAACTTTTAAAGATTATCAATATGAACAAATCAATATTGAAGAAAAAGAAAAACAAACCAAATCATTATTAAATGAATTCGATAATGCAGAAACGGTCGATCAAGCAATTGAGGCGATTAATGAAATTAATAAGATTAGAAACCATACAGATACGCATTATAACCTAGCTTACATAAGAGCATCTATCGATACAAATGATGAATATTATAATAAAGAAAGAGATTTCTTTGATGAAACAATGCCTAAAATACAACATTTAGACCACTTATTCTATCAATCTTTATTAAAATCTAAATTTAAAAATGATTTAATTGAGCATTTTGGACAACAACTATTTTCTTTAGCAGAAGTTGCTCTCAATACATATAATCCTTCTATTAATGACTTACTTGTTAAAGAAAATAAATTAGTAAGCGAATATGATAAATTAATTGCTTCAGCAGATATTGAATATAACGGCGAACATTTGAACTTATCACAATTCAGTAAGTACTTAATCAATGAAGATAGAGAAATTAGAAAAGATGCTTTTAAAGCAAGAGAACAGTTTTTTGCAGATCATCTAGAGGATTTAGATCGTATATATGATGATCTTGTAAAAACAAGACATGAAATAGCTTTAAAATTAGGATACGAGAACTTTGTTCAACTTGGCTATGATAGAATGCAAAGAATTGGATACGACGCAAATGATGTAAAAATTTTTAGAGAGCAAGTTAAAGAACATGTCGTACCTATTACTGAAGACATCAAATCACAGCATGCAAAACGTATTGGCGTTGACAGTTTAAAAGCTTACGATAATAATTTCACTTTTAAAACGGGATCGCCTAAACCACAAATATCAACAGAGGAAATCGTGAAAAATGCTAAAAAAATGTACCATGAACGTTCTAAAGAAACTGGTCATTTTATAGATTTTATGATTGATAAACAATTATTTGATTTAGAAGCTAAAAAAGGAAAAGAAAGTGGTGGATATTGTACAATCATAAATGATTTTAAATCACCATTCATTTTCGCAAACTTTAATGGCACACAAGGTGATATTGAAGTTATGACACATGAAGCTGGACATGCTTTCCAAGTATATGAAAGCTTGAAGTATTCTGTTCCAGAATATTACTTCCCTACATCAGAGGCATGTGAAATTCATTCAATGAGTATGGAATATTTAACTTATCCATGGATGTCATTATTTTTCAAACAAGATACGGATAAATTTAAATTAGCACACTTAGAAGACAATATTAAATTCTTACCATATGGTGTAGCAGTGGATGAATTCCAACACTTTGTTTATGAGAACCCAGACATTTCTTCAGAAGAACGAAGAAAAGCTTGGTCAGATTTAGAAAATAAATACTTCCCAAGTGTAGACTATGACAATATTCAACATCTTGAAAATGGTGCATTCTGGCATAGACAAGGTCATATTTTTGCATCACCATTTTATTATATTGATTATACATTAGCGACAATTTGTGCAATGCAATTTTTCATTAAACAAGAAGCTGATCCAGATCAAGCATGGTCTGATTACTTAAAAATATGTCAAATCGGCGGTTCACAATCATTTATTGATATTATGGCATCTGTTCAGTTACAATCTCCATTTGAAGAAGGTACTGTAAAATCCATTATAGAAACATTATACAAAGCAACACAGAATATTGATCAAAGTGAATTTTAATAAAAGTGGAAGCCGGACAGAAATCTACTTCCAAGATAATAGAAGAGACTGAGACATTTCATTATGTGCCAGTCTCTTTTATTTGGAAAAACCAATATTAGTGGGAGTTTCTATATTGCTTGTTTTCATTGTCTTGCAACATACGGGATCCCTATGTTGCTAGTTTAGGGAGTCCTGCAACATACAGGAGTTCTATGTTGCTTGTTTGATGTGTCTTGATAAATACAACGCTCCTATTTATCTTGTTTGGGTAGTCTTGATAAATACAATGCCCCTATTTATCTTGTTTTACCAGTCTTGATAAATACAAAGTGGCTATTTATCTTGTTTGGGCAGTCTTGATAAATACAATGCCCCTATTTATCTTGTTTCACTAGTCTTGATAAATACAAAGTCCATATTTATCTTGTTTCGCCTGTCTTGATAAATACAAGGACCTCCAACTTTGCTAGTCACGCTCCACTTGCAATATTCAGCCTCCCAACATTGCTAGTCACACCTCACTTGCAATATTCAGACCACCAACATTGCTAGTCATTCCCCACTTGCAATATTCAGACCTCCAACATTGCTTGTCACGCCTCACTTGCAATGTTCAGCCTCCCTATTTCTAAAAATATGAAAAAGAGTCTAGAACATTTCTGTCCCAGACTCACTTATACTTTTATTATATTTATGATTTTGAAAATCTTCGCATTATGAATAATATGATGGCTCCTAATGCTAGTACAATTGCGATTGAAATACCAATGATGAATGGTTTAGAAATACCTTTGTCGTCAGAAGCTGTTTCAAAACTTTCTGTCGTTGTTTGAGTTGTTTCTGTTTTAGTATCATCATCATCTACAGAAGTTGTTTCCGTCGTTTTATTAGTCTTTTTAAATTTTGGCTGTGCTAAATCAGGTCTACTACCAACTTTACTTGTTACGAGCGCTAGTACATCTTCATCCAATTTACTATAATACGCTTCTGAATGGCCAGGTATAAATTTAGGCGCCTTTTCATCAGTGTATTGCGGATTGTAATATCCATCCCCTACTTCATTTGTATTTGGATATGCTGGCATTGTTTGTTTGTATTGATTTACATTTTGTTCGTTATTGGTATTTGAATTTGGTTCATTAGTTTTAGGTTCTTCAGAAGATGGTTTTCCACTATTGGATTGGTTCGGTGGTGGTACTTGATGATTGTTATCATTACTTGAAGGTTCTTCAGTGCTCGGTTTTTCACCAGACTTTGGTTCAGTACTTGGCTCTTCAGTTGTTGGTTCCTCTGAAGTTGGTTTATCATCAGTCTTTGGCTCTTCAGTACTTGGCTCTTCTGTTGTTGGTTTATCATCTGTTTTTGGCTCTTCAGTGCTCGGTTCTTCTGTTGATGGCTCCTCTGTACTAGGCTTTTCATCAGTCTTCGGTTCTTCTGTACTTGGTTTCTGATCTGATTTCGGCTCTGTACTTGGTTCTTCTGTTGTTGGTTCTTCTTTACTTGGCTTTTCATCTGATTTTTGTTCAGACTTTTTATCTCTAGTAGGTTCTTCTGATGACTGTTCCTCAGTGCTTGAATCTTCTTCTGACTTCGGTTCAGTAGTTGTTTCCTCAGTTTTACTATTTTGTTCGCTATTTGAATCAGTTTCTTTGGATTGCTGTGCTTCTATATTTTGATTCGATTGTTCTTGAGTTGTGTTCGGAGAAGTATCTTTTGTACTAGATTCATTGCTTTCTATTGCATCTGTATTATTCCCGTGTGCTACTCCAAATGCCATAGAAGATAATAGTAATGTTGAAATCATAGCATTTTTAAATATCTTCATAAAAATTCTTCCCCTCCTCTACATTAATTAATAGTTAAAGTATAAAGGAATGTTTCTTTGTTTTCTATGCTTGAACGCCATATGTTACACAGAATTAATATTTTGTAATAACTTATTCATATTTCTTACAATTTACTGATATTAAAATAAACACTTGCTGTATCAGAACAACAAGTGTTTTTGATTCATTTAATTATTTAGTTGTAAGTCATATTTCGTAAACTTCAAGTAAACTTGGCCAGACTCTGTAGAAGTTCTGAAATTAACAGCATCTTCATCAGGGAATATTCTCGTTGTTAATACTTTTTCACCATCGTTAACGAAAATTTCTAAACTAGATGTATCGCTATAAATTCTCAGTTCTTTTAAGTCGTTATCTAACGTTGTTGAACGAGTTGTCTTCTCAACCGCTTCACTCACAATACCACTTTCAAATCGATCTAAAGTAAGTTGTTTAGAACGTGTATTATAAATAATTTGTGTTGAACATTTTTTAGAAACTCTTAAATCAAAGTATATTTCGCTAGCTTCATTCTCCAGAATCTCAATCATTAATTCAAACTGTTTACCTTCATATGGGTGAAGTTTAACTGAATGTTTATTAGCATAACCTTCAGCAGTTTCTTTATTTGTTCTTAATTTTTCTAGTACTTTTATAGGTCTTTGTTTCAGTTTATCATCTTCAATTGTTAGTACTCTTGGAATCGTTAAACAATGTGCCCAACCTTCTTCATCTGTAGCATAATCTATTTCAGGAAGTCCCATCCAACCAATTAAAATTCTATCACCATGTTCATCTAAAAATGTTTGTGGTGCATAAAAGTCAAATCCTTGGTCTAATTCAACAAAGTCTTGGTGGTCAAACTTCAACGTATCTATATCAAAATCACCAATTAAATAACCAGATTGATAGATGTTCTCGAATTGGTTATTTTCCGCTTCAATACCTTGAGGTGAAAAGATAAATACATCTTTATCATTTAACTTAAATAAATCTGGACATTCCCACATATAACCAAAGTTTTGCAGTTGTGTTTCAATCTCCCCTTTAAAGTTCCAATCTTGAATATTTTCAGATTCATATATAACAGCCGTACCTGTTTCATTCTCTCTTTGAATCCCAAATATTGCGTAGTACTTTCCGTTCTCAAACCATACTTTAGGGTCTCTAAAATGTTCAGTATATCCTTCTGGCTTGTTTGGAATAGCTGGTTGATCAAACTTTTTAAAAGTGCCATCTTCCAATTGTTCAGCAATCATTTGGACAGATTTACGATCCCAATTTTCATTACGCACATTTCCCGTATACATTAAATATAACTTACCATCATAATCAAAGGCACTACCCGAATATACACCGTGACAATCATACTCTGTATCAGGCGCTAAAGCGATTCCCTCATCTTTATATTCTAATAAATCTTTACTTGTATAATGATACCAATACTTCAAACCATGTACTGCGCCAAGCGGAAACCATTGATGAAATATATGATAAACGCCATTATGATAAACCAAACCATTTGGATCATTTAACAATCCTGTTTTTGGTTGAATATGAAAAGTTTGACGCCATTTTGACGCATTCACTTTATCTATTAATTCATTATATTCTTCATCAGATATGTCTGATAATTTTTTATATCTTTCTTCTCGTGTCCAATTTACCATTATCATTCTCCTTACATCCGATTTAGACCGGTTCCATAATATATATATTTTAGCATACTTGAAAGGCTTAATTTTTTAACCATTCAAATTGTGTTTCAATAATATTTAATTTTTCTACCGTTTCGTGATTTATACTTTTATTTAATACATGAACTGCTGTCTCACCAGCTAAATAATAATTAAACTTTACAGTCCCAATATGTGGTGCCACAATTTCTGTCATCTTATTTCCGCCAAATCCAATAATCGTTGGCATATCAACTTCTCTTTTTAAAAGTGTATGGTATATACCTAAAGCTATATTATCCGTAGCTGCGACAATTACTTCGTCTTCTCTTAACTTAATATCATTACCTAATATTTGTGCATCTTTAATACTGAAACTACTTTCAATAAATGTTGGTTCGATGCCTTGTTCCTTTAGTGGAATAAACAGACCTTCTTTTCTAGTTTTACCGACTGCAATGTCATGTTCAGAAACACCGATATATGTAATATTGTGCTTTTGATGTTTCAATAACCATTCTGCAACTTGATTACCTGCTTGGAAATCATCGTGAACAATCGATAAAAGTGATTCATGAGATTGACCAACAATAACAATCGGGCATTCAACTGACTCAATTGCTTTCATATGTTCTTCAGAAATGTTCGTTGCCATCAAAATAATGCCGTCCACTTTACGCTTAGCTAACATATAAATAGAATCAATTTCTCTATCTTTTGATAAATCTGTATTCACAATCATTGTTTGAACATTTTGTTTAAGTAAAGTTGTTTCAATACCTTTTAACGTTTCAGTTGTTGCATAAGAATCTAGCCTAGGTACAATTGCACCGATCAGACCTGTTCTCTTAGCCTTTAAACTTTGAGCAAATTGATTCGGTTTATATCCTGTTTCTTCTACTACTTTATGTATTTTTTCTTTTGTACTTTTACTAATGGAGCCGCCATTTAAATATCTAGAAACTGTACTTTTAGAAACACCTGCCATATTAGCAATATCTTTAATCGTCTTCATGTATACACCTCTCAGTGATTTATTTTATCATAAAACCGTTTCCAATACTTTATAAATAAAATACAGTTTTAAACAAAAAAACCTAGAAACAAAGCCAAATGTCTTTGTTTCTAGGTTAAATATAATTTATTGTTTTTCAACTGTTATTGTCCATGAAGCATCTCCAAGTTGTTCATAATTCGTAACTGGATAGCCATTTTCTGCTGCCCAATTTGGAAGTGCTTCTGTCGCTTGCGTGCAATCAAAATCAATTTTCAATTGTTCGCCTACTTGTAATTCATCCATTTTATTTTGTGCTTCTATTAATGGGAACGGACATACCATTCCTACTGTACCTAATTCATGTACCATATATATTGACTCCTTTTATTAAATACTTTGTGTGCTAACTTGTGCTTTTGTTTGTCTTGCTTTTCTAGGTTTAACAAAGATGAAATAACTCATAAACCATGCACCAAAAATCATTGATGGTAAAGCAACCCAACCTTGCCAACTCATAGCTGCTGTTGAAACTAAACCATTACCGATTGAACAGCCACCTGCTAATGATGCACCAACACCCATGCAAGCACCACCGATAACACTGTTTCTTATTGTTTTAGTATCTGGCATTCTCCATTTGAATTCTCTTGAACCTTTTGCTGCAATATATGAACCGATAAATATACCAAGTACTAAAAATACGCCCCAGTTTATTAATGAAGCATCACCTGTAACTAAGTATTGTACGATATTTGCTGAAGGTGTTGTAATACCAAGGCCAGCAATTCTTCCTGTTGAAGCACTCATTGGCCAAGCAATTAATGCTATTATTCCTACTGCAATTGCAGCTGCAAACGGGTGATATCTTTTTTCAAATAAGATATGACGAATACCTGTATATTTTTGTTTTAATTGAGGAATTGCTACTTTTGGTTTTTTTAGTGTTTTTGTAACAAAATAAACTGTAACAATCACTAAAATAGCAATCAATACCCATACAGGTACATTAAGTGTTTCTGCCATATTTGAGTTAACAACACTATATGAATTAATTTTTTCTTGAACAGGGTTTAATGGTCCAGATTTCATAATTGCTGCTGTTACACCATATAATACTAAGGCTATCCAGCTTCCAATTAATCCCTCGCCTGCTCTATACCAAGTCCCAGTCGCACATCCACCAGCTAAGATAATTCCGATACCAAATACAAAAGATCCAAATATCGTACCTACTAATGGAAATGTTTCTGCTTCTAGCTTAAATACACCTAATCCTACTAGTGTAAATAATCCAATACTTTGAATAGAGATTGCAATTAATAAAGCATAAAACATTTTATTATTTTTCTGTACATACATATCTCTAAACCCGCCTGTTAAACAAAAACGTGTTCTTTGCATAACAAAGCCAAGTAATATTCCGACTATAAGTCCACTTATAATCATCCAAACCATATAAACAACTCCTTATTCCTATTACAATGATAGGAATAATAATATATCATATACAACACATATTCAAGTTAACATTTGATTACAAATATCAGACAATTCAATAAAAAAACAGCCATAGCAATAAGCTACAGCTGCTCCTTATCATCTTCATCCATCCCAAGTTCTTCTTCCATTAATTTTTGTTCGGCTTTTAAATATTTTTTATAGCCTATTTTTGAAATAACAATGCTGATTTCATAAAGTAAAATCATTGGTAATGTAAACAACATATGTGTCATAAAGTCAGGTGGTGCGATTAACGCAGCCACAACAAGTAAAATAAAATACGCATATTTTCTATTTTTCTTTAAAAACATTGGTGTAACGATACCTAATCGTGTTAAAAATAGTAATAAAATAGGTAATTGAAAGACAAATCCGAATGGTATGGTAAATTTAAACATTTCACTAAAGTACTCTTTAATCCCGATTGTTTGCTTAATTCCCATATCATCAGCTAATCCCATTGTGAACGAAATTAAATACGGAAAAATCACAAAGTATGAGAATAATAAACCACCTACAAATAAAATTAAACTAAATGGTATATAACTTAATGTCACTTTTTGTTCTTTCGGATGTAAACCTGGAGATATAAATGCCCATAATTCATATAAAATGACAGGCGATACAATGATAAATGCAATCACAATTATCATTGTTATGTATATCGTTAATGGATCCGTTATTCTAAATGCATTGAGTTCTAATGTTTGTGTAAAATCATCATTTGTTATATAAAAAATAACGGGTTTAGCTACGAAAAAGCCAACAATGAGACCACCAACAAGGAAATATGCAATAATCATAATACGTCCACGAAGTTCTTCTAAGTGTTCGACAAATGTTAAATTGTCTTTATCCACCATCTTACCTCCAATCTAAAAAAGATGTGGCAGGAAACCCGCCACATTCTTGGGAACATCTGTTAAATAAAATTCTATTTAACTTCTTTATCTTTGCCATCTTCTGGAGTGCTTTTCTTCTCATCAAAGTTTGTCATGCCATCAGTCGCATCTTTAAATTCTTTCAAAGTTGAACCCATTGCTCTACCGAATTGTGGTAATTTCTTTGGTCCAAATATAATTAATGCAACTACCCCTATAAATAATAAACTGACTGGTCCTGAAATACCAAGTGTGTTAATAAACATTAAAGCTTCCATTTGATACCCTCCTATTGATTCTTCATAAAGAAGATTAAAGATTGTAATTCAATTCCTAAATCTATATGATGAACCTGCACTTTCTCAGGTACATTAATTCTTTGAGGTGTAAAATTCAAAATACCAGTAATACCCGAAGATGTTATACGATCCGCAACTTTTTGAGCTGCTTGTTGTGGTACTGTTAATATTACAACTTGTATACCTACTTCTTCAACTACCTTTTCAAAATCATCCATACTATCTACAGTTAATTTACCAACCATACTACCAATGATATCTTCTGATTGATCAAAAGCAGCTACAATTTGCATTCTATCATTAACAGTAAAGTTATAATTCACAAGTGCAGTACCTAAATTACCAACACCAACGATTGCGACTTTAGTCATATCATCTTGTTCAAGCGTTGTTCTAAAAAATTTAAGTAAATAACTAATATTGTAACCATAACCCTTTTTACCTAATTCACCAAAATACGAAAAATCTCGACGAATAGTAGCTGAATCAATTTTAAGTCCTTCACTTAATTCTTTCGATGAAACACGATCTACGCCAGAATTATGCAATGTGCTAACAAATCTATAATAAAGAGGCAAACGTTTCAAAGTTGCTTTAGGGATCTTCACATCATTCTTTGCCAAAATCCTCACCTTTTCCAATATAAAATAATGTGATTGCGTTCACATCTAATGGCTTAATTATAACAAACTTCACGTAAAATAACTATATAAATATTGTATGTGATTTCATACAATTATCACTCGTTTTCATGTAAAATAATAACTAATAGAGAGGTGTAAACATGATACTTTTACAAATAAATAAATTAGAGAAATCTTATGATGGAGAAGTTATATTCTCTGATGTAGATTTCGAAGTAAAAACCGGTGAAAGAATCGCTATTGTCGGTAGAAATGGCGCGGGAAAAACAACATTAATGAAAATCATCGCTGGTGTTGAATCATATGATGAAGGAAATATTTCTAAAGGTAAACAAGTTACGATGGGATACCTTACTCAACAAATGACATTAGATTCTAATGACACTGTTATGAATGAAATGAAAAAACCATTTAAAGACGTAATCAATATTGAAGATAAAATGAAAACTTTAACAGATTGGTTAAGTATTCATGCTGATGAGTATGACCAAGACATATATAAAGAAAAATTGTCACAATACGAAGCGTTATCTAATCAATATGAATTAATGGATGGCTATAATTACGAAAGCAAAATTAAGACCGTATTAACAGGTTTAGACTTTAAAGAATCTGACTTTGATAGACAAATTCAATCATTTAGCGGCGGCCAAAAAACAAGATTATCTATGGCTCAAATGTTATTAAGTGAACCTGATTTACTGTTACTCGATGAACCTACAAACCATTTAGATATGGAAACAACTGAATGGTTAGAAAATTATTTAACACACTTTAAAGGTGCAATTGTTATTATCAGTCACGACAGATACTTCTTAGATAAAATAGTCAATCAAGTATATGATGTCGCTTTAGGTTCTGTTAAAAAGTATGTCGGTAATTACAGTAAATTCTTAAAAGAACGAGATGCACATTACGAAAAAGTCATGGCTGAATATGAAAGACAACAAAATGAAATTAAAAAGTTAGAAACATTTGTCGAAAAAAATATTACACGTGCTTCAACAAGTGGTATGGCAAAAAGTCGTCGTAAAGTACTAGAAAGAATGGAAAGAATCGAAAAGCCGAGACTTGATGCTAAAAGTGCACAAATAAATTTTGAAATAACTAGAGCTACAGGTGAAGATGTCCTTAAAGTTCAAAATTTAGATATCGGTTATTCTAAAAGCATTACACCACCTATCAACTTAGAAGTGAAGCGACATGATCGTATTGCGATAATTGGTCCAAATGGTATTGGGAAATCTACGTTGATTAAAACAATTGCACAAAAAATACCTGCTTTAGGCGGGAATATTGTTTATGGTTCTAATATTCAAATCGGTTATTACGACCAAAAACAAGCAGAATTCACTTCTAATATGACAATTTTAGACTATGTTTGGAATCAGTATGCACATATGCCCGAGAAAGATATAAGAACGATTTTAGGTAGATTTTTATTTACTCAAGAAGAAGTAAAAAAAGTCATCAATGATTTATCTGGTGGAGAAAAAGCTAGACTTCAACTCGCTTTACTCATGTTAGAAAAAAACAATGTACTCATTCTAGATGAACCTACCAACCACTTAGATATCGATTCTAAAGAAATGTTGGAACAAGCTTTGCAAAATTTTGAAGGTACATTACTCTTTGTATCACATGACCGTTATTTTATTAACGAACTAGCAAATAATATTTTCCACATCACACAAAGTGGAAATGAATTATTTAGAGGCGATTACCAATATTATTTAGAAAAGCTAGAACAACGTGAGGCTATTAGTCGTTATGAACAAGAAGACATCCAATCTACTGAAACGGCTAAAGACGATCAATATTACGCAAATCAAAAGCAACTAAAAAAAGAAAAGCGTAAACTTGAAAGACAGTTAGAAGAAATTGAAAATAATATTTCGACATATGAAGAACAAATCTCTGACTATGAACATCAACTGACATTACCAGAGATATTTAATGATATTGAAAAAAGCAATGAAATTAATAAGTTACGAATAGAAACAGAACGTTTGCTCGAAGAAAATATGGAAAAATGGGAAGAACTTGAAAGTAAGTTAAATTAACGAAAAACGGCTGAGGTAAATTTTACACCTCAGTCGTTTTTTTCTGAAATAATTAAGCACATCTTTATACACATCAAAAAGTCTTATTTTTCAAGTAATCCACAAAGTTATCCTAGTTATCCACAAGTAAAATGTAAAATATCGATCTGAATCAACTATTTTATCCACAAATATTTAAAAACTTATACTAATGTTATCCACAAAATGTGGTTAACTTGTGCACAAGTACAAATGTTCTGTATTGACTTTATCATGAATACGTTAAAAACCTTATAACAACGGTCTTTATATTGATTTTTAAGCGTTCGTTTTTATACGAACAAAATGTTTATTTTATCCCTATTTACCCCCTATTTATACCTAAACTGTCGGAACAACTGTCGGAAGCTAAACTTATTCACAATTGTCACTTGGACAAGTAAGATAGGGTTTGTTGATAAGTACCATCACACTTAGAATTAAAAGAGCTTGCTAAATATGAGATTTTAAAAAATATGTCGGAGACTTGGGGATTTGTTAAAAATGAGGCTGCTATTAGGAATCAAATTCTATCAAAATAATACTTGTTCTTATAGTGTGACTATTAATTCTATATGAGGTGTTTAATGAGTGTGAAATTAATAAGTTTGATAGTGAGCATAGCAAGTTAGAGGTACTAGAGAATGGTGAGAAAGTGTTATTAAATATGGATTGTATTGTGGAGATAGAGTAAAATTATAATAATGGAAGTTCAAACAAATGAAGGGAATGGTAGAATGAACATTTTAAAAGTTATAATGTCTTTATTAGTTATAGCTATTTTGATGATAGGATTATCTTTTGCTGCGTTTATGGTGTATGAGAACACAATAACAAAAAAGGATGAAGTATCAACCAGTGTTAATGAACAACATCAAACTGTCGAAAACGATACTAGTATGAATAGTGAACAAATAGCAGAGGATAACAACGAAGTGTCAGAAGAAAAGCCCGAATACTTACCTCACTTATCTGATAAAAATTATGCATTCAGACTTATGACACTAAATAGAGATGCATTACCTGAGGGAAGTAGAGAACAAAAAGAATATGATGGCACTATACAAACTGCACGTACAAACATTGCAAATGGTTTAGGTAAAGACTTTGATTACAAAATAGTTGAACAATATGAAGCAATAAATGCTGCAGGTGGTAATCAAGAAAAGGCTCAAGAATATATTAAAAACAATCCATATAAATAACCCACCAATTAAGGTGGGTTTAGTTATACTTAAGTAAAAAATTGTAATACCACACCAACAATACTAATTATTGCTGGTACACTAATACCTATCCAAAAACGCTTTGATGTAACTTTTTTATCATTTATTTCAATTTTTAAATCAGATACTGCATTTTTTATATCTCTAGATATTACTTCTTTTGTAGAATTTATTTTTTGATCGATACCATCAAATCTAGTATCCATATGCTTTTTATGTTCTTCGAATTCTGGTCTAGTTATATAATCTGTACTCATACTATCTACCTCCACTTCTTGAAAGCCTAAAGTACCAGTCTGTTTATTTAAAGTATACGTTCTTGTAGAATTATCCCCATATTTCTTATACTTAGGATGATTATTTATAACATAAATATTATCATTCTTCTTAATAGAAATTACTCATTTCAACTTGAAGGGTGTCTATATCTTTTACCTCTCCATGTATTTCTTCATGTCTTCTTAATCCTAGCTCAAGAGCATTTTTAAGTTGTTTAGCGAGACTTGGATTCATAATTATTTTTTGATTATCAAGAAAGCCATTTGGTGTGCTTTGCTTAAAATTTACAATAAAATCAGTAATACTAGTTTGTACATCTAACGAATTAGCATAAAACATAGAAAAGTTTTCACCATGAATATAATCGTCTTCTTTAGTAAAACTCATTTCAATATTTTTTTCTTCCATATTCTTTACCCCTTTTTAGTCTAATTAAATACATATTACACTAAAATTAAATCGGACAAAAGGCGGAACATGTATCGAACAATTTTTTGTTATAAAACTAAAATGTATTTTGAAAAATAAAACCCTACCACTATTGTGATAGGGCATAGGATAACTTAATTAGATTTGTTTATATTTGGAAGAGAAACAAACCTATAATCATTGTAACATAATAAAAACCCCATCACAAAAAAGTGACAGGGCAAGTTAATGGTTATTTATATATGAAAATCCAGCACTATATAAGTGCTTATATATAGTAATACTACACTTTAGGTATTAAATCAAATAAATAACACCCCACTTATTAGCGAGGTGCAAAAAGGTATTACCAAATATGAGTTTAAAACTAAAACGGAGATAATAGGTTTAAACTAATTTAATTATATCACTATGGATAATCTAGTCAAAATAATAACCTACTCAATTATATGAGCAGGCTCGCCGTATAGTTGTGTTTAATATGTCTAAAGTTATCTTAACATACTTAATCACACTTCTGTTTTAAAATCAGGACTTTGTATGGTAGTACTTTTTAATTTAGTAATACATTCTTCTAATATCGCTATTTCTACATCATTGTTGAAGTCTCCATTTAATTTTTCATTTAACAATATAGAAACATACAATAAATCATCGCTTAAATCTTGATAGTTAATTTCTTTCATAAAACTTATTCCCTTCAATTAATCTTGTATTAATAATAGATACAAGATACAAATACCCGATTAATTATCTTGCAAAACAAATTAAATAATAAAAAAATAACCCCACTCTACAAATAAGAAGTGGGGTTTGCGTGTATGAACTACCTAGCGGTTAAACTAAATAGGGTAAACATATAATACTACTTTTTACTTGTAATCTTCAAGTCAAACCATAATTTGGTTTCTTTTTCTAACTTCTCATCTTTGTGTGTAATAGGCCCCAATGCACAATAGAATCGTCCAGCTTTAGGGTTAGTTGGATATTCAAACTCTGCCCACCAATATTTATCCTTTTTAGTAACCGAGAAGAAGTTAATATATTGACCAGCTAAGATGTTATTTGGTGGTGCTAATGCCGGTTCGTTTAAACCTGGTTTCTTTTTAGCTGCGATTGGAGATACACCTTTCTTAGCTGTCGCTTTACCAGACCATTTCCAAGTTGTTTTAGGTGGTTTAGTTGTTGTGTCACCGTTGTAATAATGTTTAATACGAGAAATAAAGTAATCTTTTAACTTATTACGATTAGCTAACGTATCTGGTGCGTTTTTTCCTACATGCATATCCCAAGAACGATGAGGACAAGATGTGCCAAAATACTGTCTATGAAGATTAACTGTCGTGCGATTGACTGGCAAACCATAAGACTTCATGACAGCTGCTGCTACTTTAAATGTTGCCTCTTCATTTAATTTGAATTGGGCATCTGTTAAACCTGCTGCTGGGTGTGATTGACAAACTTCGAATCCGATCAGATTACTATTAGCCCAGTTATTACCACAATGCCATTCTACATAATCTGTTGGGTGATACCAAAGCGTCTCATCTTTGTTTACGTAAACTGAAGCCCATCCATTAACATGCGTTCCGTTTTGTTCTCTCGTGTATAACCACGGTAAATACTGATTAGGTGTCATTGAACCATAATCATTGTGAATGACAACACCAGCTATACTAGCTTTTTTACCTGTTAATCTACTACCTTGAATGTGTTTTGAAAAAATATCTTTCATTATAAATCTCTCCTTAAGTTTTAGTTTTTCTTGGTTATAACTGCACTGTCATAACCAAGGCAGAATTAAAAGCCGACTATTTAGCCGACATTACTTTGGTTCGTTATACTGTTGTGCTTGCGTTGAGTCATTTATCCCTTTTGTTGTAGGGTCTTGCACTACACCTAGTAGCACCAGCACACCTAACACACTGTTCACGATATTCGTTATTTGGTCTGTATACACTGTGATGTCATAATCGAATGCACCCGACACTTGCTGAGCAAATAAAAGGATAGCCGATATAATGGCTATCCAGAATGATTTTTGTTTAATACGAACTTTCCAGTTAATTTTCATGCTATTGCCTCCTTATTTAAATAAGACTTGTATTAAAACTGGCACAAATCCACCTGCCCCAAGTCCAGCTGTAATTATTGTTATGAGAAACTTGTTTCTATCTACAACACCTGCTTGTTGGCTTTCTTGGACTCGTTTTAATTCAGTTTCAATACTGTCTGTTTTCTTTACGTAATCTATTAATACGTTATTAACCTCTTTTAAATCATCACGAATACCTTTCATATTTTCATTAATTGGTTTTTGTCCTTCTATAAATGTTCGTATTGTTAAATTCAAAGCATTAAAGTTCTGATCGTGTTTATCTTCTACTTCGTTTATTCTTGCATGTAATTTACCTTTATCTTTCTCACGGCGTAGTTCGTCTTCATAATATTTCTCAGTTGTTAGATAGTTCATTACTTACTCTTTTCTTACTTCATTTCAGAAACGTTTTTGTAAGCTAATAGTGCAGTTGCACCGCCAAAGATAGAAAAGGAAAGATTCATAATTGGTGTGACTAAATTTAAGCCACTGTCAAAACCAGCCGTTGAGAAAATATAATAAAAGGGACATGCTATTGCATATCCCCATGCAGTCAATCTATAAAAACTAATACTTGTTTGATGATATGGTAGTTTGATTCCTGCAAGAATAATTAATATTCCAGCAAGTACAAATGGAATGCCCCAAATCGTTAAAGGCATCACCTTATGCATAGCTGTGTAGAGTTCACTTTCGTATTGTGCTTTCTCAGCAAAAAGAATCCAATAACTACCTCGAACAATACAACATATTCCAAAAGCGAAATTCCACGCGATTGCGTAAAAATGAAAAAAGTTTAATCCTTTTCTGCCCATCATTAAAGCACCTACTTTCACAAATAACAAGACACCTACCAAAAGGTAAGTGTCTTATAAATTATTCTGTTTCTTCTGTTTTTTCTTTATCCTCAACGTATTCTTGTCCATCTTCTTGTTTTTTGTTTCGTGTTATATCTTGTTCAACATAATAAGTTTTTGTCCCATTTTGAAATATGCTAGCTAACATGTTTTGCATTTTACATACTTGTTGGACTTGTGCCTCATCCTTAAATTTATATGCTGTATTAGGATTAGCACCTCTAACAAAGCTGTTTGAATAATTCTGCATTAATGCACTTTCTTCACCATTCTTATTTACTTCAACTAAATAAAATTCTTTGAATTGTTCCATTTAAAACACTCCTTTTTTAATTTTATAAAAAAACGCCTAACTTATTTGTTAGACGTTTGATTATTATGTTCGGCCATTCTTTCTTGTGTTTCATAATTCGCAACCTCTAATGTAAGTCGCGCGTTTTTATTTACCATGGTTTGTATTAATTCATTTAAGTACTGAACTTCTTTGATAAGTTCTTCCTTAGTTAATTCTTCTAGTTTTTTCATCATTTTATCATCTCCAATATTGCATCAATTTTCACTTGCATATCTGTAATTTGTTTCTTCAGTTCTTCGTTTTCAAATGCAAGTTCTTGAATTGCCTTTGTATTCCACCATATAACTTCATTACCATCAAAACCATCTAAATTACGCCATTCGACTGGGAATGTATCTAATTTACTATTTTCTCTTAAGATAATTCCGTGGTGAATTCGATTATATTCAGTGCCTGCTTCTGAGTTGACTTTATATGAATGTAGTTTAAGTTCATTCTTATAAATATCTAAAACGTTGTACTTCCATTCTTCAATATCATATTTATATTTTTCATGAGACATTGCGTTCCATGAATTGAAACGAATATTTTTATATGTTATGTCTCCACCATTGTAACCTGCCTTACTAACCACCCTTAATTCACTATGGCACATCGCGTATATATTTGTATCTGCAGCTTCAATGTTACCAATTACTTTCTCGCCACTAAAATATTGGGCATACATAGGCACTCGATTATTCCCGTTACTATCTAACGCAAAAACTTTGCTTCCTTTAAGTAAAACCTCTCCATAACTAGATGACAAACTTAAATTACGGTTGTTCGATAAGATACCAACATGACCTTGTTCTACACCGTCAGACGATTGAATCGCCATATAACTACCACCAGAACCGATTTCTGATGTGTACGGTGATGTTCTTTTTAATACTAGATTTTGACCGTCTCTATTTATTTCTAACCCGCTGTCAACAGTCCTAATATAAAAACGTTTGTTAGCATTTAGATACAAACCATATTCAGATTCAATAGTTAGTTGTTGTCCTGAATAAATGTGCATACCTTGACCGTATACGTCACTGTTATAGCTTTCATCAGAAAAGAAATCTATAAAACGTGCGCCATTTTTGTCAGGCGACAGACTATGAATTTCTCTTTGAGTTGTTATACCTTTATCTGTTAAAGCAAGCCAGCGTTCAATATCAGTTAATTTCCGATTCCCAAACTGCTTCGATATCAACCCAGACCGGTAAACACCATTCCATGATTCTGTAAATGCCTCATAAGTAACACTACCTTGAGGAAATGTTCGTGCGAACGAACCAGTCGACCGAATTTTTCCACCACTTAAAACTGTTGATTCACCATTACGAGAACCACTAACAGTTGCTCTATTTAAATCAACATCCATTGCTTTCAAATAATTTATTGTGGCTTGTTTACTAAATAATTTATCAATATAAGCATCTTTAATTGTAGTTCTACCATTTTGAACAATTACGTCACCATCATTAATTACAAATTTGGTAGTATCAATTTTAACTCCATTTGGACCGACTGTATGACTTTGTATAGTCCCGTTTTCATCAAAAACTAAAGATAATCCTGTAGTTGTATTAATGGTTAGATCAGCTAATAAACGTGACATTGTTTTATTGCTTTTGTTTAGTTCTTCACTACTTGCTTTTAAATTGATTTCCTGACCATTTTGTTCGATAGAAGTTTCCATTGTTTCTAGCTTTTCTTCCGTTGCTTTATAATCTTTTAATGTCACTCTATCTTTAATCTGATTGCTTAGTTGAGTTCGTTCTGAATTTGCGGTATTCAACATCTCTACAACGTTCATGAAATTTGTAACATATTCTTCACGAGATACTTTCGAGTTAATCTGATCTGGCCATATATCTAACGCTGCTTTATTTTGATTTACTTGATGTTGAATTGGTGCTAGATATTCATTGTATATTTTCGTTACTTCGCTACTATCTGCTTTTAATTTGATGCCGTCTTTCAGTATATTTATGTCAGCACTTTGCTCTTTTATTGATGTTTTTATTTCTTTCATCTGTTCCTCAACATCATCACTTGAAGGTGTCCAACTTAAATCAACTAAACCTCTATATAACGAAATTTTATTTACAAATTGATTAGATGCTTTTGATCTAATAACAATTAGAATATTTTTCTTGTCTTTCGTGTTAAATTGTATTTCTCTGACGTTAGCGTAACCCACAACAATATTTCCACCTTTGTTGTAAAACACACCCATTTCTATATCGTTTGAACTTTCTTCAACTTTTAAAGTGTAATCTGTGTTAGGCAATAGCTCATTCTCAAAATCATCGTAAAACATAATATCTAATCTCTTACCATTGTTTAGTATAGCTTTAGTTTCACTTTCAAAAATTGCGCCTCTTGTTCTATCGAACATTGGACTGTCACTTAAAAATGACCTAATTAAGTTATTTCCATCTGTTTTAAGACCTTCAATTTTTCTGGTAACTGAAGAAATACCAGCACTTAATTCTTCGTTTGTGTTGGTTATACGTTGATTTGTTTGAGTAATACCATTCTGTAATTCCTGTAACTTCGCTTCATTGGCTTGTGACATTTCATCCATTGCACTTTCGATTGTCACACGCATTTCTTCAAGCATTTCTTTATTAGGTATATCTGCAATTAATTGTCCTGTTTCTTCGTTATAAGTACCCCCAATAACATCTGCAACTTTTTGCATTGCCTCGTTGTATTTTTGTTCTGTGTATTGTGATTGTAGTAATTTAAAACGTTCTTCAATTGCCTTTCTTGCATTTAGCAATGCGTTATTAAGAGTATATATTTTTTCGCGATACTGAACTATCAAAGATTGTGTATCCATCAATTTGCCTATCGTTGCTGTTTCAGATGTCATACTATTAACTGAAGAGCTGATACTTTCAAATATGTTATTTAAACCGTCCAATTCATCGCTTAACAATATTCTAATATCTTCATCAACTAAGTATTCACTATTTAATGTCTCGTATACTTCATTAGTTAAGTTAGCATGTTGTACAGATAGAGAAATGAATGTACCATTTATTTCATTGAAAATAATAGATTCTTTTGTCATTCCACCAATTTGTTCAACATCATGAGCCGATGCATTGCGCCATTCTCCGTCCACAAACTCACGCAATACTGCAACTTTAGGATTCGTTGTATCGTACCAAAAATCTCCTTCTTCTGGATTTATAGGTGGCGTCGAACCTCGATGAATGCTCTTTTGTAATCTTTCTATCTCTTCTTCTATTCTGTTAGTAATAATCATATTTGAGTTACTTATATTATTGTTCAATTTCTCACGGATATCGTTTAATTTCTTTATAAATTCATTTCGAAGATCTGCTTCTTTATATTCAACATATTCTCCGAAACTATAAGTAACGTCTCTGCTGATCAAATCATAATCTTCTGATGTCACTTCTGCCTCTACATATAATGGAGGTGTGAAATCTGTATTTTTAATTCGTAATAAATCACCTAGATTAATTACTTCATGCTCGAACTCTTTTTCAATATCAATCGATGTGACTTCATAACTAATAACTTCGGATTTTCTTTTATTTAATTCTGTAGTACCGAGTGTGCGCAATCGACTTTCAGTCATATCTTGGTCGTCTGATTCAGGTTCATATATCCCCCAATTATATCGACCAGGTAATCCATATAAAGATTGAGCCATATCATCTTTTACAACTAGTTCTAACCTAGAACCATCATCCTTTTCAGGACCAATACATAATAATGCTGTTTTAATTTCTGAAAAATCAACATTTCTATTTAAACCTATTAAATCTTTACCATAAGTGATTTCCTTACCATTAAATATCGGATTCGCCTTTTTTAACGTTACATATCTATTTTTTACAGTAGTCTCACCTATATCGATATGAAAGTCTAATACCATGTTAAAAGTAGTACATAATTGTAAAAGAACTTCATATCTAGTTTGATATGAAGTCCACGATGTTGTTCTTATTCCTCCGTATTCTGTATCGTCAGACACTTTCCATCCAGTGTCTTTTAACACATCTGACAAAGCTTGTGCTGTAGTCATCTTTTCTAATTTACCGGGTCCATATGGTTTAGCTTTAGAAATATCATTTAAATATGATGCGGCTGTCTCAATTTCAGTATATCCGTCTATATCGGATGATATACGTTCAATAATAAACTCACGATAGTGACCGTTCTTATCTTGAATGATAATTCTGTTCTTTTCTTGCATTTTTTCAGTGCGAGATGAAAGTATAGTAAAATCAAATGTTTCTACTCTGGTTATTATATCTCTTACATGCTGGGCTTTTACTAAAGCATTATCACTTCTTGAAATAAAATCAATTATTTCCCCATCAAAGTTCATAACATGAATCATCTATATACCTCCTCTCTCTTCTTATAAAAATCTGTCATGCCATTTTACAGTTGTATCAAATACCCCTTGTGGGAAAATGATTAATTCAGATTTGCCACTATCAACATTAAAATAATCGCTACCAAATGTTTTTTTATCAAGAATAGGTTCTTCATTCAACATTACGACTTTAGAGTCAGTATCTATTTGAATTAAATCACCTTGTTTGATAAACAGTTCTTTTACACCAGTCTTTTTTGGTAACTTTTCTGACACATAAGCGCCTAATGCATGCATTTTCATGTAGTTATTTATAGTTGTACTCTTAGCTTGATAAACACCAATTGACGATACAGGACGTTGATAAAAATTACCCGAATCCGTTACGCTCTTATTTACAATTTGAAGTGGTTTTATTCTGTTAGGGTCTTTATTATGATCAAATAACCAAGTCTTTAATTTTATTAATTGGCCAACTCTTTCAATGCTCATATAAATAATTAAAGTTTTCATTTTGTTAACAAATGGCACATTTCTTGCTTCAAGTACTTTTGATTCACCGCCACTCTGATTAAATAAGGTAATCACAAATTTACCGTTTGGATTACCAGGTGATGTATTTATATAACCTAGTGATGCAAGTATTCTGTTATCTGTGTCATACAAATGATAAGCTACTTTACCTGCGCCTCTGTTTGATTGATAAATAATTGCTTTTACAGTCACTTTGAAATCTTGTGCTTGTCTAGAGAAAGCTTTTTTATATTGCGAGCCAATCCATCCACTTCCAGAAGGAAAAGTTGATACTTCGAACCCTTCTCCGTTTTTTTCTATTTTGTATGTTCCACCAACAATACCTCCGAAAAGTGTGTCGGGTATATTGCCACTTGTAGTTTTCGTCCAACCAGTTGTGGTTCTAAATTCGTCACTTAATATGTTAGGTGAATAATCTTTAGCAACCTCATTCACATCGTCTACTCCAACTTTAAAATAATCCTCATCATTTTTAGTTATCATGTAATACGACGCATTTTTAAGCGCTCTTGCCTCGATAGTCACAGGTGTATCAGCAGTTCCTTTATTAACTATGACCACTTCATCTGATATAGCTGTGTTTTCATATTCATTAGTTGAATATTTGAATGGATCTAAAAGTACTACTTTGATTGTGAATTTAATAAATTCTCTTGGATTTTTAGGTAATTCTATTGGTCCATCAAAATAAGCTTTCCAAAACCAAGATTGTGATTTAAATCTTAATTCAACCGCTTCATCATATTTAAAAAAATCGACTAGTTTCTTTAATATTTCATCATGACTTTTCTTGCCTCCGGGCGATAAATAATCGTTTCTCACGATTAGTGGTAACTCAAATTCTAATTCTTCAATATTTCTAGATTTTCTTACGCTTCCTGCCCTACCATTAACTTTTTCTCGTTCAGTTATAAAATTAAAAGAGGGTATATTAAACCCTCTCTCTACAACCAACCAATCAAGTTTTTTCTTGTTCACAATAATTGTATCAAGCATTTATACACCTCCTGTTACGTTGCAGGATTATATCTGCTACGTCTTTGCTTTGTTCTTTCATATTTATCAATCAACTTAAACACTTCATTCTCCAAACTATATTTATCTATTACAGGCTCATAATCTTTATTTGCTATATCATTATTACTTTCTACTAATTTAGCCACTAGTCCTATTAATGCATCAAATTTTTGTTCGAGGCTAGAATTTCCTGTTCCTGATTGATTTAAAGGATTAGGAAGATTGTTCGGCCGTTTGTTTCTAGGTGATGTTTTTTCTAAATCTTTTGCAGCTAAAGCTAGTATTTTCCAGGCATCATTACTTCTGCTTGGGTCTGTTGGAACTATCCATTCTGGATAACCTTCTTCACCTAAATGATATAGTCCGTTCCATACCTTGCCACCAGTAGCAAACCTTCTATGTCCTCTTGGTCCCCAACCTGAACGACCATACTGTATATCGTTTTTCCAATTTGAGTTATTAAAGAACGCTAATAATTGATCATATCCAGACCAAATATTACCATGGCCTTTTACAGCGTAAGCTTTAAATGTACTAGGTACATATTGGAGTAGACCTTTGGCAGGTGTTCCTAGAATGTTATTAATGTCACCGATATTACCCTGGGTAATGCCTGCATCCCCACCAGATTCACGTTCAATCTGAGCAATAATACCGTTAATTTGAGCAGCGGTTGGATTTACTTTCATTCTTTTAGCTGCTCTTTGAATAGTAGAACGCCATTGTGAAGGTGCTTGTTTACCTCCACTTTTTCCAGATAAGAATTTAGCAGGATCCACTGTATTTCTGTTAGTAATATCTGCTGAATGACCTTTCTCTACTTGATAATGTAAGTGAGGTCCTGTAGTCCAATGACCACTGTTACCTGTGTGTGCGAATTTTTCGCCTTGTTTAACCTTACCTGTCTTGAATATATCTTTTAAGTGCATAAAGAACTGTGTGAACTTACCACTTAATAATTTAGCAACTGTACCACCACCGTAGTTACTTAATTTTGAAATAGTACCGCTAGTTGGCGCTGTCAGTGTTGTACCGACTGGTGTTGCATAATCAATTCCATAATGACGTCCACCGTTAAATCCATATCCAGCTACCGCTTTATTAGGACTATATGGTGTTGTAATAGCGTACTTCGTGAATGAACTACCATCTCCACCACCACTATCTTCAAGCCATCCGCCAAATAAATCTTTTACGCCTTCTTTTAGTTTTTTATACATTCCTGCCATCATTTTTCTTGGTAATTCAGGTAGACTACCGAAATCTACACCAAAATGAGACATGACCTTATCTACTAGTTTTCCTGGATTGGATGCAAAGTCCCAGACATCACCTATAGCTTTATCAAATCCTTTTTTCAAAGCTTTAGCAGTGTCTTTGGTACCATTAATAATTTGCTTACCTGCATTATTTGCTTGAGCCATTTTCTTACCAGCATATTTACCTACATCTTTTTTCTTGTCATCAAGCCAACTACCTAGACTAAACCTTGGTAATGTACCCCTGCTAAACTGTGGCGTATTCAAATAATTATAAGTTGCTGTTCCGTTATGAACTTTTGAGCCTTTTGGCAAAATAACCTCTGTATCTGTTTTAGGTGTCATTGCTAGGCGTCCATTCGGATACTCAATCATTTCATGCCTATATCCACCTGGTCCATTACCTGGTCCTTTATCACCTACAATTGCTCTAGTTGTCTGTTTTAATCTTCCTTTGCTATCAGATAGAGCATGGTTATGTCGAACAGTACCTGTTGATAGTTTAATGTGTTTGAATTTATCCATACCGATTTTAGTCGCTACTGCATTGACACCATCAATTAATTTGTTTAAACCACTTTTTACACCTTTGACCATTCCACCAATATGGCCTTTTATTTTACCAATAATTCCTTTTAATCTATCTCTCATTACAGTAAAACTTTTTAAAACAGAATTTTTAATATTAGTTGCTATACCAGTAGTTTTGCTTCTTATACCTTGCCATATACTACTCATAAAACTTCTGATTCTCTGATTGATAGTTTTACTATTAGAGAATAATCTTTCGAATTGGCTTTTTACTCCTCTGTATAATGCAACTGCTTTATCCACTGTTCTTCTTCTAATTGAGTCCCATAAATCAGATAAAAATTTACGTAACCTTCTGAATAAGTTAGCCGATTTGTCATACAATCTTGTAAAACTATTTTTTACATTTATATATATTCTATTTGCTTGATTAGATACAGAGTCGCGTAATTTTCTCCACAAATTAACGGCGAAATCTTTAAGTTTTCCAAAAATATTTTTAGAAGAATTATATGATCTTGTGAAGGCATTTTTAATATTTGTATATATAGATTGGACTATTCTTTTAATTCCATTTCTCATAGATTCTAATATTTTATTTACAGCTGTTCTCATAAGAGAAAATATTGTTTTGGTGAAGTTATAAGTTTTCGTAAAACTACCTGTTACTACACGGTATATAGTTCCTAATGCATTTCTGAAAACATTAACTATAAATTTCCAACCACCACTGATTACACCTTTAAACAGTTGAACAAAAACTTTACCAGCACCTAAAATCTTACCGACGAGCATAAGTTGTACGCCGTTCCAGATTAATTGAAGTGCACCTTTAAAAATTTGTTTAATACCTTCCCACATTTTTCTGAAATCGCCAGTAAATAAACCTGAAAATATTTTAATCGTACCCATGATGACATTTAAAGCACCACTAATAACGCCTTTGATATTTTCCCAAACTGATTTTATTAGCCATTTAATAGCTGGCCAAATGAATTTCATGAGATTCCATATCAATGTCATGATTGGACGTATTATGTTACTCCAAATAAACTTGAAAACAGTCGATATAACATTCGCTATATTTTGGACTGCCTCTGTAATTTGGGCACCATTTTGACTCCAAAAAGTGGATAATTGACTACCAACTTGATTAGCAAATCCTTTTATCGCATTTACTACTTGCATAAAGGTACGCTTAATTTTATCTGCAAAGTTTGTAATTCCAACTACTACATTAGGTGGAAATATCTTAGATAGGGTAATGACACCATCTTGGCCATTGCCTTTGAATAACTGGAAAAATCCTTGCAGTGCAATCTTAGCTGCTTTAAATGTGTTCATAACACCTGAGACGGCTTTATTGACAATATTTCTGAAAGTCTCAGATTTTTTATAAGCAATTGTAAATCCAATACCTAAAGCAGTTAATCCACCAACAATCCACAATAATGGACCGCCTGCGAAACTTATCGCTGTTCCTAAAGCAGGAAATAGTCTAACTGCTGTAGCGACTTTCCCAGATAAAAACGCCATTAGTCCTCCTGCTTTTGAAATACCAATTAATAGAGGTCCTAATGTTGTCATCGCACTACCAACGACACTAATAAACGAACCAAATATAAACACCACCGGTCCAATTGCAGCAACTAACGAACCAACAACAGCTATTGTTATCTTCATACCATTTGACATGTTAGACATACTTTTTAGAACGCCTGTTAATCCCTTAGCTAACTTTACAACGATTGGCGCGATAGCATCGCCTAGCGAAATACCAAAAGCAACGACATTGTTTTTCAATATTTTTAATTGAGATGCCATTGTTTTGTATCTTTGATTGGCTTCGTTTGATAGTGCTTTATTTTCTTTCCAACCTTTGCCGGAAATTTTTACTGCTTTTCCTAATAATTTATGGTTATTGGCCATTCTTAAAATGGTATCTGATTCTCTAATACCTTTGATACCTAAATCAGCTAACATCTCAGAAAGATTGGCTCCTTCTTTTTTAGATTTGGCCAATCCACCAATAAATGTATCTAATGCTTTTACCGGATCTTTCTCCCATTGTTTCTTGAACTCAGCTGAGGAAACTCCACTAGCATCAGCAAATGCTTTTAATTCTTTGCCGCCTGCACCAACTGCTTTATCAATCTTCTTAAGCACAGTTGTCATAGCAGTACCACCTGCTTCAGCTTCAATTCCTAAAGAAGACATTGTAGCAGCAAGACCAGTTATATCTGATTCAGTCATCCCGACTAGTTTACCTTGAGCAGCTATTCTCATAGACATGCTCATGATTTCAGATTCAGTTGTAGCCATATTGTTACCTAAAGCAACAATACTTGAACCTAATCTACTGAATGACTTTTGTGGCATATCAACGATATTGGCAAACCTAGCAAATTCTGTTGCAGCTTGTTCTCTTGTTAAGTTTGTTGACTCACCCAAATCAATAATTGTTTTAGAAAAGTCTAATATGTTACTTTTCTTAATACCTAGTTGACCAGCCATTTCTCCAACTTCTGCGATATCTGTTGCTGCAACAGGAAGATTTTTAGACATGTTGATAATGCCATTAGATAATTTTTTATAATCTTTTTCACTGCCGTTAACAGTTTTTCTAACGCCTGCAAAAGCACTCTCATAATCAATCGATGCTTTAACTGCTGCACCAAATCCTGCTACAATTGGTGCAGTAACATACATTCCCATGGAACGACCGACATTTTTCATTCCATCTCCTACATTTTTAAGGTGTGGGCCAATCTTTGAAAAACTATGCCCTAACTTGCCCAAAGTTGTATTTAATGCATTTTGGTGAGCCTGTAGGTCCTTCATGTGCTTTGTAGCATCTTCTAGTTCGCGATCATATTGATTTAATTTAGCTGCTGCTTCATTATATTTAGATGCTGCATCTTGTGTTTTTGCACTGTTTTCTCCTGTTTCTGCGCTTAATTTATCGTAATTTTGCTTTAATTCTTTTACGAGCTCTTTTTGTACCCTTTGTCGCTTAGATAATCCATCAACTTTTACTTTTGATTTTTCTAAGCTGTTATCGTAACGACTGAATTTAGATAAATTAGCTGACATTTCTTTACTAACCATTCTTAACTGCCTCTGTAATCCAGTCGCGCCCTTATTAAATCCAGAACCATCTAAATCAACTCGTATGACCATATTCCCGATAGGACTTGGCATAAAATTCCTCCTTTCTTTAAAAAATTGCAAATAAAAAAGTCACTCATTTTGAGTGACTAGAATATGTCTTTAAAACTTGTAGCTTTTTGTTTTGTCTCAATACGTGATTCGACTACTTCTAAGAAGAAATGGATAGGCATATTAGCAACTTTTTGAGGATCCATGCCTTCATCTATTAACGTCTTTGCAAGTTTCATATAATTTTTATATGCACCCTCAACAGTCAAATCTTCAGGATTTATTTCTTCTGCTCGTTCAAAAACTTTTTTGTTTCACTTGGTTCTCCGCCACTTGTTATATTTCGCAATATAGAACCTAAATATTCAAAACCTTCTTGACCACTAGGTAAACCTTTTTGTAACTCAACTGTTGTAAATTGTTCATCAAATGCTTCAGTTATGAATTCAAACACTTCATCTAGAACGTCCATTTGCGACATTACTTGTTCTGTATATTCTTCTCGTAACTTATCGTATTCTCGTTTCTCTGTTTCAGATAATCCTTCGTATTGTTCCTCTGTTAGTTCATCGAAGTCTGGCTCCTTAAATACTTTTTGCATTTTCATAGATAATTTAGAGCCTTGAATTGTTTCAAACAATGTAAGGATTGGTTTTGCTAAATACTTTTTATATTGTGGTTTCCCTGCTTTTGTAAATCCTGTAATTAATTCAATTGATGTACGTTTCATTTGATTTCCTACTTTCTAATTTTTAATTTGGCCAAAATAAAAATAAATAGAGGACTTTCGTCCCCTATTTTTATGCTTCAGGAATTCCTTCCCCTTCAGTATTTCCTTCTTCCTCAGTACTTCCTTCTGATACATCTCCAGACGCTTCAATTGCGTTCTTCGCTTCTTCTACTTGTGGTTCTCCAACAGTTTTCATAAACTCTTCATACGTTTTACCGAATGTTTCCATAAATACATAATCGCGACCTTCAGTTTTACCTTTTGCATCATATCCAGTTACATGTGATGCTTCATCAAAAATGCGATCAATGAAGCTACCTTCAACTTCGTCATTTTGGAACTCGACTTTATCTTGCTTTGTTTGTCCTTTAATTCCTGGTCGTGTGAATTTACCTTTGAATAATCCTACCCACTCGCTTGAACCATCATGATTACGACGTTCAAATACTACACCTACGTCAGGTGGAATATCCGCAGCACTATATTTGTAACCACCTTTACCTTTTTTAGCACCTGATAAGAATGCTTTTTGGTCAGATGGAACAGTAACAAATGTCGTTTTTACCTCTAATTTACCATTAGATACAGCAGTAGCTGCTACAATATCATCGCCGTATGCGTCTTCTGATTCTTGTGGTCTATCAACTTCAATTTCTTGAAGGAATCGTGTACGCATACCCGGGCCATATTTAATACCTTTATCATCATCTTGCTCAATTGGTGCCGAATAGAAGTTTGAAACCCCAATTGCGATACCTGATACACCTGTGCTTGCAAAGTGTTGTAAATTTAATTTCAATAGTCTTTCAGATTCTTTTAAGTTTTTTAACATTGTAATGCCTCCTATGTTTTTAATGTAATTATCGTTGCTTTAGCTCGAATAATCTCTCTAAATGTAAAAGTCTCTACTTCATATAAAGGCTCACGATAATAAGCTTGAAAATTCATTTTTTCCAATAAAAAAACAAGCATTTCCGCTTGTTCAAATGGTTCATCCTCTGACCACCAAATATCAATCTGGTAATCATATTCTCTTGAAAGTTGCTGATCATCTGCATAATCTTGAGGTGTATATGGCAAAGGTGTAATCCTAACGATGGGCTTATTAGTTGTTTCATGAAAATTTTGTGGAACAACATATTTAAAAATATTATCACTTACTGTAATATCTCCATTATTAACAATTAGTTGATAAAGTTCATCTGTAATGTTTTTCATTTTCTCATGCCTCTTCTCATAGCTGTTACCATTGCCTTATTAACAATACTTCTTCCTTCTTTTTCACTTTTAGTGATAAATAATTGTGGGCGTTGGTACATAGTTCCGAATTCAGTGGTGTGCATCCTGTGACTATAACCTTTTTCATAACCAATCGTCACATACTTTTCATACGTGCCTTTGTCTGTTCTAATATTAGACATCGCTACATGCTCTTTCGCATGCTTACTTCTATCACTTTTAGGTGTATTTTTTACCAAAATTGGAATCAATGACGACGCCCCTGCTTTTAGAACACGGTTTTGAATTCTAGGGAATTCTTGGATTTTCTTTCTTAATCCAGATTCCATTGTGTTTTTCTCGATTTTAGCACCCATTAGATTACCACCTCACAATATATTCTTAAGAAAGACTTATCGCGATAATCAGGCTTATAATACTTAACATCGTAACTTACACCATCGTGTATAATATAGTGCTTATTACTAGGTTTATAGTCGCCTCTTGGGTCACGTATAATAATCGTTTTTATGAATTTACTATTGTTATTAATACTAGTTTGAGTATCAGATTCTTTAGCATCTTGAATACACGCATAACAACTATATAATTCACGTCGTTTTGGCCGTTGAGGTAAACCATTGATTGATTTACTGATATCTTCGTTAAAAGTAACCCTTTCGTTTAAATCCCTAATGCTTATTTTCATCTTTATCTAACTCCATATCAACCACATACATGTCACGTAATTTATGCACTGTACTTAACACCATATGAGGCGCATAACTCAAACTACGTTCAATATATGCAATTCTATTTTCAAAATAATAAGCAGCTAAAGGAAATACCGCCCTTTTAAATAATGTTTGATTAGCAAACCAATCTATATGATTTTTATAATCATCAGTAACTGCACTTGCTATATCATCAAAAGCCCATTCATAATAAGCTTTTAACAAATCATCTTCAGAATGATGATCAACCTTACAATGTTTTCTTAACAAGTCAAAATCTTGATCAGTAATTTTCATTCAAATCACCTCATTATTTCGATTCTTCAACTCGTTCAAGTACTTTCCCATGCTCTTTTAATTTTTTATTAATTTCATTTGCACGTTTTACCGTCATTTCTAATTCATCATCAACTTCTACTACTTTATCCATTTCCAAATCTTTATACTTTACTAATGCTTTAAATTTAACCATTTAAACCACTCCTAATTATTAAAATTAGAGGCTTAATATTAAGCCTCTGGAATAACATCTGCTGCACTATTACCATGTGGATTATCTCCATCAACATTAAAGTCTACTTTGATAACAGCTTTGTCATTTTTTAATCGAGCATCTAATCTTAAAATTGGAGAGAATACTTTTCCGTATTGATTCCAAATTTCATAATTCACTAATAATTGCTTTCTTAAGAATAAAACTACTGCATCTTTTAATGATCCAATAAACATAGTATTTTCACCAATCACTTCTTTATCAAGCACTCTAATATCTTTACCAAACATTTTATATCCTGTTGCTGAAGTAATAGATTCTTGTAATAAATAACGTCCATTTTTATCTTTCATTTGGTCTAATTGATCATATACATCAGATGAAACAACAAATTCTTTAGCATAACGTTTTTTCAACTCAACGTTTAGTATTGTTTTAACTTCCCCAATAGTTGTAACTGACTTAGGAGTTAACCCTTTTAAGGCTTCTAAAATTTTAACGTTTTTTGTTGCGGTAATTTCTTCAGCTAATTCTTCAACAATAATATTTTCAACTTCTACGCCGTCATCAAGTGCTTCCCAAGACACTTTTAAAAGTCCACGGTGAGTATTGATTTCATATTTTTGTTCTCCTAACTTTCTTAAACCTAACTCAGGAGATTCTTCTAATTCTTGAACAGTAGGTAATCCCGCTTTCTTCGTTTCATCAGTTCTGACTGGGAATTTTCCAATTGGTGTTTTAACGTTTCTAACATCTACTAACTTATCTAATGCTTCTAATTCATCTGTAAAATCTTCTATTTTATTTGAAATTTCTTCAGGTACTAAAACACCTTCATCTGTTGTTTTTACCGAACGTGTATTTTGAGTAAGAAGGTAATTACGGAAATTAATTACCGCTTCAGATTCCTTTTGTTTTCTAATTTCTTTATCCTTAGTTGCTTTGGGATTATTGCGTTTAATAGAACGATGTTCACTTGATTTCTCATCATTTTCTGATGATTTTTCACCACCGTCTGCACTTTTATCACTAGATTCCTCATTATTTGAAGATTCTTCGTCAGAGTTTTTATTTTCTAAATCTTCAATAATAGCTAATTCTTCTTCTTTCTCAGCTATTTTTTTATCAAACGACTTCACTTCATCACGAAGTTCTTTTGCTTTTTTTAAGTCAGACTCTACATACTTTAATGCTTCTTTCCTCTTTTCATCACGTTGAGACTTCAATTTTTTTATTGCTTCTAGTAATTGTTTCTTGTTCATAAATGAACCTCCTCATTTTATTTTTGATTGCATAAAAAACAAGCTTCACTATATTTAGCAAGCTTTTGGATCTATTTTTTACGGTGTTAACCTTCACCGATTTATAATAATTCAAGTTCAGTTTTTAATTTTTCTTGTTCGAAATTAAAATTCATTTTTTTAATACTTCTTAAAGCTGGCGCTACATCTGTATCTCTATATGCTGGATAAGTAACGACAGATACATCAGTTAATTCTTTAAATTTTGTTAAAGTACGCTTATATGAACGTATCTCATCATCAAATATCCACTCATCACCGTCATCTTCTAACATAAATCCAAATGAGCATTGGTTAACATTACCAAGTTTAATATTTTCATATATATCTCTTGCTAATGTAGTATTTGGTAATGTACATTCAAACTTCAAACCAATATCGTCGATATCTAACTTTAATGTTCCAGAAGAACTTCTACCAAGTATTTGACTCGGTTCATGATCAACTAAACATCTTACATCATTTAGATTAGTATTATTTAATGCACTAGAAGAAATAGTTTCTTTGAAACCACCTAAATCTTCAGACCAGGTATCGAATTTAAGTGCATAGCCCCCAATAATCATCTTCTCATTATCTTGTTTAGCTCGCACTTCAATGTTGTTCATCGTTCTTTTTTCTTCATCCTTCATCTTTCTCACCCCCCTTCGAAATTAGTTTTATGCTTCTTATCAATTGATTTATTCATTTGATACTCATCAACTTTTTCGATATTCACATGATTCAAATCAACTCTATGCTTTGCTCCAAATCCACCTTCTATAGGTGGCAAACCCCTTGTCTTTCTTACTTCATCGAGGTTCTTGACGCCATCTTCAAGATCTATTTTATCTATTTTTGCCTGCGTTTCTGAGTCAACTACTCTCAAATCAGAAGTATCAAACCTAAAACGTTTGACCAAATCATCTAAATCTGAATTAAAGTAAAATTCTAAGGCTGAACAACTAGCTTTCATATATGGTGCTAATGTTGATAAGTATTCTAAATTTGCATCTGTAATACTAATATTTGTTGGTTCAATACCGAACTTATGAAGTGGGATTCCAAAAACTCCTGCAATTTCTCGTGTTGATGATTTATTGTCACGTATAAGCTTTAGTATTTCTGTATCGACTTCTAACTGATCGAACGACATCGACTCATCCATAACAACGACTTTTCCGGCTTGTTTTGTCCCGCTATATTGTTCATGAAATGATTTTCTGGCTCTATCTCTTGCTGCTTTATTATCAAGTACACCTTTCATTTTTAAAATTCCACCTGCATGTGTACCATTCTTTAAGAAATTACCTAGAAATTGTCTACCGTAATGATCTGTTTCTAAAGTCTTTAATAAGGACTCTAAAAGTGAGATACCTTTAAACCCATCTAATGAATGAAATTTAATATCAACAACATCATAGTAATCTAACTTTATAACATCCTTATGATTTGGTTTATATTCAAAGTAGAGCGTATCATTATCATCTACTTTTAAATTTACTTTTGACGTTTTCATGAATACCAATTTTTTAGGATTAAACTTTGTATCCCTAATGATTCTGAAATATCCATGGCCTGTTAACATAGCATTAGCAAAAACAATAAATTTGAAAAGATATCCATTGTAATAGTCATTTGGTCGTACATTAATCAACTTTTCCAAATAATTATTTTCTTCATGAACACCTTGCTTCCATATTTGAATATCCATTCTTGCTAAGTCGCCTGCTAACATACTTACAGCAGTAAAAATGTCTGTATTTTTTATAGCATCTACCCCGTCATATTCATTTAGTACTGGAGCATCTTCAATTCCTGGAAATATCTTTGTTGCTTTTACTATATCTATTTGTTCCATATCAATTGATCTATTTCTATTACCAATAAAAATCCCCAATCATCTTACCTCCTTTCTGGTCTAGATTCATGGTCAATAATCAATGCAATTAAAATTAATGTTAAGCCTGTCACTACAAGTCCAATTGTTTCATTAAACCTTAAATACATAGCAATATTAACCAAGGTTAAACCTAATAAAAAAAGGATGCCTGTTAAATTGGCAACCATTAACAAAAAGAAGTCTTTAATTTTACTTAAATTCATCGATGCACCTCCTAAAATCCAAATTCATCACTTGCATAAATTTCATCCCAATTTTCTTGGAACTCATGCATTCTCGCTTCTGTCCATGCAATAAGAACTGAGACAATACTATCTATCTTTTCCCTATACATAGATTTATCAACTTTGCAGTTACCTTCTTTGTCGAAAATAAGAACTGCATTATTAACCCCTACATCCAACGCTGGGTTGTTAGCATGTATTATCTTTTCTTGAATTACATCAAGTTGAAAGTCTTTAATAGGTTGAGACATTACTTTGAATGATTGTCCTACTTCTATCAATGGCCATTTAATATCTTTCCGATTTTCTATAGCAGTCAAAAACGTTTCTGAGTGCCAAGGATCGTAACAAAGACCTAAAACATTCAAATTATTTTCGACAACATAATTTATTAAGTATTCAATCACTTGTTCATAATCTATAATCCCATAAACAGAACGTGTTAAAGTCGCAGTGCCACTGTTGACCATTTCCAAATAATCTATTTTGTCGCGTTTTATTTTTGCTTCTATGCCACCTCTAGTACCAACAAAAACGTGAGAATCAACATAATACTTTTTATCTATAGGATAAATAAAACCTATACCTGTTAAATCGTTTAATCTTGATAAATCGACGCCAATATATACATCCCGATTTTTAATATCAGGTGCACTATCAACGCTTATTTTTTCCCAATCTTTTATATTAACTAGTGATGATTCACTATTGGATTGCCAAATATTAAAGTTCTTTGTTTTAATTTTGTGTGTTTCACCTTTATCAATTTGTTCTTGCATATCATCTTTAATAGTTTGTAATGCAACATCATAAAATGATTCCACTTCTAATAAAGGATTTGCTTTAATCCAGTTCTTTTCATCGTCTATTTCTTCGTCGCTATCCATTTCTGCACAATATACAAAATAGTTATCATTTTCAAACTTTCCGTTCATCAAACCTTTGCAATATACATATTCTTTATACATCGGCCCATTCAAATTAAACCCAGCAGTACTAATAATTGCTATTAAACGATTAACTTGTTGAATCATACCAGAACGTAGGACTTCAAACATTGAATCATCTTTAGCTTCGTGATATTCATCGAGAATACCAATGTATGGATCAAAACCATCTAGTTTTTTTGTATCTTTTGATAATGGTTTTAAGATTGAACCGTCACGTTTATTTGCCAACAGGTTTTTAGATTCAGTAATTTTAGTAATGTTGTATACTTTGGCCGATTCTTCTCGTAATGAATTCAATTGTTTCATGCACATTTCCCATACGACCTTAGCTTGGTCTTTTGCATTGGCCGTACAATATATCTGTCTACCTAATTTAGGATTTTCCCCAAAAAGCAATTCATAAAGGTTAATACCGGCAACGATTATAGACTTACCGTTTTTTCTGGCCATACTAATATAAGCACGTTTAAATCGTCTATGTCCTTCATCATTCTGCCAACCATAAATACTACCAACTATAAACTTTTGAAATAATGCTAAAGGATGACGTTCACCTGTTTTAATATCTGGTAGCTTTTCAATGAAATTGATAACATGTAGTGCTTTGTTGGGTTGCCAATTATAGGCTAAATCATCACGTTTTAAATCATTTAAGTGACGTTTGCACGCTTTTTTGACCATCCTAGATGCTAAAATGTCGCCTTTTAGCACTTTTTTTGCATAAAAAGTAACTGGATCAATCAATTTATTGTCAGTTAAAGAAGTCATCCATTGGGTCCTCTACAACTTCGTTTTTCTTTGGTGCGACAATTTTAATTCTGCTGTCTAAACTTATACCAATCATACTAGCTGCTGCTCTCATTTCTCTCGCCACTTCTAGTCTTTTAGATACTGAAGGATTAATTTTAACGTTAATAATTTCCCCTTCATCATTTTTGATGAATATATTATATCCATTTTCTTGTATGTCTTTAGTTAGTTCTAAATAGCTTGAAACTTGTTCGCAATAATGACATATAATCTGTAAATCTAGGTTTGCTATTGGCAAATTTTTCATTAAGGGAACAATACGCTTATATTCTTTTTTGGCCAATTTGCTCAACCAAGTCGGTGGCCGTTCGGGTACTCCCTCAAAGACATTTAAAAGTTCTTCTTCTTGCTTACGTTGTCTGATTTCATCTTTTGTTAAGTTCTTTTTTGTGACATCAGTCGCAACACGTCTTCTTCCAGCCAACCAAACCACCTCCTTTGTAAAATCGGTTTAAAAAAGGGAAAAAGTCCGAAAGAAAGGTCTGCCCCGTTCCGTAGAGATTTCGACAATGCCCCGTCAAAATTGGTGGGGGACTTTTAAAATTTTTGTATTTTATTTTTATTTTTTTACATATTTTTATTTTTATCTTTTTCACATTCCGTACTTTTTTAAATCTTCTTTTGTTTTTTTGTTATGGCATTCATTGCACAATGGCTGTAGATTCTTTTCATCTAATCGTTTCGACCAATTTACTTTTGTTGGGATTATATGGTCTACTACTTCAGCTACTGCACCACAAGATGCACAAATATAATCATTCTTGATTAATACTATTTCTCTTTTATCTAACCATTCTTTGCGTTTATAAAAATTTAAGTATTCAGGATTATTCCTTTGCCTTGCATCATTGTATGCTTTGTTAGTGTATTGCTTATGATCATCACAGTATGTTTGATTGTGTGATATAAGTTTGTTGCATGTTGGATGATTACAACGTCTCATGATACCAATACCAATCACTCCTTCGTTGCATAATAAAAGGACCAACACAATGTGTCAGTCCTTCGTATAATTTTTCTATGTTATTACAATATCACGATTAATCAATAGTTTGTGTAGCATGATTGTTGACAACGTTGACTACTAACTAATGAACTTGATTCTCTTAATACACTCAGCATGTTTCTTTCTAATGTATTGTTCACTGTAACCTAAGTCATATGCAATCTCTTGTAATGTCATACCATCTACATATTTCTTTCTAAGTATCTTGTGTTCTATACCTTGGAAACGGTCCAACAAACTTAATACTCTTTCCTTCTGTTCTTCTAACTTTTTTATCCTCTCATTCAATTCCTCTAACTCCTCCTCAATACGGCTGACCTGTTGTAAGCGAGAATGAAAGTCATGCTTCTTTCCTAAGTCTGCTCGTGCATAACTTATTGAGTGCCACCTCTCCATTTCTTCAATGCATATATCTTTCTTTATCTCTAATGCCTGCTGTTGCATATCCAAGTTCTGGTATAACTCTAGCCACTCGAACAATACATCTCACCACCTTTATTTAAGAAGAAACCATTTACAGTTTCTTTACATCATATACATTAACTTGCTGATCATCATTATCGTTACTAATCAATAATGTATTTCCAATTACATCATCCACAATATATTGGTTATTACTAAATAAAACTTTATCTCCTGGTGAAATGTTCTCTATTCGATTAATACTATGCTTTTGATTAAATCCACCTGGATATCTATTAGATAATTTATTTAAATTATGACCTGCCACTTCATCAAGTGTTACGTCACACATACTAGCGAGTGAAGATAAGTACCAAAGAACATCGCCGAGTTCTTTAACCATTTCGTCTTTGTTTAACTCATGGCCATGGAATATATGTTTCTTTACTATGTCAGCTACTTCTCCTGATTCGCCTGCTAGGCCTAAAGTATAATTAGTTAATGACTCAGCCAAATTAGAATCAGTGTTATGTGTTCTTAACGCTATCTCTTGATACTTATTAAGCTCCATTATTGTCACCTCTTAAACCTATTTTTAATATTTCTTCTAAACTTTTTGATTCTACTTTCTCTTTTAATTTTGAATTTCTTTCTAAACTCTTCTTCAAATTTATCAAGATAAATTTCATATTGTGTAACCTTATGTTTATATGCGTCAGTTATGATATTGCTCCATATTAAATTTTCATAATTATTCATATAATTATTAACCATGGACCTTAAATATGAAATGTCACTCTCAAATTCATTTACCATTACAATTGTTTCGACTACAAATTCATATTCAAAAAAGACTTGATTGGCACTAAAAAAGTTATTGAATTCATATTTTGCATTCTCCATTTTTTCTATATGTCTATATAAATTCATTACTTTTCTATAATTATCATTGTTAATGTATAAATTTCTTTGTTTTTTGTCTATATTATTTAATACATCATCATAAATATTCTGAAAGGTGTCTTTCTGCGAAAAAGGTGTTCTATGATGCCCAATCATAAACTTCACTTTTCCAAAAGCATCTGAATAAATAGGGTAGAGTTTCTCTAAATTAAAATTAATTACATTAATTCTGGTATCTATACCAAGCCTTACTATTTCTTTAACTGTGTATAAAAAAACTCCTGTAGATAATGCGTACCAAATATTGTTTTCCATTCAAGCTTCACCTCTAATTAAATTTCTAACAAATGAGTCTATCATTTTATAAGCACCAAATGCAGCAAATGCAAATAGTAATGTGTCATTAACATTTAAAATAATAAAACCAATCATTAACGAAATTATAAACAATAATACATCTAAAAGGAACTTCACTATGATCACCTCTTATCCCTCATTAATAATTCAGCTTTAGACTTAATGATATTTATTTCATAAACTATTACTTCTTCGAAATTATCACCATATGCTTTGTTAGATAAAATAAAATATTCATTACTCAACCATTTAATCAATTCATCTTTAGATTGAATTTTATTCATTTGTTCTTCTACTGATGGCATTCCTTATCCCTCCATTAGCGCAATAATAATTAGTGATAATACTATAACCACAAACAATATTGCTGCGATTAACATCGTTTATCAACTCCACTAAATACTTCGCTTAATTTCTTACCAACTCGTCTTAAACTTATCCCTAAACTTTCGATATCGTTCTCTGGTACATCTTTAAATTCTAATCGTTCAATAGGATGTTCTTTAACTTCTCCTTTGTACTTATATGTTGGTTTTACGAATACTGGTTCTCGTTTCATTCAACATCTCCCCATTCCTGTGAACCATACTTCGTTGTCCTTATATGCTTGTGTGTCATCATAATCGATTGGTGCTGACATATCACTTGCGTAACTTTCGACGTCTATACTATCTTGCACACTCGCATACTTATATGATCGTTTGATGAATGTGTATAATGCTATTGCAGTAAGTGTTAATGTGAACAGGTAAAGTTTCATAGCTGTAATTCCTCCCAAATTTGTTTATCTCTATCTGTCATCGGAATATCATATTCATCTTTCATCAATACAATATCTCTTTCAATATCTCGCAATACCAAATTTTCTGTATTTAAATCTGATTTAGTAGCACCTTCTCTATTCATGTAATGAATAAGCGCGTGCTTAATGATTTGTTTCTTCTTGTAGGATTTCATAAGTTAGTCCTCCCCTAGTAAATATCCATCTTCAAATTTATTACCTACGATTTCAAATTCATCTTTAACGTCGCTTAAATCCACCGAATCTCCTCCGGCAAACCTCATTACAAATTCACCATCTACATATTCAACAACGCCGATTTCTTCGCTTGTAACATCTCGAGCAATATCCCCCTCAAAATATTCACTGTAGTAATAGTCTGTTAATCCACTTGATTGCATTAATTCAATATCCTTAAATGGATAAAAACACAAGTTTCTTGTTGTTATCATTTCTGATTTAAAATGAATACTAGCAACGTCTTCTATCATTTTTTTATTGACTTTATCCCATGCTCTAAACTTTGGTATCATCTTCCCAACACTTCCTTTACCTTATCTAAAATATCTGGGTGACTTTCGCCACCCTTTTGATTAATCGATTTCTTCTTGTGATAATTCTTCAACTTTTTCTTCTCCGCCATCAAATAATGTTTCATTTTCTGTTTGCTCTTGTTCTTCTTCACTGTCTACATCTTCTAATGTTAATTGATCTGGATTTTCTACTTCATCTTTAAATAGTTCTTGTCTAATGTACTCAACTCTTTGATATTGTTGAGTAATAAAACCATTTGGAACATTATCCCCAGAAACTTTAAATTTAGTTCCAGCTTTACTTGCAGTACACACAATTGTTGCTTCATAAGCGAAAAACTCGATTGACCAAGTCACATGTTTATCAGTAGCGTTAAATTGTTTTCTTACTACTCCATCTTGTTCATTTTCTCCAAAAGTCTTTTTAATTAATTCATCTGCAAATTGAATATTTCTCATCATAATTCCTCCACTTTCACTTTTATTTTTGGTACTTCTGCGTATCTTTTAGCACAATGTAATTCAACGACTAATGCATCATCAGTCCATATCTTTTCATTTGCTGCATCCATAAATGTTTTAACCAAATTATCGATGTCAGGTTTATTCTTTTTAAATGCATGTATCATTCTTTTAATTAATGATTTTGACCATGACTTGTTCATTGGAAATTCAAACAGTAAAGTTAACTTGATTGCATCATCGATATTTAGTTCTGGCATTTGTTCTTTTATAAATTGTTTGTGTTTTACGTAGTTAGTTGGCATGTATGTTTGAATAAACTTTCCAACGTTTCTAAACCTCGGCCTAGGAGATGCCATTGGTTTATCTAGATGTTTTGTGTCTTTTTTGAACAGTATCGTAAATGAATGAACCGTCATGATACTTCATTTACTTTCTGGTAATATAACAACGCATGTGCTTTATAAAACGCTAGTTCCTTTTGTATTTGATCTATATTCACTTCTGATTGTCTTGTGTCTCTTTCGCTAAGCATCGCCATTTTATTTTGATATTCTTTGTTTGCCTCACGATATTTCTTGGCTTCTGCCAAAATATTATTAGATTCCTCAACTAATTCATCTAACTGTTTCTTGTACGACTCTTTTTCTTCTTTAATCTTCTGATAATCACGTGACAGCTTTTCATACTCATTTCTCAGTTCCGTCTTTTCATCACTAATCACTTTTATTTCATCTTCAAGTAAATTAATCCGACCATGCAATTGATTCTTTTCAGATGTTAGCTTGTTTACTTTTTTATTAAGTGATTTATTTTGCTCATCTAAAATGGCTTTTTTAGAAATAGTTATTTTAGTTGAATCATCTTGTTGATTATTCACTATCTTCTCTGGTTCTATAATTTTTGTAGTTAATTCTGGATTAGTTGTTTTGTTTTCATTTTCTTTAACTTCCGACTCATCTTTTAATTTTTTAAATGCTCTATGATGTTCTGATCTAAAACTATAAACTGCTCCAGGTGTTACACCAATTTCTTCAGCAACAGCTTTAACTGATTTTAATTCTTGTAGTAAATCAAATACTTCTCCTATAGTTTTGCCTTTAAGTAGTACGCCCAAATTCTTCACTCCATTCCATTATTTCTTTTTCCATTTGTTTTTTCTTTTCTTCAAATTCTGGTGCATTTATATTTACTTCATTGTGATTATCTTGATTATTTTGTTTTTGCCTTAATAACCATTCAGGTGTTTTCTCTTTCGATTGGAGATTATTATTTTGTCCACTTCTACTTTTGAAGTTGGCCAACTTTTGTTGTTCATATGCTCGTACTTCACTTATTGATTTGAGATTAGACTTTAACCAATCTTTTAAAATAGCTTTAGCATATCCCCAGTTCACTTTATTTCTATCGAGTGCTAACTTTAATGCTGCTGTCACTATTTCATCTGAATCATTCTCAAAGCTTTCTAGATAGTAAGTGATATCTTGTGCAGTGTATTGATTAATAATTCCGAATCCTGATTCTTGATAAAAGTCGTAGACGTTCGACGTCTTCTTATTCTCCTTATTATCATTATTTTCATTATTCTCCTTATTATCATTATTGTTTGTTTTTTTCTGTGTCTTTTCTCTGTCTTTTCTGTGTTCTTTCTCTGTCTTTTCACTGTCTTTTCTGTGTCTTTTTTCTAAATTCACATTTTGGTAAACGTCATAATTGACAATGGTTACAAGCGTTTTTTTGGTGTCTTTTTTTACGACTATCATTTTGTCTTCTTCTAATAGTCTTAAAAATGAATCAACTTTAGTTAATGACCATTTCCATCTATCACCTAGTTTCCGGAGTGAAGTAATACGTTGACCTCTTTTCACAGTGATTAACTTACCGTCCATAACTGTTTTATTATCTTTATGATTAACCATTAGAAGTAAATCAATCCATGCTTCGAACTTAGAAAACTTTCTTTCTTCTTCGTACAACCAATGATTCTCAATCGATCTATGCAAGCTAATCCAACCAGCCATAACTCCACACCTCACTTTCAAAACTGGTTAAATTAAAATGGCAAATCATCATCGTTTATTTCAATTGGTCCATTAGCATTTGTAAATGGATTATTGCTACTAGTTTGACTAGTATTATTGTTAGTTGTTGTATTTTGGCCACGCTGTGTGCTACCTTCTTGATTTGCACTGTTAGTAGATTTATCTTTATTTAAAAATAGAATTTGTGAATTAACTTTGGTTACTTTTAATTGCATTCCGTAATTCATCGTGCCATCTTGTCGTTCAAAATTATTGTTTTGTAATTCACCTTCAACGCCTATTAAATAACCTTTCTTTGCATAGTTGGTTAAAAATTCAGCAGTTTTATTGAAGGCAATACAACTTATAAAGTCACTCTCATATTCATCTTGATTATTTTTAAATTTTCTTTGAACGGCAATATCAAATGGTAAAATCATTGTCCCATTTGTAGATTCTCTTATCTCTAAGTCTTTTGTTATTCGGCCAATAAACTTACAATCATTATTATCCATTTATAAACCTCCAATATAGACAGGTACACCACTCGCTTCTTGTACCTGCTGTTTGATTAATTGTGCATCAGAATTGGTATTACTAAGGTGTATTAGATGAATCTGTTGTAACTGTGTTAAATCATTCACCTTCAATAGTTTTAATGCATATTCTAAGCTAAAATGTGAATCCATTATCCTGTTAGCCAATCCTTGATGAACAAAGCCTTTTTGCACATTCTCTTGCATTTTTTCATAGATATAATTCACTTCTAACATCAAGTGTGTTAAACCTTTAAAACTGTACTTACAAAATTTTGTATCCGTAAGATATAAGACTTTGTAACCTTGTGTACTTTTTAGTAAAAAGCCAACTGGTTCAGCTGCATCATGTTCTATTTCAAAAGGTAAAATTGACCATGTCCCAATTCTTGTTTCCTGTTTAGCTTTTACTGAATACAGTCTGTGACTTTGAATTTCCGTTGCTTCCTTTGTTCCCTTGGTCATGTAACAATTAATTCCGTTCTTTAAATACTGATCTGTATATTTAGCGTGATCACCATGTTCATGAGTGATGAGACAACCTGCAATGTCTCTCGTTCTGTATTGAAGAGCTTTTTGCACCTTTTCAAACTTCACTCCTGCTTCTAATAAAAGTGTGGTTCTGCCATCTGAAATACGATAGCAGTTACCACTCGAACCAGTTGCTATAACATCAATTAAAATGGTTCTTCATCCTCTGTTGTTATTTGCGCAGGTTCTTCTTTAATCTCTTCAACTTCTTCAAAATCTGTAACATCTGTTGCCTCTTTATGTGGTACTTCTTCGAATTCTAATAATTCTTTATTGGCATTTGCTTCTTCTTCAGCATCTAAAATTTCTTTACGTTGTCTGTTGTCTCTATTTTTAATTTCGCTCGATAATAGACTACTGTCATCAGAACTATTTAATAATTTCTTACATGCTCTATTAATTACAGTCTTTTTGGCCATTTCTTGAGGGAATCTTCTATGCGTTCCATCTTCCTTGAACTTGCCATCATATACCATTTGAGATTGTTTCCATGCCTCTTCAATTTCTTCGAAGCTCATAATCTCTGTATAGTTTTTACTTTCGTCTTCAAATACAACTGTTGCATATGCACCAATGATTTTTTTACTATCTCTGTTTCCAAATGATTGAGAATGTTCTAAATCGACGATTTTACCGTTCTTTGTTTTATATTTAACTTCATCACCTTCAAAGATAACTTCAGCATTTATTTCTTTAGCACCAGTAACTCGTCTTGTAACAGCCATCGTACCTAAATATGAACGTTGGAACTGAACCTTATCTCCATACATAATGAAGTAACCTTGATTCTTTGCTGGATTTAGTCCTTGTACGACCATATCCATTAACGCATTAGCAATACTATTTGGATTAGCAAACTCAAGCGCTGGCTTATAACCGTCTTTCTTAGAACCTTTTAAATCTTGTAAAGTTAGCATCGCTGATTTCATTGCATTTTCGGGAGAATAGTTTTCAGGAAATTTTAGATCACCCTGTGTTTCTAAACTTTTAACACGTGCTAATACGCTATCTCCCATTTTTTGATTTTTTACTAATAATTCATTTTTATTTGTCATATATACTAACTCCTTTTATTGTGTATAATTAAATTAATTTCATATGAAAGTGTGGTGACAACATGACTGAAGAACAATTTCAAAATTTATACGATGCAAAATCTGATTTTGTAGATGATTTAGTTTTTAATGATGATGAATTCCTTAATACTCTCTATGAGAGTACTGTTTCTAACTTTCCAAATTTAACTGATAATGAGCTGCGAATCATGACTCAGATGAAAGCTAGGGACGTTACAACACGTTTGCTTATCCAAGAACTTTTTAAAGCTATACTAGTGGATGAATAGCACTTGGTATAACACTCTTAGTCAGTAGCTAATAATATGGTTAAGAGTGTTTGTTTTTTATACTGTTTCAATAAATCTCAGAAACGTCTTTAATTAATTGAATATCTTCTTTGCTTACTTCATATATGCAATTCATTCTTGTTGCTACCAGGTATACATCAATTGAATTTGTTTCTATTTCAACCATTTCGTCAATAAAGTCATTTTCATTAAGTTCAAAAGTGGCTAATTGTTTTAATCCATATCTGAATCCAGCGATGAATCCAGACGCATTACAGTCAATTTTCTTTCTAACAATTACTTCTTGATAACCGTCATCATCCACTTCAGATTTAAATGGATGGTTATTCGTCTTCTTCCAACGTTTGTTAATCCGTACATAATCACCTAATTCATATTTCATACGCTTTTCTCCATTCTTAATGAATCGTCTTCTTTACTAACAACTAATCTAATCTGTTGTGATTTTGTTGGTAAAATATCAATTACTGATTCAGCATTATCTATAAAGATTGGTGCATTAATTTTGTAGTGATCACACAATGTATTAATGATGTCTAATCCTGCATTAAGCTTTTTAGCGCTATTTAATCCCCTGTGATATTCAATACCATTTACAGTCGTTTCACACGTTTCTTTAACTTCTCCGTCTACTTGTGTATAGAACAATTTGAAGGTCACATATTTAAACTTGCGATTGATGTTATCTGTTAACTTATTGATTTTTGTAATCGTGAATTTATTCAATTTGTAAAGTTGGCCAGAATAAATTTCTTTCTCGTCTAATAACTCATCTTCTTTATTTCTTAATTCTTGAATACGTTTTTCGATGTTCTTATTAGATGCAGCAATAGACTTCAATTTATCTAAATGTTCTTTTTCAGCATTTAATTCATTTAACTGTGAATCTAATTCATCAAGGCGATCATCTACTTCTTCTTGAATGTTCATACGTTTCTTATTGAGTTCGTCAATATCTCTTTGAACTTCTTGGTATTCGCTTGATTGCGTTACATCTGTTATTTGTGATTTCAGGTTATCAATCTTACTTTTAATTCTTTTAGACTTCTCTGTAGCTAAATCTATTAATTTTTGATGTTTATTATTTTCTTCGTTTAGTGCATCAATGATTGGTTTAATCTTTTTACCGTCTTCCAAAACTCGCTCAATAGAACCAGTAATAACTTCAAGTTCATTCGATTTTTCTTTATTGAATTTCATGAGTGCATTTTCTCTTGCATCTTCCACTTTTTCGGTTGGCAACTCTTGGCCACAACATGAACAAACTTTTTCATCTACATGTTCAAACTTGTGATTTTTAGCCTTTTCTAAATCAGCCTTTAATCTTTTATGCTCTGATAAAAGTTCTTTTCTTCTACCTTCTTCATATTGAATCTGAGTTTGATTATTCTTCATTTTTGACTTGTAATTCAAAATAGTACTTTCTTCTGCATTAAACTCATTCATAAGTGAATGAATTTTTGATTCAGTAGTAGATGAGAGGTCTCTTTTGATTCGTTCTAATTCTGATTGTTTATCTTTCACTCGATTGCGTAATTCAATTTCAGCACTTCCATTTTGTAATTCATATCTCTTATTTACTAATGATTGAATATTCTCTTCAAGCTGCTTGTAATCAGATTCGTTCAATTGTTCTACTTCAACCAATGAATGTGATGCTTCATTGATACGTGTTGGTATATCTTTAATTTGTTGATTAATTTGCTTAATCTTATCTGCAATGATTTTCTTCTTAGTTTCGATATCGTGTTCAGTTAGTAACTCTTTTAATCCTTCTAGTTCTGGATCACTTGAAATAACATCTTCATCTGAAATATCATCAGCAATTTCGAATAATAAATTACGACGTACTTTCCAATCTAATTGATTGAAAGCACCAGGGTTTGTAATAAGCTTGAACACATCTTCATCTATAATCTCAGCAACCCTGTTTTTAAAATCAGTAACCTTTACTTTTTCATCATTTATATATTGATACTTCGTTCTACTTCGGTTGTATTCTTTACGATTTGTTTTCTGGTTCGTTGAATACTTAGGGTGTGATTCCTTCTTAAGTGTTAGTAATCCATCATCAATCTCAAATTCAGCTATAACTGTAGGGATTAACTCATACTGTTCTTCGCCTTTTTCATTTTCTGGTACTGGGTTAAATGATTTTGTTGAACCATCTAATCCTTTATCAAATAGCAACCATTGTAATGCTGTAGCCGTTGTTGTTTTACCTGTACCATTTTGGCCATAAATATCTGCATCTTGGCCATTAAATTCAAAAGTTTGATTTTTAAAGCCTGCAAAATTCTCCATTACTAATTTGTTTAATTTTAATTGCATTGCTTAATGTCCTCCTCCGTGTTATTCTGTACGTGTATTTTTATTTGAAATTGTGCCTTTTCCAATTGCCGTTGGATTAGGCTTTTTTAATATCGAGTCTTAATTTTAAAGTCATAAGGTTTATTGCTGCCTTTTAGTATTTCAACCATTAGGGCATCTACTTCACTCGTGTTGTCGTCAATCCAACTTATAATCGTGTCATTCATTTCTTCAAAAAGACCTTCAGCTGTATCTTCAACATGTACTTCTGCAGCAAATACCAAATCATGATTAGTACTAAATACCTTCACTAAAATTAATTCTTCGTTTATAACTTCATATCTATGCAAAAATTTAAAACCATAATGATATTCTGTCTTTGAGACTTGTGAACCTATTTTAAAATATGACATTTACATTTCCTCCTGTTCTAAAAATATTTGATCAGCCATTTCAAATCCTGCAACTGTCACTATCCAAAATAGAAACGAATGCTCAATAGGTGTTGTACTAAATGACGAAATAATAAAAAACTCAACTACAATTGCTAATGTTAGTGCTGGGTACTTGATAATGTTCCATGCTATATTCATACTTTTTTCTCCTTTAGAGTATGCTCCCCAAGTCTCCAATTTGTTTAAGCATCATACTCGTACATTATTTGTATACATATATCTTTTGCTTTGTCAGATGGCCACCAGGATTTTCTGTTTGTTTTTTTAATCTCAATTGCTTTCATCCGACTATCTTTCACGATGTGATTTCTAAAGAATTTCTCTCCAATGCACATTCGTTCTTTAATTTCTTCTGCATCAACTAGCCAGTCTCCTTTCGGCATGAAAGATCACATCCTCTTTTATTTTTCTTTTGGTATAATTTAGTTATCCCTATGTGAAGGGAGGTGTTTACTATGAGCATATTTGATTTCTCAGAAGAAAAAGAATATTTAAGAAAGTTAGTGGTTACTGGATATTACGATACAAAGGAAGCCATTGAACAAATTGTTGATAATGACAATGAATTATTGGCACTTCATTACTTATCAAAAGCTAATTCTTACTTTGTAACTTTAGAATCTTATGTTAGAAGTAAGGAAGACTTATATCGTTACGAATTTACTCAAGTTGTAAAAGCTTTTACAGAAGTCTATGAAGAGGCGCTAGATTGTGTTCGAGACAATCATTCACATCAACATACTTTGATTAACTTCGATCAATTTAAAGAAAAGCTACATCCAGTATTGGGCTATGTTGATTCCAATCTTGACCTAGAGCTAAATAACTAACCTTCATGACCTCTTGTTAAATCAAGAGGTCTTTTTTCTTTTGATATCTCGGTGTTTTGAATGTGATGTACTATACGTCTATCAACCAACAAAAATACTTTTTTAAATTGCTCATATGATAATCCGTATTCGTGAATTAATTGATAAATCTTACGTTCTACTGCACTTTCTTCCAAATTAAGCTTTAATTCATTCACTGTGTTTCCTCCTTTATCTACTACGCCTGTTCACCTAAGAACTTATTGATAAAATATTGTTGGCCTTTACCAGTTACTTTTGGTGTCTTACTAATCGATACATGACCATCTGAATGTGTGATTGATGTTTCTTTGATTTCAAACAATTCTCGCTCCATCGAATATTGTGTTGGCATGTTATAATCAATGCCTTTTCGTTTGATTAAGAATCCATTTTGACGTAACCATTCAAATAACCTGCGTTGTCCAATTTCTACACCATTCTGTTTGATTATCTTTGCTAATTCTCCAACTAGGATTGATGTTTTTGTTGTTGCAACTGCATCAGCAAATAATACTTTTGGTTTATCCTTTTCAATCTGTGTTTCTAATTGAAAAATTGTGCTATTTGCTATTTTTAAAGCTCGTTGCATGATCATTTCTGGACTGTTCCATGCCTTTTCAATTTGAATGAAATACTCTCTAAAATCAAAACCTCTTTCAGTACCTGACATCATCGCTATATGCTTTGCTACATCAAGAGTTAAAGCGTAATCTTCTAGTTGTCTAACAGCACCATTATTAACAACCGTACTTGTAAGTACACTTGTAAAATCTCGGTTTTCTTTAAAATGTTTTAAATTAATATCTGCCCATGCGCTAAAACGTTTTTTGACACCTAACGCTTTGTATAACTCTCTTGCGCTTATTGCGATTTCTCCATTTTCTTTTTCTTGAATATTGAACATTTCGCTGATTTTTGATTTCGTTTTTAATTCGTTCATTTGTTACCTCCGTTTTCATAAGTGATAAAAAGTGATATTGATATTAAAAAAATTAGACCTTAATTTGGTCAATTTCAATTTCATATAGTTTAGCAAGAGCATATATAACTAATTCTTTAACATTCGAATCGTTTTTTTCCCACTCTCCAACCGTTTTTACGCTCACTTTTAATACATCTGCAACATCTTGTTGTGTCATTTCACGTATTTGTCGCCAATTACGTATCGATAATTGTTCTGGCATTTTCTTTACCTCCCTTCCTGAATATCACTTTATATCACTTTAAGTTCATAGTCAAGCAAAAAAGTGATAAAAAGTGAGTAAAAGTAATAAAAAGTGTTGTTTAATTTTGCCTAATGTGATAAATTAATATTACAAAAAGTAATATTAAAGGAGAAAATTACATGTCACATAAAAGTGTTAGACAAATTTTATCTCAAAATTTAAAGAAACTAATGGACGATAATAACGTTACCCAAAGTAAACTTTCTGAATCGCTGGGATTAAGCCAATCTACTATTTCAAATTGGTTAAGAGAAGAAAAATATCCTAGAATTCAACATATTCAACAATTAGCGGACTTCTTCAATGTTCCTAAGTCTTATTTGACAGACGAAAATAAAGAAGAATTAGATAACCTAGCAGCACACTTAGACGGAGACTTTACAGAAGAAGAATTAGCAAAGATTAGAGAATATGCTGAAATGGTTAGAAAAGCTCACCGTAATATGTAAGGGGGATTTGATGGGACGATACGAAGAACTGCTAATTAAAAATGACCATCTTCCTATAGGAGATACTTTTGAATTGGAAGGCAACTTCGAAGGGTTATATGACAATGGCGTTATATTAGTTGATAAAACTCTATCTACAGCAAGAAAACATGAAGTCTTAGCTGAAGAGCTCGCTCATTACAAATTAACTGCCGGAAATATTACAGATCAAAGCAATTTTAATAATAGAAAATTTGAGAACTATGCCCGAAGATATTCTATGGAACAAGTTGTTTCTTTAGACGGAGTTATAAAAGCTTATAAAAATAGTTGTCACAATTTATATGAAATGGCTAATTACTTTGAAGTGACAGAAAAATACATAGTTAAGGTAATTGAGCATTATAAAACGAAGTTTGGCTTATCCACTTATCACAATGGTTATGTTATAAGATTTGAACCATTGCAGGTGTTTAAACATATAAATATTGATTAAAGGAGCAATGTAGAATGAAAAAGTATGATATTGCTGTTCTAGATTTTGAAACTATGAACGAATATACAAATAGCCCTTGTGAAATAGCAATTTCGTTGATTAAAGATTTAAAAATCTCAGAAGAATTTTCGACTTATATTAATCCACCTAATAATAAATATAGTTTATCTAATGCTAAAATACATAAAATATCAAAAGAAGTAATTTTAAATTCTCCCACATTTGAAAATATATATCCAAAAATTATTTCTTTAATAGAAAGTGCCCAAATTGTAATAGCACATAATGCAAACTTTGATATTTCAGTATTAAATTCAACTATAGAAACATGTAATTTAGAGAAACAAAATTTTATTTACATTGATAGTGTAAATTTATTTAAGTATTTTCATGGAAATATATCTGTGAGTATGGATAGTTTATGTGATTTATATAACATAGATAAAACAAAGTTGCATTCAGCAAAATATGATGTTCACAGTTTATCTACAATTTTAATAAAACTTGCTAAATTTCAAGAAACTTCAAGTGTTTTAGAACTAATTCAAAGTATGAAAAAACAGTATATACGCTTTAGTAATTTAACTAATATACAAAGGTCACTTTCAAAAGTCGCTTTCACCAAGCCGGATATGAAACTATCTGACATTAACAAAATCACTCCAGATAATGAAGAAAATCTATTATTAAAAAACAAAAACATTGTTTTTACAGGAGAATTCAATATTTCGAAATCAGAATTAATGATTCTTACTAGAAAAATTGGTGCAAACATCCGCAGCACCGTATCGCCTAGAACACATATTTTAGTTGAAGGTGTTCAAGATGAAAAATATATGGATGAGAACGGCTTAGTTTCAAAGCAAAGAAAAGCAAGAGAACTTATAGCTAAAGGGTGTCAAATCCAACTAATTAACGAAAAGGAATTATTAAATTATATAAATGGTGATTATAAATGATTAAAAAAATATACACTAATAAACACGTTTTCCTAATTGATGAACTTGAAGAAGAATACCAAAGTGATGCATATTACGGTTATAACTTACTATTATCAATATATGTTGGTGTCAACAATACAAAAAATACTCATTCTGGTTATTTTGTATTTGAAGATAAGCCTATCAGAGTAGCGAAGAAAAAAGACGTAATTAAAGAAGAAAAACCAACAGAGTTAGAATTGGAATTTTATCATTTACTCAAAAAAGAAAAAGCTATTGGTTATTCAAAGAAACTTATAAAAGACTATCAAATCGATAACTATATTATTTATTATGAAATTCTATCTGATAAACCTCACAATTAGTGAGGTTTTCTTGTAAGGAGGTAAAATATGAAAGTATTAAACTACACAGTTACACACATTTACATTTTGACTAATGATGGTCATCAACTAAAGATTATAAATCCTGGCCATAAAAACAAAAAGGAAACAAATAAATGGTTAGAGATGGTTGCATCTGATTATGACAAAATGATGAAAGACGAAAATAAAAACGTCTAACTATGTTAGACGTTGAAAGGTGGTGTTATGTGTGCGTAAAGGAAATAATAACCAAAATAGTAATAACAAAAAGCCTGGTCATTTAGGTAGTGGTCCAAGTAATGGAGAAAAAAGAAACAATGACAATGTAAGAAAAAATTATAGAAATAGAACTTCTGATTTTCAACGTCCTTCAGAATCCACAATGGAATCTTTATTTGGTGATGATTATAAAAACAAAGATTAATCGTTAATTTGATAAATTTTAAAATAATAATCAGAATTGTTTGGTTGATAAATATAAGAAATAGATATATGCGATTTATCTTTTAATTTAGGAGTCGGTTCAATAATGAATATTGAATCAAGATTTTCTGTTAATTCATGCTTATTCAATATTCCTTGATAAATAGGATCATCTTTTATGTTATTATACCGCTCTATATAAAACTTAGCATTTTTTTGTAAAATACTATCTATTGCAGATGACTTAACAAAAGGTGCATAGCCTTCAGCTATTCTTTGCTTATTCATATATTTCCTAAACATCTTAAACATTTTAGGATAAACATAGATATTTAATAATATAATTATAAATATTGCTAATAATATGGTAACCAGATATTTAGTTAATGTTCCCCATTCGAGTACGTTTATACAATTTTGAACTAGAAAGAAAATAGATACGTTAACAAGCGAAAACATAATAGAAATCATTTTCTTTATTTCATTTTTTTCTGTATCAAAAAATGACAAATAATCTAAATAAATATAAGTTAGAAGTCCGGCTACACCTGAACTTGATAATAACAAGATAATTTCCAATACAATCACCTACTTTTTACCCTATTATAACATAAGAACAAATAATAGATTAATTATTTGTTCATAAGTAAAAGTTATACATAAATCATATAACAGGTGATTTTTACTTATAAAAATAAATGTAGTTTTATACATTGAAAGGCGGTGATAACCTAAGACTTAACGACCTCCCCAAGTCTCCAAACTTAACTGGAGGTAGTTTCTATGAAATATATTAAGTCGAAAAAATATGAAAATGTATATAGTTATAAGACCACAAATGGTGATAAACGTTATTGCTATAGGCTCAAATACTATTTGGATGGTAAACGAAAAGAGAAACAAAAAAGTGGATTCTTAACTGAAAAAGCTGCATATAGAGAAGTTTTGTTATTAAAAACAGATATAGAAGAACAAGATTATTCAGTTATAGAAGCAGACAAGATTACTGTTAAACAGGCGGCTGAAATGTATTTCGAGTTTAAAAGCCCCAGCTGGGCAAACTCAACGTTAAGAAATAACAAAAACTATATTAATAATCACATTATCCCTTTAATAGGTAAAACCTATTTATCCAGATTAACACCATATGAGGTACAAACTAGTCTAATCAATCCGCTTCAAGATAGAGTGAATTATAGGACAACTTATAACATCTATTGTACTTTTATTGCCATACTGGATTTCATGGTCGATAACGAAAAATTAAAACGAAATAAAATATCAGGAAAAATGCATTTTAAAGAAGAAGATACCCAACCAATTTTTTATAATCAAAGTACCTTAAAATGCATATTACATTATGCTGATAGTATGGAGCCTGTTTATAAAACCATTGTTTATACACTTACCTATACTGGTATGAGAATCGGTGAATTACAAGCTTTGAGATGGACAGATATTGATTTCAAAAATAATACGATCAGTATTAGAGAATCTAGAAATGACCATGACAATTTTACAAAAACAAAAACGAAACGTTCAAAAAGAACTATTCACGTAGATCCTGAATTGATAAAAATGTTGAAAGAATATCAAAAATACATCGAGAATAAATCTTTTTATCGCAATACACCTATCGATATCCATTCAGCAATTTTTGTTGGTAATTATGGATTAAAGCCTATTTCTAGAACAATCATTTATCAAGCATTCAATCAGATGTCTGAGGATTTAAATATAAAAATCCATGCACATGCTTTTAGGCATTCTCATGCTACATTACTATTAAAAGGTAATCAGTCTATATTCTATGTTGCTGAACGTTTAGGTAATACACCTAAGATGATTGAGTCTACTTATGGCCATATTATAGATAGTGCCAAACGTGACGTTTCAGATGCTTTTTCAAAAATACTGTCGGAAGAAGTGTCGGAAGTCATTTCATTCGACGCTCAATCCCTTTGATACCAAGGGGTTTGGGCGAACATGCTTGACTTTGTGCACAAGTACAAATGTTCTGTATTGACTTTATGATGAATACGTGACCTTCATGTATTTTTTGTAAATATTTTAAATTCTAAATGTTGAAATGACTAAAATATTAATATATTTATCAATTAGGCTAGATTTAATATCAATTAAGACTTATAATTTATGTAACCAATTTTCTTGTTTATAGACTTTAGTTATAAATTCTACTTTTATTTTGAAGTTAATGATGTGCTTAGAGTTAAATTTCATTGATTAATTGGTCTTGTGTATGCTACAGAAGGGATGATGATTTATGAAACAATCTAACATTGAAAATTATACAACGAAAGCTAAGGAACTATTGAAACATAAAATTATAACTAAAGAAGAATATGATCAACGTATAAAAGATTATACTGACTATACGAATAGTGAAGGCAAATACGCACGCAAATAAAAAAGGACGTTCAAAATTTTGAACGTCCTCTTATATTATTCTGTATATGCATTTACCATCCAAGTTACACCAAATGGATCTTGGAATGAACCAAAGAGTGGTGACCACTCTACCTCGTTTAAAGGCATATCAATTTTACAACCCGCTTCTTCAGCTTTCTTAAACAATTCGATGACAGCTTCTCTATCCTGCTCATCGTTATAATTAAACTGAAAACATGCTTGAGCGCCTTCGTTATTGATATCTTTATTTTGCCAAGTGTCACTACATAAAAATGTCTTCCCTAATAAGTTAAAGCTCGCGTTCATTGTAAAAGATTCGGGCAATTTAAATTCATCAGGTGCATCTTTAAACATCTCATGGTTACCCGGAACTCTCATAATATCCGTTGCACCTAATTTTTCTTCGTAGAACTTTAATGCTTCAATACTATTTTTAAAATTAAAATAAGTATTAACTTCCACTTTACAACGCCTCCTCAATCTTTTTATATCATATTGAGTATAACGTCTATAGTGCAATATTACAAATTATTGTATATTAAAATGCTTCAATATCTAGAGAGCTTTTACCGTTTAATTTCATATTTGAAAAGCGGTTATTTTCATATAAGAAATGAGCTACTGACCCTATCATAGCAGCATTATCTGTACATAAATTTAATGGTGGAATACTAAGATCTATTCCTAATTTATTTGATTCTTGTTCTAGTGCATGACGTAACCCTTTATTCGCAGCTACTCCACCAGCCACAATTAAATGTTGAACATCATAGTCTTTAACTGCAGCCATTGTTTTGCCGACAAGTACTTCAACAACACTATTTTGGAAACTAGTCGCAACATCTTCTTTTATGATTTCTTCATTTTTTTGCTTTTTATTATGCAATGTATTAATAACTGCGCTTTTCAAACCACTGAAACTGAAATCATAGCTGTCTTTTTCTAACCAAACTCTAGGAAAATTCAAAGTATCTTGACCGATTTGAGCAAGTCTATCAACTTCAGGACCTCCTGGATATGGTAAACCTATTGTTCTAGCAACTTTGTCATATGCCTCACCGACTGCATCATCACGCGTTTCACCTATAACTTCAAAATCTAAATGATCTTTCATGTAAATCAGTTCTGTATGTCCACCAGAAACGATTAATGCAATTAAAGGAAATTCTAATGGTTTAACGAGATGATTAGCATAAATATGCCCTGCAATATGATGAACTGGAATAAGTGGCTTTTGATGACTAAATGCTAAAGCTTTAGCACTTGCAACACCGACAAGTAAAGCACCAATTAATCCTGGACCTTCTGTTACGGCTATTGCATCAATGTCATCCATTTGCATATTTGCATTTTTTAAAGCTTCATCAATCACTGTTGTCATCACTTCAACATGTTGACGACTCGCTACTTCTGGTACTACACCGCCAAATTTTTTATGTGTCATCATTTGTGTAACAACTTCATTACTGATAATTTCATTGCCGTTTTTTATGACACTTGCTGCTGTTTCATCACAGCTTGTTTCTATACTTAATATAATTGATTCAGACATTTTTTAGACTCACCCACATCACTTTAGCATCCTCTCCATCGCCATAATAATTTTTCCTAACGCCACCATACGTAAAGCCAGCTTTCTCATAAACATGTCTCGCCGCTTCATTATCCACTCTTACTTCTAAGCTCATCGTTGTACAAGTTGCACTTGCAAAAGTCATCGCATATTCTAATAACATTTGTCCTATTCCATTACCTCTATATTGCTCGGCAACAGATATTGTCGTAATTTGTGCTTGATCAATAACTAACCACAATCCACAATATGCAATGATTTCTTCACCTATAGATACAACAAAATAATGCGCAAATTCATTTTTCTCTAACTCATGATAGAATGCGTCAATAGACCATGAACTTTGTGTAAAACTATGATTTTCTATTTCGTATACTTGAGGGACATCTTCAATTGACATTTTTCTAATTTCTAATGCTTCGTTTGATTGTTTTTCCAATTTTGTTCCGCCTCTGATAATTTTAGATATCTTGGTTTTAGTTCATGAACATTTAACACCGGTTGTTCCTTAATTTTATACATTATTGAAGCATCAGGTAATTTTGAAAGACTTCTACCTTCTAACTTATCTTGTAACTTTAATACATCGTGACCAATAAATATATACGGATGATTTTGTGATTTTAAAAATTGATTCAATGCTTCAATAGAAATATAACTATCTTCTTTGATTGTTTCTAATTTATCATCTTTATATTGATAAACACCAGCAAATACATGGTCTCTTCTAGCATCAAATAATGGTACAATAAGATCATTTTCGTTGTTATATGTTGCTGCTAATGCCTTTAAAGATGAAACTTCATATAAAGGAATATCCAAAGTATATGCCATCGTCTTTGCTGTTGTAATACCAATTCTTAACCCCGTATACGAACCAGGTCCATTAGCAACGACTATATCTGACAATGTTTGAGGTGTTAATTGCGCTTCATCCATTAATGATTCAATAACGGGCATTAATTGTAATGAATGATTCTTCTTTATATTGGACTGATAATTGATTAATACATTTCCCTCTTTAACAAGTGCTACTGCTAAAGGTTGATCAGAAGTATCAATTAGTAATGTTGTCATCATTTAGCACTTCCTTTATCTGTTTATAATGTTCACCTTTAGAAATAATTTCAAACACCCTTTTATCGGCGTCAATATACTTAATGTTGATTTCTAAACGCTCTTTAGGTAAATATTCTTGAATGAATTCACTCCATTCAATAATCGTAACACCATTATCATTAAAGTATTCATCAAACCCTAAATCTTCGTCACTATCTTCTAATCTATAACAATCCATATGATGAAAAGGCAATCTCCCTTTGTAGGATTTTATTATATTAAAGGTAGGTGAATTAATGTTTCTTTTAACGCCTAAAGCCTTTCCGAAATATTGGCTAAAAGTGGTTTTACCCGCTCCTAAATCTCCATTCAACAAAATAATATCATTTTCAGTTACAACTTGAGCTAATTTTTCAGCAATTTGCTGCGTTTTTTCTAATGAGTCAACTTGAATAATCACTAATTTGGCACCTACCTTTTCTTTACTTAAACTAACTGAACTATTATAACAAATATTTATTTAATTGGGTAATGAATGGTTCATTTATCAGTAAAGCGCTTTCATTATCTAAATTTTTAGAAAAATCTAAATCTTCTGTTGACATGTATTCTGATATGCGTTAAATTTAGTACATAAATTTTTTAACTATTCAAAAATCTTAACTAAAAATATGGTTCACATTTGAGAAGAAAGGACGAGTTGTAATGAATTTCACAATGACGGCAAATAAACCGACAATCGAATACAGCATATTAGTGATTTTATTACGCTCAGAAGGACTCGAACAACAGTAAGCTTCAATTTACTGTATGGTTTAAGTCCTATTTCTACTTGAATGGGACTCGAAGCAACGTCCCATATTTATTGGGACGTTGCTTTTTTATTTTTCTAGAGGAGTGTAATTATGAGAAGTGACATGATCAAAAAAGGTGATCACCAAGCACCTGCAAGAAGCCTATTACATGCAACAGGACAAATCAAGAGCCCAACGGATATGAATAAACCATTTATTGCGATTTGCAATTCTTACATTGATATTGTCCCAGGACATGTTCATTTAAGGGAATTGGCAGATATCGCAAAAGAAGCGATTAGAGAAGCAGGTGGTATTCCATTTGAATTCAATACAATCGGTGTTGACGATGGTATAGCAATGGGTCACATCGGGATGCGCTACTCATTACCAAGTAGAGAAGTTATTGCTGACGCAGCTGAAACTGTTATTAACGCACACTGGTTTGACGGCGTATTCTACATGCCAAACTGTGACAAGATTACACCAGGAATGTTATTAGCATCTGTTAGAACAAACGTACCTGCAATCTTCTGTTCAGGTGGACCAATGAAAGCTGGTCTATCTGCAACTGGTAAAGCATTAACTTTATCTTCGATGTTTGAAGCAGTTGGATCATTCAAAGGTGGTTCAATGACGAAAGAAGAATTCTTAGATATGGAAAAGAACGCATGCCCTACTTGTGGTTCATGTGCAGGCATGTTTACAGCAAATTCAATGAACTGCTTAATGGAAGTATTAGGATTAGCATTACCTTATAACGGAACAGCTATTGCTGTAGGAGAAGAAAGAAGAGAATTAATTAGAGAAGCAGCCTTTAAACTAATGGACTTAGTTAAAAAAGACATTAAACCTAAAGACATCATTACTAAAGATGCAATTGATGACGCATTTGCTTTAGATATGGCAATGGGTGGTTCTACAAATACAGTCCTTCATACTTTAGCTTTAGCAAATGAAGCTGGTATCGATTATGACTTAAATAGAGTAAATGAAATAGCTAAACGTACACCTTACCTATCTAAAATTGCACCAAGTTCTTCATACTCAATGCATGATGTACATGAAGCAGGCGGTGTACCAGCTATCATCGGTGAATTACTCAAACTCGATAATGTTTTACATCCTGACCGTATTACAGTCACAGGCAAAACATTAAGAGAAAATAACGAACATCGTGAAATTAAAAATACAGAAGTTATCCATACAAGAGATAATCCATTCTCTGAAACTGGTGGCTTATCAATGTTATTTGGAAATATCGCGCCAGATGGTGCTGCTATTAAAGTTGGTGGTGTTGATCCATCAATCAAGAAATTTGTTGGTAAAGCGATTTGCTTTAGTTCACATGATGAAGCGGTTGAAGCAATTGATAACCACACTGTTAGAGAAGGTCACGTTGTTGTCATTCGTTATGAGGGCCCTAAAGGTGGACCTGGAATGCCGGAAATGTTAGCACCTACTTCATCTATCGTCGGTAGAGGTTTAGGTAAAGATGTTGCATTAATTACAGATGGTCGATTCTCAGGTGCAACAAGAGGTATCGCTGTCGGACATATTTCACCAGAAGCTGCCGCGGGTGGACCTATCGGACTCATCCAAGACGGTGATGAAATCATCATCGATTTAACGAATCGTACATTAGATGTAAATGTTTCTGAAGCAGAATTACATGCTAGAAAACAAAACATTGAACCATTTAAAGCTAAAGTTAAGACTGGTTATCTTGCAAGATACACTGCCCTTGTAACAAGTGCAAATACAGGAGGCATCTTGAAAGTACCGGACGAACTAATTTAAGGAGTGATTTGCATGGCACTAACTACTAAATCATACAAAGAACCAGATGAAGCAACTAAAGAAAAGACAATAACTTACACAGGGGCAGAATTACTTGTCCAATCATTTATTGATCAAGAAGTCGATTACATCTTTGGATATCCTGGCGGTGCTGTCTTACCTTTATATGATGCCTTTTATGAAGGTAAAGTGCCTCATATTCTTACGAGACACGAGCAAGGTGCAGTTCACGCAGCTGAAGGATATGCAAGAGTTACAGGTAAACCTGGTGTTGTAGTCGTTACTAGCGGACCTGGCGCAACTAATACAATTACTGGAATAGCTGATGCTATGAGTGACTCAATTCCACTAGTTGTACTTACAGGACAAGTTCACAGACCAGGTATTGGTAAAGATGCTTTCCAAGAAGCGGATTTACTCTCTATGACAACACCTATTACAAAGCATAATTATCAAATTACAGATGTAAAAGATATTCCAAAGATTATTGATGAAGCATTTCATATTGCTTCAACTGGTCGTAAAGGTCCAGTTGTAATCGATTTTCCTAAAGATATCGGTGTTTTAGAAACAGTTGAAGTTTCTCCAAGAGAGCTTAATTTACCTGGATATCATATTAACTTAACGCCAGAAGATAAAGAGATTGAACAAGTTATCCAAATGATTCGTTTAGCAAAGAAGCCAATTATACTTGCTGGTGCTGGTGTTAACCATGCTGAAGCTTCAAAGGAACTTACAGCATTTGCTAATAAATACAAAATTCCTGTTGTAAACACTTTGCTAGGATTAGGTTCTATCCCCTACTCTGACCCATTATTCTTAGGTATGGGCGGTATGCATGGATCATATGCAAGTAACATGGCATTAACAGAATGTGATTTGTTAATTAACTTTGGTAGCCGATTTGATGATCGTCTAGCAAGTAACCCAGATGAATTCGCAAAAGACGCTAAAGTTATTCATGTAGATATCGATCCATGTGAAATTAACAAAATCATTCCTACAGATTTAGGTATTATTGCCGATGCAAAACAAACATTAGAAGCACTATTAGAATATGATGCTCATGAGCTTATCCATCATGAATGGTATGAACATTGTTTATCTAATAAAGCAACATATCCATTTAGATATGACAAACCAACTGATGACTTTATTAAGCCACAACAAGCAATTGAGTATATCGGAAAGATTACAAACGGAGATGCCCTTGTTGCAACTGACGTAGGTCAACATCAAATGTGGGTTGCACAATATTATCCATTTAAAACACATGGTCAAATTATTACAAGCGGTGGTTTAGGAACAATGGGCTTTGGTATCCCAGCTGCTATGGGTGCCAAGTTTGCACATCCTGACAAGACAGTTGTTGCCTTTGTTGGTGACGGTGGATTCCAAATGACTAACCAAGAAATGGCCATTTTAAATGAATTTGATAATGACATCAAAATCGTATTAATCAACAATGGTGCTTTAGGTATGGTTAAACAATGGCAAGATAAATTTTATAGCCAACGTTTTTCTCATTCAGTATTTGCTGGGCAGCCTGACTTTATGAAGCTTTCTGAAAGCTATGGCGTTAAAGGTTTCATGATCGATTCAAATGATAAATTAGAATCTACGCTTGATGAAGCATTCGCTCATAAAGGCCCAGCCTTAATCGAAATTAGAATTTCCCCTTCTGAACCAGTACTTCCAATGGTTCCAAGTGGACAACCAAACTACAAAATGGAGGGCGTTGAATAATGAAAAGAACAATTAAGACTCAAGTACTCGATAGAGCGGGTACACTCAACCGACTTACAAGTATTTTTGTAAGGAGACAATACAACATTGTTTCTCTTTCTGCAACGCCTACTGAAACAGAGGGCATTACAAATATTACATTTATTGTGGATGTTTCAGATGAAAGTAGTACAGAAACAATTATTAAGCAGTTAGAAAAGCAAGTAAATGTAATATCTGCCCTAGATATTACAGATAACAACCTATTTAATAGAGAACTTATTTTAATCAAGTTAGGACATCCTGACGATTATCAAACGTTCGAAAAAATCATTAAGCCTTATGAAGGTCAATTAACCATTTTAAAAGATTTAGAAGATTATATTTATATTCAAGCAATTGGAACCCATCAAACAATAGAAAATCTATTGGATGATTTAAAAATATATCCTGTGACACAAGTGTCACGAACAGGTTCTGCAGGATTACTATAATACAAAATAAAACAAATTAATGGAGGCATTTATTATGACTAAAGTATTTTATGACAACACGGTAACAGAGGACGCATTACAAGGTAAGAAAATCGCAGTAGTTGGATATGGTTCACAAGGACATGCACATGCTCAGAACTTAAAAGACAACGGATATGATGTTGTTATTGGTATTCGTCCAGGTAAATCATTTGATCAAGCTAAAGAAGATGGTTTTGAAGTATATCCAGTAGATGAAGCTGTTAAACAATCTGACGTTGTAATGATTCTATTACCAGATGAAATTCAAGGACAAGTTTATAAAGAAGAAATTGAACCTAACTTAGATGAAGGAAATGCTTTAGTATTTGCTCATGGATTTAATATTCACTTTAAAGTTATTCAACCACCAGCAAACGTAGATGTATTCTTAGTTGCACCAAAAGGACCAGGTCACCTAGTTAGACGTACATTTACTGAAGGAAGTGCTGTACCTGCACTATACGCTGTATATCAAGATGCTACAGGCAAAGCAACTCAATTAGCATTAAGCTATGCAAAAGGTATCGGTGCTACTAGAGCTGGTGTTATCGGTACAAGCTTTGAAGAAGAAACTGAAACTGATTTATTCGGTGAACAAGCAGTACTTTGTGGTGGTGTAACGAAACTTATCCAATCAGGTTTCGAAACATTAGTAGAAGCTGGCTACCAACCAGAAATTGCTTACTTCGAAGTATTACATGAAATGAAATTAATCGTTGATTTAATGTATGAAGGCGGAATGGAAAACATGCGTTATTCTATTTCAAACACTGCAGAATTTGGTGATTATGTATCTGGTGAACGTGTTATCACACCTGATGTTAAAGAAAATATGAAAGAAGTACTTAAAGATATTCAAACAGGAGCTTTCAGTGATCGCTTCATTAAAGATAACGAAAATGGCTTCGAAGAATTCCTAAGAATGCGTAAAGAGCAACAAGGACATCAAATCGAATCAGTAGGTAGAGAATTACGTGACATGATGCCATTCGTTAAAGCTAAAAGTATTCAAACTAAATAAAAGTACTAGAATTTAAGGAGAGGATTATTATGTCAGACCATATTCAAATATTCGATACAACACTAAGAGATGGAGAACAAACACCAGGCGTCAGTTTTTCATTTGATGAACGCCTCAAAATTGCTATACAACTAGAAAAATGGGGAGTCGATGTAATAGAAGCTGGCTTCCCCGCTTCTAGTGAAGGTAGTTTTAAATCAGTAGAAAGTATTGCTAAAGCATTAACAACAACTGCAGTTTGCGGATTAGCTAGATGTAAAAAGTCAGATATTGATGCTGTACATGAATCAACAAAAGAAGCACAACATAGACAAATTCATGTTTTCTTAGCAACTAGCCCTATCCACTTGGAATATAAATTGAAAATGACTGAAGAACAAGTATTAGCATCTATAACAGAAAATGTAACTTATGCAAAAACATTATTTGAAAAAGTTCAATTTTCACCTGAAGATGCTACAAGAACACCTTTACCATTTTTAATTAAAGCAGTGCAAACAGCAGTTGATGCTGGTGCAGATATTATCAATATTCCAGATACGGTTGGTTATTCTTATCCTACAGAATATGGTCAAATCTTTAAGACACTTATTGAAACAATTAAAAGTGATCATGAAGTGATATATAGTTCTCATTGTCATGATGATTTAGGTCTTGCTGTAGCAAATGCCCTATCTGCTTTTGAAAATGGTGCACGAAGAGTTGAAGGTGCAATTAATGGTATCGGTGAACGTGCTGGTAATACTGCTCTTGAAGAAATTGCACTTGCACTACACGTTAGACAAGATCATTACAACCTATCTACTAATATCAATCTAGCTGAAACTAAAAACACAAGCGACATGGTAAGTAGATATTCAGGTCTTCGAGTCCCAAGAAACAAAGCAATCGTTGGTCAAAATGCCTTCAGTCATGAATCTGGTATTCATCAAGACGGTATTTTGAAAAATCCTGAAACTTATGAAATTATGACACCTCAACTTGTCGGTGTTGTTAAAAACTCTTTACCACTTGGTAAACTATCTGGTAAACATGCGTTTAGTGAAAAGTTAATTGAACTTGGATACAATCTCTCACCAGATGAACAAGTGGAAGTATTTAAACAATTTAAATCAGTCGCAGATAAGAAAAAACAAGTAACTGATCGAGATATACACGCTATCCTTCAAGGTAGTGAACATGAAGAAAATGCATACTATAAAGTAAATGCACTTCAACTTCAATTTGTATCAAATGGCTTACAAAGCGCTGTTGTCGTTATTGAAGATAAAGAAGGAAATACTTATAAAGACTCATCTATTGGTTCAGGTTCAATTACATCAATTTATAATGCAATTGATAGAATTTTTGATTACACACCTGAATTACAACAATATCGAATTGAATCTATTACAGAAGGTACGGATGCTCAAGCTGAAGTACACGTTCAAGTAGAATTCGAAGATGAAGTATATACAGGTATCGGTATTGACTACGATATTCTATATGCTTCTTGTAAGGCATATGTTGAAGCACATGCTAAACACAGTGAGAACAAATTGAAAGAAGGCGTAAAGTCATGACATACAAAATCACTGCCCTACCCGGTGATGGAATCGGTCCAGAAATTTTAGAAGGTAGTATTGAAATACTAGAATTATTATCAAAGAAATTTAATTTTGATTATGAAATAGATACTAAAGATTTTGGAGGTATCGCCATCGATAAACATGGCGAGCCTTTACCTCCAGAAACTTTAACTGCTTGTCAAAACAGTGATGCAATATTATTAGGAGCCGTTGGTGGTCCTAAATGGACTGATCCAAAAAATAGACCAGAACACGGCCTATTAGGTATTAGAAAAGCATTAAATTTATTTGCTAACATTAGACCAACTATTGTTACTGAATCAACTGCACATTTATCACCATTAAAAGAAGAACTCGTAAAAGGTACTGATTTTATCATTGTACGTGAATTAACGGGTGGTTTGTATTTTGGAGAACCAAAATATTTTGATGATGAAAAAGCAATTGACACACTTGCATATACTAAAGAAGAAATTACAAGAATCGCACACGTTGCATTTCAATTAGCTACTAAACGAAATAAAATCGTTACATCAGTAGATAAAGAAAATGTACTAAGCTCTTCAAAACTTTGGAGACAAACATTAGAACAAGTTTCTAAAGAATATCCAGATGTCACACTAAATCATCTTTTAGTAGACGCATGTAGCATGCATTTAATTACAAATCCTAAACAGTTTGATGTTATTGTAACTGAAAATTTATTTGGGGATATTCTAAGTGATGAAGCTTCAGTTATCCCAGGATCACTTGGCCTTTCACCTTCTGCAAGTTTTGGTGAGAATGGACCAAGTTTATATGAACCAATACATGGTTCTGCACCTGATATAGCTGGTCAAAATAAAGCAAACCCAAGTGGAATGTTACTATCATTAGCAATGTGTATTAGAGAAAGTTTACATCAACCTGAATGCGCTCAGTATTTAGAAGATATCGTATTTAGCACAATCAAGAAAGGTATTGCAACTAAAGATTTAGGTGGAAATAACAGTACATCTGAAGTCTTCGAAGCAATCAAAAATAATATTTAGAAGGAGGAAAACGACATGTCTCAAACATTATTTGATAAAGTATGGAATCGACATATAATAGCTGGTAAAGAAGGTGAACCCCAATTATTATACATCGACTTACACCTTATTCATGAAGTTACATCTCCTCAAGCATTCGAAGGCTTAAGATTACAAAATAGGAAAGTAAGACGTCCCGATCGAACGTTTGGAACATTGGATCATAATGTACCTACAGTTGATATATTCAATATTAGAGATGAAATTGCTAATAAACAAATTAGTGCTTTGCAAAAAAACTGTGAAGCATTTGGTGTAAAGTTATTTGATATGGGTTCAGATGAACAAGGTATCGTGCATATGGTTGGCCCAGAAACAGGTTTAACACAACCAGGTAAAACTATCGTATGTGGTGATTCACATACTGCAACGCATGGTGCATTTGGAGCTATTGCTTTTGGTATAGGTACAAGTGAAGTAGAACATGTTTTTGCAACTCAAACACTATGGCAAACTAAACCAAAGAACTTGAAAATTCAAGTTGATGGTACATTGCCAACTGGTGTTTATGCTAAAGATATTATCCTATACTTAATCAATCAATACGGAGTTGATTTTGGTACTGGTTACGCTTTAGAATTCGCTGGTGAAGCTATTTCTAATATGACAATGGATGAGCGAATGACAATTTGTAATATGGCTATCGAAGCTGGTGCTAAATATGGCATGATGAAGCCAGATGAAACAACTTTTGAATATGTAAGAGGACGTAAATATCAACCAGAGAACTTTGAAGCAGCTATTGAAGATTGGAAAACTTTGTATTCAGATGAAGATGCTACTTACGATAAAGTAATTACTGTAGACGTAAGTGATCTTGAACCACAAGTCACTTGGGGTACAAGTCCTGAAATGGGTGTTAGTTTTAATACACCATTCCCAGAAATTAAAGATTTAAATGATGAAAGAGCCTATAATTACATGGGCCTTCAACCAGGTCAAACTGCTAGAGATATTCCTCTAGGTTATGTTTTCCTTGGTTCTTGTACAAATGCAAGACTTTCAGATCTTATTGAAGCAAGTAAAATTGTAGATGGTCATAAAGTCCATCAAGATATTACAGCAATAGTCGTTCCTGGCTCTAGAAGTGTTAAACTTCAAGCAGAAGCACTTGGTCTAGATAAAATTTTCAAAGAAGCAGGATTTGATTGGCGTGAACCTGGATGTTCAATGTGTCTAGGAATGAACCCTGACCAAGTTCCTAACGGTGTTCACTGTGCTTCAACAAGTAATCGTAACTTTGAAGGTCGTCAAGGTAAAGGCGCAAGAACGCATCTCGTATCTCCTGCAATGGCAGCAGCAGCAGCTATTAACGGAAGATTTGTAGATACTAGAAAGGTGGTCATTTAAATGGAACCAATTAATATTTTTAATGGTAAAACAGTTCCCCTACTCAATGATAATATTGATACGGATCAAATCATTCCAAAAGCTTTTTTGAAAAGAATTTCTAAAACTGGTTTTGGCCCCTTCTTATTCGACGAATGGCGTTATTTAGAAGATGGTTCTGATAATCCAGATTTCAACTTAAATAAACCAGAATACAAAGGTGCAAGCATACTTATTTCAGGTGATAATTTTGGTTGTGGCTCATCAAGAGAACACGCAGCTTGGGCATTAAAAGACTTTGGATTCTTAATCATTATAGCAGGTAGTTTTAGTGATATATTTTATATGAACTGTACTAAAAATGGTATGTTACCGATTGTAATTGAAAATAAAGAAGACAGAGAAGCAATAGCACAACATAGTGAAATAACGATTGATTTACCTAACCAACAAATTATCACACCTGAAGCAAAATATCATTTTGATATAGATGCGACATGGAAGAATAAATTGGTTAACGGTTTAGATGATATTGCTATTACATTAACTTATGAAGAACAGATCAACCAATATGAAAAAATGCACAACTAATTGGGAGTGGTAGAATGACCTTAAAAACACGTTTAAGTGCTGAAGATATAGAAGAAGCATTTTTAAAATTAAAAGATACAGTTAAACAAACACCATTAGAAAAAGATATGTATTTATCACAGAAGTTTGACTGTAATGTATATTTAAAAAGAGAAGATTTGCAATGGGTACGTTCCTTTAAATTAAGAGGTGCGTACTATGCAATTAATCAGTTAACAGACGAAGAACGAGCAAATGGCGTTAGTTGTGCGAGCGCAGGTAATCATGCACAAGGTATCGCATTCACGGCTAAACAACTCGAAATCAAAGCTGTTATATTTATGCCAGTAACAACACCAGCTCAAAAAATTAATCAAGTTAAATTTTTCGGTGGTGAATTTGTACAAATAGAATTAATTGGCGATACTTTTGATGATTGCTTAAAACATGCGTTAGATTATACTGAACAATTTGGATTAAGCTTTATTGATCCATTCGATAATATTAATACAATTGCTGGTCAAGGTACGATTGCTAAAGAAATAGTAGATTATGCAGAAGAAGAAAACATCAAATTTGATTATTGCTTCGCTGCAATCGGTGGCGGTGGCTTAATTTCAGGAGTAGGCACTTATCTTAAAGATACAATGCCTACTACTCAAGTCATTGGTGTAGAACCACTTGGAGCAAGTAGTATGGCGCAATCTGTTAAAGCTAATAAAATTGTTACATTAACGGATATCGATAAATTTGTAGATGGCGCTTCAGTAGGAAAAGTTGGACAATTAACATTCGAAATTTCAAAAAATGTTGTTGATGACTTTGTGGCTGTAGATGAAGGTGAAGTATGCAGTACAATCCTAGATATGTACTCTAAACAAGCTATTATTGCAGAACCAGCTGGCGCATTAAGCGTCACTGCACTTAATCATTATAAAAATGATATTAAAGGTAAAAATGTTATTTGTATTGTCAGTGGTGGTAACAATGATATTAACCGAATGAAAGAAATTGAGGAACGCTCACTTTTATTTGAAGATATGAAACATTACTTTATTGTTAACTTCCCACAAAGACCAGGTGCATTAAGAGAGTTTGTTAACGAAGTACTTGGACCAAATGATGATATTACAAAATTTGAATACTTAAAAAAATCGAGCCAAAATACAGGTTCTGTTATTATAGGCATTCAACTTAAAGATCATAATGATTTAGACCAACTTTATAAGAACGTTAGCGAATTTGATCCTAAATACATCTATATTAATAAGAATAAAATGCTTTATTCATTACTAATATAAGTACGTAACCAAATAAAAACATCTCATTTCTCTGTTTATTACAGAAAGAAATGAGATGTTTTTTTAGTTATAAATCGTATTCTATATGCTTAGTTATTATATACTGTATACATGCCCTTTATCTTCTACTTTATTTCAACTAAATTTAAACATAAAAAAAGAGACCTAACAGGTCTCGAGTGCGGCTCATCGCATCCATTTATAAACATTTGCCCGGCAACGTCCTACTCTCGCGGAACGTAAGCCCAACTACCATCGGCGCTAAAGAGCTTAACTTCTGTGTTCGGCATGGGAACAG